>JBCCPQ010000195.1:0-5727 GCA_039024825.1 Pseudomonadota bacterium
CTGAACATCGCGGTACCAGAGGGGGACTTTGCCGCTGTCGTCGGTCCATCGGGTTGCGGGAAATCCACCCTTACCCGCCTTGTGGCAGGCTTGATGAAGCCTGATGAGGGAGAGGTCTGGCTCCATGGGGAACGCGTCACCTCTCCCCGTTCGACGGTGGGAATGGCGTTCCAGAATCCTGTGCTGCTGGAGTGGCGCACGATCCTGGATAACGTAATCCTGCCGCTGGAGATCGTGCCCAACAAGATGAGCCGCACTGAAAAGGAAGCCCGTGCGCGGGCGCTTATCCTCGAAGCCAGTAAGACCAACAAGCTCCAGAAGCTCCCGCGCACGGGCTTCCTTTTCAGTGCGGCTCATCTTGTTGGGCACGATCTCCAGCGGCAGGATTACGTTGTCCAGGATAGTGCGCCACTCCAGCAGCACAGGATTCTGGAACGCCATTCCCACCGTCGAACGGGGGGAAGTGACGCGTTCCCCATGGAGCAAGACCTCTCCCTCATCAGGCTTCATCAAGCCTGCCACAAGGCGGGTAAGGGTGGATTTCCCGCAACCCGATGGACCGACGACAGCGGCAAAGTCCCCCTCTGGTACCGCGATGTTCAGGTCATCCAGTACCGGGAGAGGGCCCGCTTTGGTTGCGTAGGCGTGGGTTACGCCCTTGATCTCGATGAGGTTTGTCATGGCGGGATGAGGCCCCGAGTGCCGGGGCCCCACAAGGCTTTACTTCAGCATCCGCATTTCTGCGGCAGGCAGGAACGACGCGTCAAAGTAGAGATCCGGCGTTGGGTCATTCTGGAACTCATAGGTCTCCTTGAGCTGTTCGATGGCGGAGGCAAAACGATCCGCATCCACCCCTCCGATGCCGTTCGCCATGGCATAGTCCGTGGCCACGTTGGCATCGATGGAAAGCTGAAGGCGTCGGGTCTCCAGTGCGGCGTCGGCCGCAGGGTTGCGCTCAATAAGAGACATCACAGCCGCATCAGGATCCGCGATGGCAGCAGCCCAACCTTTGGCAACTGCCCCAAGAAAACCGGTAACCAGCTCCCCATTCTCGGCAGCAAAGTCGGTATTCACGATGATCGCGTTGCCATAGAGATCAAGGCCATAGTCCGCCATGAGGATGGTGGAGATGTCGTCCTCCGGCACACCAAGACGGACGAGGTTCAGATAGCTTGAGAAGCTGAAGCCCGTGATGGCGGCGACATTGCCTTCGGCAAGCATGGGTTCGCGCGTCGGGAAGCCCACAGGCTCCACCGTGATGGCATCGACGTCTAGGTCGTTAGCCGATGCAAAGGCTGGAAACTGCGCCCAGGCCCCGTCCGGCGGTGGCGCACCCAGGACTTTGCCCTCAAGGTCTTTTGGCACTTCTACGCCCAGCGACTTACGGCCGACGACCGCAAACGGCGGCTTGTCGTAGATCATCATCACCGCCGTCACCGGCGCGCCCGGGTTCTGGTCGAGGAACTTGATGAGGGAGTTGATATCGGCAAAGCCAATCGGGAAGGCACCGGTCGCGACCTTTGGGATGGCGTCAAGCGAACCTTGACCTGCGGAGATCTCGACGGCCAGACCGGCCTCTTCAAAAAAGCCTTCGTCGATGGCTTTGAAGTACGGCGCCGAAGGACCCTCGAACTTCCAGTCCAGCGCAAACGGCATTTCAGTCGCATGTCCGCCTGCAAAAGCCGAGGTTCCGGCCACAAGCGCTGCTGCGGTAATGATGTGTCTAAGCATGATGTCTCCCCACGAAAGTACCGCGTGAGTTAGGCGTCTATCGCGGAGGATCGCAAGGCTTCTCCTGTCGTTTTCGCCCTAGGATTGCGCATCCGCCTTAATCTTGTGCGGTATTCCCTGGAACCGGAGACCTAATTTCGTAGCCTAAGAAAAATACCCCGGGCGCTTCCGCCCGGGGCCCATCCGAACTCAGTCTACTAAAGACCCGCGATCAACGCGATAATCGCAACAACGACAGACGCCGTCATCAGAGCGATCATGAGAACTCGATATGTTTCGTCACGCATGCTGCTCTCTCCTTTTCTTGCTCGAACGCTCGTCGTCTTCTGAGACATTCGACGCCCAACCGGGCACAAAAGTGAAGATACGCAGAATCGGAGCGCTTTCAGGTCAAGGCAGGCCGGTTCCTTCGTAGAACATTGATAAACTTGGCTTTCTTTTTTGAAGATCAGAAAAATATCACTGATATCAATCGGTTATGGGGAAAAGAAGATCGTACCTCTGGCCTAAGCCGTTGAACATTCAACGACACCATAAAGGTTCAATTCAGCCCGGTTTGCGGGCGATGCCGGTAACAAGTGAGAATATGACCAAGCACCAAACCTACGTGGCGCCAAGCGCGTTTACTGGGTGAGCAGCTACGCGCGCCGCCGCCTGCGCCGGGACGTGTCGGCGCTTGCTTGGAAGCTGACCTCGGGAAGGTTCACGATGCTGTTCAGGATCGGGAAAGGGTCGGCGCTGTTGGGCAGGGCGGAGGCGTTCACGAAGTGCTCCTGAAAGCGGGGCTCGATAGCGGTTTCGATCTTGTGAATGCTTTTGACGGTGTCTTCGATCTCGGCCCGTTTGTCACGATTGAGGAGGGCGATGCGTGCGCCGGTGCCCGCAGCATTCCCCGCGCTCGTCACCTTGTCGAGCGGCGCGTCGGGGATCATGCCCAGCACCATGGCGTGTTTGGCCGAGATATGTGCGCCAAACGCACCTGCGAGGACGACGCGATCCACGTGATCGACGCCTACTTTGTCCATCAACAGCCGAGCGCCGGAGTAGAGCGCGGCCTTGGCCATCTGGATCGCCCGGATGTCAGGGTTGGTGACTGTGATGCGTGGCCCGCCCGCTGCGGTTCCATCATGCAGAAGGTAGGCAAATGTACGCCCATCCGCTTCGCACCGTTGCGTCCCGGTCTGCACCGGCGATCCAATGAGGCCCGACGCGTCCACGATGCCCGCAAGCCGCATCTCAGCAATGGCCTCAATGATGCCGGAACCGCAGATGCCGGTTACCCCTGTGGTGGCAGTGGCCTCCGCAAAGCCCGCCTCATCCGACCACAGGTCACAACCGATGACGCGGAAACGGGGTTCCTTGGTGACGGCGTCTATCTCCACCCGCTCAATGGCCCCCGGCGCTGCGCGCTGACCGCTGGTGATCTGCGCGCCCTCAAAAGCGGGTCCTGTCGGAGAGGAGCAGGCGAGGACTTGCGACTTGTTGCCCAAGATGATCTCCGCATTCGTGCCGACGTCCACGATCAAAACGAGGTCATCGCTCTGGTCTGGCTCCTCGCTCAGCGCAACGGCGGCCGCGTCCGCGCCAACATGGCCCGCGATGCAGGGCAGGATGTAAACACGGGCGGAATGATGAATGGCAAGCTCGAGATCACGCGCGCGGAGCCGAAGAGCATCTGATGTCGCCAAAGCAAAGGGCGCCTGACCCAATTCAAAAGGGTCAATCCCGAGGAGAAGGTGATGCATCACCGGGTTGCAGACAAAGACGAGGTCGACGATCAGTTTCTTGTCGATGCCAGCCTCGGTGGCGAGCTGCGTGAGGAGGGCATCCATCCCCTCCCGAACGGCCTGACACATCTCTTGGTCGCCACGCTCGTTCATCATCGCGTAGGACACGCGGCTCATGAGGTCCTCGCCAAAGCGAATTTGCGGGTTCATCAGGCCTGAGGAGGCAAGGATATCGCCGGTCGCCAGATCGCAAAGATGCGCCGCAATCGTCGTGGAGCCTAGATCCACCGCCACGCCGTAAACGGTACCGTCGTAGAAACCGGGCCAGACCTGCATGATGCGCGGCGCGTTTTCCTCATCGCCAAGGTGGATCGCGCAAGTGATTTTCCAGCTGCCCTTGCGGAGCGTGGGCTGAAGCACCTGTAGGATATGAAGATCAGCCACCACCTGATCTAGGCCCCACTGCGCTTGCAGTGCCGCCTTCACCCGCTCCAGATCACCGGAGGGATCATGCATGTCCGGCTCCGCAACCTCAACGTAGAACAGGCGCGCGGCCGGGTTGAGGGTTATATCCCGCACCTCAGCGCGCTTTCGAACGACTTGCTTATGGACCTGACTGTCCGCAGGGATGTCCACTACGAGGTCGCCCTGCACCGTGACCTGGCAGCCCAGACGGCGACCATCAAGCATTCCGCGCTTTTGCTTGAAGCGTTCTTCCACGAGGTTCCAAGGGCTCATGGCATCTTCGCTTACAGTGACGCCGTGCTTTGGGAACTCACCCGACATGGGGTGCACCTGGCACTTCGCGCAGATGCCGCGGCCACCGCACACGCTGTCGAGGTCCACGCCGAGCTGCCGAGCCGCCGTGAGGATAGGCGTGCCCACGGGAAAGCGGCCGCGTTTACCGGACGGTGTAAAGACGACGAGTGGATCGGATGGCATGGCGCTCTCCTAATGGTCTCCATCCCAGATACGCGTCTGCGCAGCGCCTAACCAATTCAAACCCGTCATAATGATGTTCAACACCGTCAGAACGGCGCGCATCCCGAACCAGAAAGTGGCAACAACCTCCCAAGAAATCGACAGGTCCCGTTTTCTTTGTGCTTTGTACTTCCGCCGGAGGCATCCGGCACTGCGAAGAGCTCGGACGCCCGCAATATCTTGCGTCCGCGCCCTTTCCATTCCCTCCATTTCGTGCGAGGGCAAAGCGCCAATCGAGGCTCCCACCCGGAGGTATTCCATGGAGATTCGCGAGGCGCTCACCTTCGATGACGTCCTTCTCGTACCCGGTGCATCCGAGGTCCTGCCGTCCACAGCGGATACGAGGACGCGGGTAACGAAAGCCATAGCGCTCAATATCCCGCTTTTGAGCTCTGCCATGGATACGGTGACTGAGGCGCGCATGGCCATTGCCATGGCTCAAGCAGGGGGCATGGGCGTCATCCATCGAAACCTTTCCGTGGAAGAGCAGGCCCGCGAAGTGGCCCGCGTGAAACGCTTCGAAAGCGGGATCGTCTACAACCCCGTGACGCTCAGCCCCGACCAGACCAAAGCGGACGCGAAAGCCCTGACCGAACGCTACGGGTTCACTGGCTTCCCGGTCGTAGATGACCGCCGGCGGGTTGTGGGCATCGTCACAAACCGCGACATGCGCTTTGCTGCCTCCGACGACACGCCCGTGTCGGTGATGATGTCATCAGAGGACCTTGCAATCCTCAACGAACCCGCCGACCGGGAGGAAGCTATCTCCCTCATGAAGGCGCGTCGCATTGAGAAACTCCTGGTCACAGACGCGTACGGCGCACTTACGGGGCTTCTGACGCTCAAGGATACGGAACAGGCGGTGCTGAACCCCACTGCCTGCAAGGACCATCTGGGCCGTCTGCGGGTAGCAGCAGCGACCACCGTGGGCGATGCTGGTTTTGAACGGTCCGAGCAGCTTGTGGATGCAGGCGTCGATATGATCGTCATTGATACAGCCCACGGACATTCCGCAGGCGTGGCAGAGGCTGTCAAACGGGCCAAGACACTATCAAATGAAGTTCAGGTCGTAGCAGGCAACGTGGCCACTGGAGAGGCGACGCGGGCTCTGATTGATGCAGGTGCTGATGCGGTAAAGGTGGGCATCGGGCCGGGTTCGATCTGCACGACCCGCATGGTCGCCGGCGTGGGTGTACCCCAGCTCACTGCCATTCTCGACTGCGCTGCGGCTGCGGGCGACGTGCCAGTCATTGCAGACGGGGGCATCAAATTCTCCGGCGATTTTGCC
>JBCCPQ010000196.1:0-5682 GCA_039024825.1 Pseudomonadota bacterium
CACGGCGGGTCTCGACCCGTCGATCATGGGCGTTGGCCCCATACATGCCTCCCGCAAAGCGCTGGAGAAGGCCGGCTGGAAAGTAGACGACCTTGATCTCGTGGAGGCAAACGAAGCCTTTGCGGCCCAGGCATGCGCTGTAAACAAGGACATGGGTTGGGACCCGTCCATCGTGAACGTGAACGGTGGCGCAATTGCCATTGGGCATCCGATTGGGGCCTCTGGCGCGCGCATCCTCAACACTCTACTGTTCGAGATGAAGAGACGTGACGCAAAGAAGGGCCTCGCCACGCTTTGCATCGGGGGCGGCATGGGCGTTGCCATGTGCCTTGAGCGCCCGTAACACGCCCGGTACTTGAACCACGCATTTCAGCCGAAAACCAACCAACGGGGTAGGGCGCGTATTCCTCGCTCTGCCCTCGAAGACCCACTAAAATAAAGGAGGCATACATGTCCCGCATTGCACTCGTCACTGGCGGAAGCCGTGGTATCGGAGCCGCTATCTCGAAAGAGCTCAAATCCAAAGGCTACGCAGTCGCGGCCACCTACGCCGGGAATGACGAAGCCGCAGCCAAATTCACCGATGAAACCGGTATCAAGACCTACAAGTGGAACGTGGCCGACTACGCCAGCTCGAAAGCGGGCATAGCGGAGGTCGAAGCTGATCTTGGGCCTATCGACACAGTCGTGGCCAATGCCGGTATCACGCGCGACGCGCCTTTCCACAAGATGACGCCCGAGAAGTGGCACGAGGTCATCGACACGAACCTCACCGGCGTCTTCAACACGGTCCACCCCGTCTGGCCAGGAATGCGTGAACGCAAGTTCGGCCGCGTAATCGTCATTTCATCCATCAACGGCCAGAAAGGCCAGTTCGGCCAGGTGAACTATGCCGCAACGAAGGCAGGCGACCTTGGCATCGTGAAATCCCTCGCGCACGAAGGTGCGCGGGCAGGGATAACAGCCAATGCAATCTGCCCTGGCTATATCGCGACTGAGATGGTTATGGCGATTGACGAGGCCATCCGCGACAAGATTGTCGCCCAGATTCCGGCCGGTCGTTTGGGTGAGCCCGATGAGATCGCGAAGTGTGTTTCTTTCCTTGCGAGCGAGGACAGTGGCTTCATCAAAGGCTCGACGCTGTCCGCAAACGGCGCGCAGTTCTTCGTTTAGGCAAAGAAAAGGGCCGCCCCCCGGGTAAGGGGGCGGCCCGTTCTGTTCGGTCACGCTGCAGCGATTAGGCTGCTGAGGCGACCGGAGCAGACTTACGGGACGAAAAGAACGACCCGATCCAAACAAAAATCTCATTCATAACCTTGGCGCGCTCAGCATGGGCACGGGCAAGGGCTTCACGGTGGGCTTCGGACGTAGCAACTTCGAGCATCGGGGCCTCCTATCTGGGCATGGGGTTCGTTTCCTTGTCCCAGAGATGGGGCATCGCCGCGATTTCAACAAACGAGACTTGTTCAGCTTTCACATAAGATATACTTGTGTGACTGTGCCTGATCGCCTGCCTCCTCTCACCGCCCTTCGCGCCTTTGAAGCTGCCGCGCGGCACATGTCCTTCGCGAAGGCCGCGGATGAGCTAAGCGTAACACCAGCCGCATTGTCGTTTCAGATCAAAAGCCTGGAGGAGCACCTGGGTGAGCCTGTCTTTCGCCGTCTTAACCGTGCGGTAGAACTGACCGAGGCAGGGCGCACTCTAGCGCCTGGATGCAGCGACGGATTTGCCGCTTTGCAAGGCGCGTGGCGCGCAGTCCGGCGCTTGACAGATCAATCAAATCTTACCGTTACGGCAGGCCCAGCTTTCACGGCCAAATGGCTCGCGCCAAGGCTCTTTGAATTTGCGCAAGCTCATCCCGAAATTGAACTTCGCTTCTCCGCCAGCCTCAGAATGATGGATTTCAATCGCGACGCGGTGGACGTGGCTATCCGGTTTGGTACCGGCGGGGAGGAGAGGGGGCTTTTCACCCTGCCACTGGCGCGCGAATGGGTCACGCCGGTCATGGTGCCAGAGCTCGCTCAGAAATATCCAACGATAGAGTCGCTTCGCGAAGCGCCGCTCATCACTGACCTGTCGATAGATTTCCTTGAGCCAAATCCGAACTGGGCGGCATGGTTTCGCGCGGTGGGTGTAGCGCCACCAGAGGTCCACGGGCCGACATTCAGTCAGGCGGACCATGCTACGGATGCCGCCCTCGCCGGGGTTGGGGTTGTCCTTGGGCGGCGCGCGCTCTGCATCAAAGACATCGCGGAGGGACGACTTGTTGCGCCTTACCGGATCGCCCTCAACACTGGTGCGCGCTTCCGTTTTATTTGCCCGGAGGGCCTCGAGAACAGGCCTCAGATCAAGGCCTTTCGGGAATGGATTCTTGCGGAGATCGAAAAGACACGCGAGCTGGCAGAGGGCTTCGACGTCCGCGAGATCCAATGATCCGGGCGACTGTACTCGGCGGCGTTGCCGTGCTGCTTTGGTCGATGCTCGCGGTGTTGACGGTGGGCGCGGCCCCCATCCCACCGCTTCAGCTCAATGCTATGTGTTTCGCGGTCGGCGGCATTGCGGGCGCGCTTTGGTTGCTTGTGACGGGGGCGTGGCGGCAGCTACTAGGCGTTCCAGTTGTGGCCTATGCCCTCGGCACTGCAGGGCTGGCAGGCTACCACCTCTTTTACTTTTCTGCGTTGCGTGCTGCCCCGCCTGCAGAGGCTGGCTTGATCGCGTATCTCTGGCCGCTTCTCATCGTGCTTCTTTCCGGCCTTCTTCCAGGGGAGAGGCTTCGGTTTGGTCATCTCGTCGGAGCGGTCATGGGATTTGCAGGTGCGGCTTGGCTCATTGGCGGCCGGCTGGGCGGAGGGATGGATGCCTTGCCAGGCTATCTCCTGGCACTTGCCTGCGCGCTTATATGGTCCGGCTATTCGGTTCTGTCGCGGCGCTTCAAGGACGTACCAACGGCGGCGGTGACGGTATTCTGCTTAGCAAGTGCTGTTATTTCTGGCCTCGCCCACGTGGCGGTAGAGGCGACGGTTTGGCCAACCGACACCATCACTTGGGCCGCCGTCATTGCCCTTGGCCTCGGTCCCGTCGGCCTTGCGTTCTTTGTCTGGGACATCGGCGTCAAGCGCGGGAACATCCAACTCTTGGGAGTCCTGAGCTATGCCGCGCCTCTTTTATCTACAGCGCTTCTTATCATCGCTGGACTGGCAGAGCCCACGCCCGCCTTGCTGGTCGCCACGCTTCTTATAGCGGGCGGCGCGCTTGTCGCGGCGCGGGCCTCTGCCGCAGCGGACTAGCCTGTTAGTCGCTCGATCTCTTGTTTGAGCTTGAGCTTCTGCTTTTTCATTTGCTTGATTTCGAGGTCATCGACCCCCGGGGACCGCTGCGCCGTTTCGACGGCCGCGGAAAGAGATTCATGTTTGCGCTTCAGTTCCGACAAGTGGGAATTCAAGCTCATGTAACACCTCCTTATGGTTAGCCCGTGAATGACAACACAAAGCGGTGAGTCTGTCACGCTGCGGGCGCGAGGGTAGTCTGGCGCTGCAATCGTTGATGAAGGTTTAATCGGGAAAGGCCAAAGCCGCGCCATCCTGGAGAATGCCCTTAAATTCGGCCGTATAATCTGGCTTGTCTCCTTCATGCCGCGCTGCCGCATGTATGGTCGTCGGAGCGTGCAGCCGAAACGGTGCCCGGGCATCTTTCCGCCCTTTCAGTATGACAAGATGCGCAGCGCGTCCTTTGCGGGGTTGCAGGGGTAGCAGCTCCAGCCCGCCCAAGCCCGCCGGAAGTGCACCCAGGATGTCGGGGAGGCGGTCTGCCCGATGGATCATCGTCAGGCAGCCCTTTGGCCTGAGCCGTTTAACCGCAACGCTGAACCATTCGCATAACGGGGTCGCCTCGGCGCGCGCGGTCTGGCGTCCGGCATCAGGGGCTGAAGCCCCGCGCGCGGGATCAAAGTACGGCGGATTGAAGATCACGTGGTGAAATTGCCGTTGGCGCAGGTCGGCGGGCAGCATGCAGAGGTCTGCTTCGACCACATCAATGCCATTTCGGCGCGCCAAAGATGCGTAGTCTGCCTGCAACTCGACACCGGTAACCTCCGCCCCGGTGCGGGCAGTCAGACACATCGCTGCCACGCCCACGCCGCAGCCAAGTTCCAGGACAGTTTCGCCTGTTTGCGCCGGGCAGGCGGCGGCCAAGATTACTGCGTCGACACCAGCGCGGTACCCTCCACGCGGCTGATACGCGATGACGCGCCCACCAAGGAAGGCGTCCTTACTGACCGAGGTCGATGTCATTGTCGCGCAAGACTGCCTGCGCCATGAAAAAATCACGGTCAGCAACCATGAGACGTCGGGGCAATATTCCGATCGAGCCTTCAAGGACGCTCATGTTTGCGTCCATCGTGAAAACCGCTATGTCCTCGCCTTGAAGGAGGGCCTGGGCGAAGGCGATGACAGTTGGGTCATTGGTGCGCAGGACTTCTCTCATATCCTCTGAGGTAAGCGCCTTCGTTGGCGCTGTCGAGATGAAGAAGCGAGCCCTATGATGAGCCTCGATCATGCAGCCACGAAACCCCATGAGCGGATGGCAGACGCGCTCCAGTGGGAGCTTGAGGCCGTCAACACCCTGATCCGAGAGCGAATGGCGTCGGAGCACGCCCCGCGCATCCCAGAGGTAACAGCACATCTGGTGGAAGCCGGCGGCAAGCGTTTGCGTCCGATGCTCACTTTGGCGGCGGCGCGAATGTGCGGCTATGACGGGCCCTATCACGTCCACTTGGCGGCAACTGTGGAGTTCATTCACACAGCAACGCTTCTCCACGACGATGTTGTTGACGAAAGCCAACAGCGTCGCGGACGGCCCACGGCAAACCTCTTGTGGGATAATCAATCGAGCGTGCTTGTGGGTGATTATCTGTTCGCGCGCGCGTTCCAGTTGATGGTGGAAACCGGTTCTCTGCGCGTCTTGGACATCTTGGCCAATGCCGCTGCTACCATCGCTGAAGGCGAGGTGCTACAGCTCTCGGTCGCGCAGAAAATCGACACGAGCGAGGAGATTTACCTTCAGGTGATCCGCGGCAAGACTGCGGCTTTGTTCTCTGCGGCGACGGAAGTCGGCGGCGTTATTGCGGGCCAGCCGGACAATGTTGTGCGCGGACTCTTCGACTATGGCGACGCCCTCGGCATTGCCTTCCAGATGGTTGACGATTTGCTCGATTACGGAGGTACCGGCGGCGACATCGGAAAGAACATCGGCGATGACTTCAGGGAGCGTAAGCTAACGTTGCCAGTCATCCGAGCCATCGCTGCCACGCCGAACGACCGGGCGTTCTGGGAACGGACAATCGCAAAAGGTGACCAGCGCGACGGCGATCTTGAGGAGGCGATGGCCCTCATGGTCCAAAACGGCGCGCTTGACGGAACGCGCGATGCGGCGCTGGATTACGCGGCAAAGGCCAAGGCTTCACTTAACGAGGTGCCGCATCACCCATTGCGCGACATGCTCAGTGATCTGGCGGATTACGTGGTTGCCCGCTTGAACTGACGCCTCAGACCCCGATCAGGTTACGGATTGTCGGTAATACCGGACCCATGACGTTGATCGTTTTCTCTTCCAGCCAGAGAAGCGAGATCGCGAGCAAGGCCACGCTGCCCCCCCGCATCACGACCCAGTCGTAGAATTGCGTC
>JBCCPQ010000197.1:0-5679 GCA_039024825.1 Pseudomonadota bacterium
CGCAGGGCTGGGTTCTGGCAGACGGTGCCACGGGTACAAATCTCTTCAACATGGGCCTGGAAAGCGGCGATGCGCCGGAGCTTTGGAACGAGCTTGCCACCGACAAGATCCGCGCACTCTACCGTGGAGCCGTCGATGCGGGCTCCGACCTTTTCCTGACCAATACATTCGGCAGCAACGCCTCCCGCTTGCGTCTGCATAGTGCCGAAAAGCGCGCCTGGGAGCTCTCGAAGCTCGGTGCTGAAATCGGTCGCGACGTCGTGGACGCCTCCGGTCGCGACGTCATCGTTGCGGGCTCGGTGGGTCCAACCGGAGAAATCATGGCCCCGATGGGAGAACTCACCCACGAGCTGGCGGTGGAGATCTTCCATGAACAGGCCGAGGGTCTCAAGGCCGGGGGCGCTGACGTGCTGTGGCTGGAGACCATTTCTGCCGCGGAGGAGTTCAAGGCCGCTGCCGAAGGCTTTGCGCGTGCCGACATGCCATGGTGTGGCACGATGAGCTTTGACACCGCCGGGCGTACGATGATGGGCCTCACCGCTCCCCAGCTCGCGCGGTTGGTAGAACGCCTGCCCAACCCGCCCTTGGCGTTCGGAGCAAATTGCGGGGTTGGGGCGTCTGACCTTTTGCGCACAGTTCTGGGATTTAAGGCGGATGCAAAGCGCCCGATTATCGCGAAGGGCAATGCGGGTATCCCGAAGTATCACGACGGTCATATCCACTATGATGGCACGCCGGAGCTCATGGCCGAGTATGCCATCCTTGCCCGGAATGCGGGGGCATCGATCATCGGCGGCTGCTGCGGCACAACGCCAGAGCACCTGCAAAAGATGCGTGCGGCGTTGGAAGAGACGCCCATGGACGATGTGCCGACCCTCGACAAGATTTCCGCCGCGCTCGGCGGCTTCTCCAGCGAAAGCGATGGGACAGACGGTGCTAGGCCCGAACGGCAACGGCGCGGCCGCCGCAGGGCGGCCTGACTCTCAGCCGCGTTACGACAAGATCGCTCGGGTCGTAGTGTTTTTCGGTCGTACAACGGCCAACAACCTTACAAGCAACACGGGTTGTCGGCTTGATAGAAGGTTGCTTTCTAAAACAACGTAAGTTGATCCCCAGGCCTCGGCGGCACGCGGAAGAGGTCCGTGCGCAGTTGTGGCATGTCATCGGCAAGTCCGAGGCGTCCGGTAGCTACTTTGTAGCGCTGCGCGATCATTTGGGCATAGAGCCCCTCCCCCCGCATTCGCTTGTGCCAGGCCGGATCGTAATCCTTCCCTCCGTGAGCTTCGCGCACGCGGCCTATAACCTTCGCAGCCTGCCCTGGTACCTCGCGCTCCAGCCAGTCGCGAAAAAGCTGTGCTACCTCGAAAGGCAGGCGAACCATGACCCAGCTTGCCGCGCGCGCCCCGGCCCGCGCACCCGCCTCGAGGATCGCTTCGAGTTCATGGTCGGTCAGGCCGGGTATCATGGGGGACGCACAAACGCGCACAGGTATCCCTGCATCGCTGAGACGCCGGATACTGGCCAGTCGTCGCGCGGGGCTGGGCACGCGAGGCTCCATCTTACGCGCAAGTGCGGGGTCCAGCGTTGTCACCGAAATCCCAACCGATGCGAGACCCTCGGCGGCCATCTCGGAGAGGATATCTATGTCACGCTCAATCAACGCGCCTTTGGTCGTGATCGCCACCGGGTGGCGGAAATCGCGCAACACCTTCAGACACTTGCGCATCACACCTGTGCGGAGCTCGACCGGCTGATAAGGGTCCGTGTTCGTCCCGATCGCCATTACCTGCGGGCGATAGCGTGGATGCGAAAGCTCCTTTTCGAGCGCATCGGGAGCGTTAGGCTTGACGGTGAGCTTGGTTTCAAAGTCGAGGCCGGGCGATAGGTCGATAAACGCATGTGAAGGCCGCGCAAAGCAGTAGATGCAACCATGTTCGCACCCACGATAGGGATTGATGGAGCGATCAAAGCTCAGATCAGGAGACCTATTTCTCGTAATGATTTTGCGCGCCCGTTCGTGCCGCAACTCGGTGCGCAGGACAGGGCCTTCTTCAATTTGCCAACCGGTATCCAGGGCTTCCTTCTCATGCGCCAGAAAGCGCCCTTTTGGGTTACCGGACGCACCTCGTCCGAGGGCCTTTGCAAAGACGTTGTCCGAAACTTGATTCCGCATAAGCGAAAAATAGAACAAATATAGAACGCTGCAACAATTTCATAAAGATATGCTGCATTTGCATGGGTCGCGCGCGATCTTCCCACTGTCGCTATTGTGTCAGCCTGTTTACGCGTAGGGAACGATAACGCGTTTAAGTTATTGGCGATGAACGCAGAAGGAGCCGCGCGCGATGTCTGATGAAGAAGACGATATCATCCTTTCAGAGCTCGACGACGAAGAGCTTGTCGCCCAGATGTTCGACGATCTGTACGACGGTCTAAAGGAAGAGATCGAAGAAGGTGTGGACATTCTTCTGGAGCGTGGCTGGGCCCCATATCGCGTGCTGACCGAGGCACTCGTTGGTGGCATGACCATCGTAGGCAACGACTTCCGAGACGGTATCCTTTTTGTACCCGAAGTGCTGTTGGCCGCGAACGCCATGAAAGGCGGAATGGCGATCCTGAAACCGCTTCTTGCGGAGACCGGCGCGCCGCGCGTGGGCAAGATGGTGATCGGCACCGTTAAAGGTGACATCCACGACATCGGCAAAAACCTCGTTTCCATGATGATGGAAGGCGCAGGTTTCGAGGTCGTCGATCTCGGGATCAACAATGCCGTCGAAAAGTACATGGATGCGCTCAAAGACGAGGAACCCGATATCCTCGGAATGTCCGCGCTTCTGACGACCACGATGCCATACATGAAGGTCGTCATCGACACGATGGTCGAGACGGGCGTGCGCGACGACTACATCGTACTTGTGGGCGGGGCGCCTTTGAACGAGGAATTCGGAAAGGCAATCGGAGCGGATGCCTATTGCCGGGACGCTGCCGTGGCGGTGGAGACCGCTAAGGAGTTCGTCGCTCGTAAGCACAACCAGATGGCCGCGGGCTAGCAAAGTGGGGGCCCACTTGGGCGTTGTAGCAAGAACTGGAAATGGGGGGCTGACTGCCCCCCTTTTTGTTTCGACGAAGCGGCCCATACGGCCTTCTCGACGGGGCTGCCGCCGTCCAATTTGCGCGTGTGCCCTGCTTGCCCCCCTTATGCGCGCAGGTTAGCAAAAGCGAATGCGAATTCTTCTCACGAACGACGATGGTATTAACGCCCCAGGCCTCAAGGTGCTCGAGGCGATTGCCGCGCGTTTGACCGCGCCGGAGAACATCTGGGTTGTGGCCCCGGCATTCGAGCAATCCGGTGTCGGCCACTGCATCAGCTATACGCGCCCGCTTATGATGGCCGAACACGGACCACGCCGGGTCGCGGTAGAGGGCTCTCCCGCCGATTGCGTCATCGCCGGTCTCGGCGCCGTGATGGACGTGCGCCCTGACCTCGTCTTGTCCGGCGTGAACCGCGGCAATAACTCCGCTGAAAACACGCTTTACTCCGGGACACTGGGCGCAGCGCTTGAAGGCGCTCTACAGCGGGTACCGTCAATCGGCCTCTCGCAGTATTACGGCCCCGCCAACGCCCGCGCGGAAAACCCGTTCGACGCCGCCGCAGTCCACGGCGCGGATATCGTGACACGTATTCTAGAAGCGGGCTTTGACGAGGGCGCGGATTACGGTCTATTTTACAACGTCAACTTCCCGCCGGTCATGGCCACGGATGTGAAGGGGACGCAAGTCGTGCGGCAAGGCGTTCGCGACGGCGTCTTTTTCGGAGCGGTAAGCGACACCTCCCCTAACGGCCGCGGCTTTCTCTGGATCAAGGGCGGGAACCAGCATGTGACTGTTCCGGACGACACCGACGCCGGCGCGAACATGGCGGGCTACATCTCCGTGACGCCAATGCGCGCTGATCTCACGGCTTACAACGTCATGGACAAAGTGTCGGAGGCCTTCGGCGGAGATGTCTGACGCGGATCGGGACAGCGACGACGGCCAGGACGAGATCGCGGAACGCAAGATGCAGTTCCTTTTCCAGCTCCGCTCGCGTGGGGTTCGGGATAAGGCAGTGCTTGAGGCCATGGAAAAGATTGACAGAGGCGCCTTCGTGAAAGGCCTCTTTGCAGAGCGCGCATATGAGGACACACCGCTCCCCATTGCCTGCGGGCAAACGATCTCCCAACCTTCGGTGGTGGGGCTCATGACGCAGGCGTTGAATGTGACATCGCGAGACAAAGTTCTCGAGGTCGGCACGGGCTCGGGATATCAGGCAGCGATTTTGAGCGTCCTGGCGCGACGCGTCTACACCACCGACCGGCATAAGCGGCTCGTGCAGGAGGCGCGCGAGGTTTTTGACGCCATTGGCATAACCAACGTGACGGCGATGACGAAGGACGGATCGCACGGGGTAGAGGAACAGGCCCCGTTTGACCGGATCATTGTGACCGCAGCGGCCGAAGATCCGCCGGGCCCGCTCTTGGCCCAGCTCAAGATCGGGGGTATCATGGTGGTACCGGTGGGTCAGTCGGACGCCGTTCAGAGCCTCATCCGCGTGACGCGGAACGAGGCAGGTTACGACTACGACGAGCTCAGGCCGGTGCGGTTCGTCCCGCTCCTCGAAGGGTTGGGCGATACATAGATCCCGCGCAAGACGGGAGAGATGAGACAAATGAGGTGGCGGGTATGAGCGGTTTTTCCCGGACTATGGTTGCTGTGGTGGCTCTCTTGGGTGTTGCAGCCTGCGATGAGGGTCTGGACTTTGATTTGCGCGACGGGTTGGGCGGGCTCGACACGTCGCGGGCCGCACAGGGCGCGGCCACAGCGCCGCGACCGGAGCCGGATGCGCGTGGTGTGATCTCCTACCCGGGCTACCAGGTCGTTGTGGCGCGCGGCGGCGACAATGTTGCTAGCGTCGCCGAGCGCATCGGCCTTGGCGCTGCAGAGCTTGCGCGCTTTAACGGTCTGAGCCCGGATACCGGCCTCAGGAATGGCGAAGTCCTCGCCCTCCCCCGCCGCGTGGTGGCAGGGCCAGATGGCAACGATGTTGACATCGAAGGGATCGCATCGGGGGCTATTGAGGCATCTCCGGAGGACGCCGTGCGCGCGCCCGGCGCGGTTGCCACGGCCGAGCTCCCCGCAGGACCAGAACCCATCCGTCATCGAGTGGAGCGAGGAGAGACCGCTTTCACAATCGCGCGGCTATACGGCGTCCCAGTGCGAAGCCTTGGGGAATGGAATGGCCTCGGCCCGGATTTCGCGGTGCGCGAAGGACAGTTCCTAATCATTCCCATTGTGAGCGACACTGCCAGTGCTCCGGTTACGGGCCCCGGTGCTGGAAGCGAGACCCCAGCACCGCCGAGTTCCATGAGCCCTGTTCCCGAAGAGGATGCAACGCCCGAGACCCAGCAAGCTCAGGCCGCGCCCGCAGAGGAAGAAGAGACAACGGTTGCCGCGGTCGCAGACACCGCTGAGTTTCTCACCCCGGTTGCTGGAAGCGTCATCCGTGGGTACAGCAAGGGCCGCAATGATGGTGTGGACTTTGGCGCGCCTGCGGGCACAGCCGTAAAGGCAGCAGCAGACGGCACAGTTGCCGCAATCACGCGGAACACATCGGGTGTGCCGATCCTCGTGATCCGTCAC
>JBCCPQ010000198.1:0-5585 GCA_039024825.1 Pseudomonadota bacterium
GCGTCGCTCGGATCAAAGCGCGGACGGGCTATCGCTCCGTAAACTTCAGCTCGATCCTGCGGTTCTGGGCGCGAGCAAACTCGTTGTCGGCGGGATTGAGCGGCTGGAACTCCCCAAACCCATTTGCGCTGAGCCGCTCGGGATCAAAACCAAGCGTCTCCACCATGTAAAGCACCACTGACAGGGCCCGCGCCTGACTGAGTTCCCAATTGTTGGCGAACTGACCAAAGCCGGAGAGCGGGTTGTCATCGGTGTGGCCGTCAACCTGGAGAACCCAGTCGATCTCCGGCGGGATTTCCAGGGCAGCATTCCTCAGAATCTGCGCGATCCCCGCGATCTGGATCTGACCCGCAGCGCTCAAATTCGCACCACCCGGCGGGAAAAGCACTTCGGAGGAAAAGATGAAACGGTCCCCCACAAGGCGTACGCCGTCCTGTCCTTCCAGAACATCGCGCACGGACGCAAGGAAGGTGGACTGCGCCCGTTCAAGATCTGCGGCACGGGCCTCAAGTTCCGCGCGGAGCGCCTCCTCGGCGGCCAGCCGCCGCTCGGCTTCCTCAGCCGCCCGCTTTTGCTCCTGGGCCACCTGTGCGAGGGCTGCGTTCAGGTCCTGACCCAGGTTCACAAGCTGCGCGTCGCTGTCGATGGCGCGGGCCTCAAAATCATCGAGTAACCCACGGAGCGTCCGCACATCAGCCTGGAGCGCCGCGACTTGCTCATTGAGCAAGGCCACTGACCGTTGCGCGTCAGCGGACAACGCTTCCTCGGCAGCAAGTTGCTCCTGCGCCTGCGCAAGAAGGGCGTCGCGGCGTTCGACTTCCGTGAGCTGTCGCGAGGCCTCATTTTCCGCCTCAAGCTTTTCAGCCAGCGCAGCGGCAAGACGGTCACGAAGGCTTTCGGCAGTCTCCCCCACCTCCGCCCGCGCGGCCGTGGTCTCGCTCAGCGCTTCCTCGAGCGATGCGATCCGTGCCTGAGCATCTTCACCGGACAATAGCGCCGCGATCAGCCGCGCCTCAAGGTCGTCGACCTCCCCACGCGTGGCCGCGAGAAGGGTCAGTGTGTCCTCCGCCTCTTGCCGTCGCGCCTCAAGCTGGAGCGCCATGGCAGAGAGCTCATCCTGCGCCTCTGCCAAACGGGCGCGCAGGGCCTCGGCTGCGGCTAATTCAGCCAGCCGCGCTTCTTCTTCCGCCGTAAGAGCCCCTTCGCTTTCCGCCAAACGTTCGCGAAGGGCAGTGACCGCCGCCGCTTCTGCAAGCCGCGCGCGTTCTTCTTCCGCGAGCGCCGCCTGGGCGTCTTGCAGTTGCGCCTGAAGGGCGGCGACCGTCGCCTGCTCCGCGAGGGCGGATTGCTGCCCAGCACTGAGCTCCGCCTGCGCGTTCTCTAGCTGCTGCTGAAGCGCCAAAAGCGTTGCCGCCTGCGCGAGGCGACCGGCCTCTTCCTCTGATATCTGTTCAAGAGCGGTCTCAAGTTGGGCACGCACCGCCGCAGCATCTGCGGCGACCTGGGCGCGCGCATCGGCCTCACTATCGATGGTATCTTCGAGGGCCGTGATACGGTCGTCACGCTCGGCCACTCTGGCAGCCTCGGCCTGCCGCGCCGCCTCGGACTGAGCAAGCGTATCGCGCAGCGCCACAAGACTTTCCGTAAGCGATGCCGTGGTCCCCTGCGACTGCGTCAGGGAGACCAAGGCCGCCTGCAGCTGCTGATCAACGCTCGCCTTCTCCGCCTGCAGAAGTTGGAGCGCTGCGGCCAGCTCGTCGCGCCGGGCGGCTGCCTCCGTGAGCTGCGTCTCAAGGTCGGCCGCCGTGGCATTCCCAGTTGCCACCTCTTCAGCAAGGGCAGCCGTCTGCGCCTCTTCCGCGGCAAGAAGCGCCGCGAGCTGGGCCAGTGATGTCTCCTGTTCAGCCGACTGCCTACGCAGATCGGCTACGAGAGCCTCCAAAGCCTCTCGCTCGGCATCCGCCCGCCGGGCCGCGGCCTGCCCCTCGTCAATCTCACGTCGCGCAACGGCGAGGGCCAAGTTCAACGCCTCTTCGCGGCTCAACAATTCGGCAATCTCAGCGTTGCCTGCATCCCGTTCTGCGGTGAGCCCGGCAATCGTTGCCTCATTGTCGGACTGTGCAGCCAGCAAAGCCGCAACCTGCTCCTCAAAGGACGCGATCCGTCCGGTGGCCTCGCTGAGCGCCACAGCCTGGGCATCGAGCGCCTCGTCCTGCGCGTCTCGTTCTGCATTCAATGACGCGATCAATGCTGCCTGGGCGCGCGTTTGGGCGTCGGCGTCCTCAAGAGCCATACCGAGGGTATCGACTTGCCCGGACAGATCCCGGTTCTCCTGCTGCGCGAGGCCAAGGGCGGACACAAGGCTAGAGACTTCGGCCTGAAGGCCAAGCACTTCGTCCGAACGTCGCGTGATCTCATCCCGCAAGACAAATTGCACGACGATGAAAATTGTAAGCACGAACATGAGCACGAGGAGAAGGCCCGTCATGGCGTCCACGAAGCCGGGCCAGATGGAGTTCTGCACCCGTCCCCCTGCCCTGCGGCTCAGTGCCATGGCTTAGCCTCCGCCGCGCTGTTTCTGGCCGATCCCGGCCGTCTGCCGCTGCGGCTTGAGCGCCCGGGTGAGGGCTGCGATGTCGGTCCTGAGTTCGGCGATCGCTTCCTGCCGACCGGCAGAAACCTCTTCAAGCAGCCGAAGAAGCTGCACGTCAATAGACCGCAGGCGCATCCGGCTTTCCGCATCCATGCCTTCGCCACTGCCGCCGCCGGCATTCGCAGTTACAGCAGCGATCAGTCGTTCTTGCCCCTCGGCGATCTGTCCCAACGCTTCAGACGAGCTGTCTGGTTGACCGAGGCGGTCTGCAACCCGCTCCATCGACTGAGTGAGCTGGGCTATCTTTTCGTCGGTCATAGAGCGGCTGATATCCGACTGCGTGAACATGAGCTGCATGCTCTCGATCTGTTCGGCCATGTGATCAAGGATCTGGGCCATAGCGCCCGCCTCTCCGGACGCTTCACCTTCTCCCGACGTAAGCGACACCCGCGTGATGGACGACACCCATTCCTCAAGCTCCCGGTAAAACCGGTTCTGCCCGTGTCCGGCGAAAAGCTCCAGAAGCCCCACGACGAGAGACCCTGCCAGACCCAGAAGCGAGGATGCGAAAGCAACGCCCATCCCGCCAAGTTGCGCCTCAA
Source organism: Pseudomonadota bacterium (assembly GCA_039024825.1). Classification (GTDB taxonomy): domain Bacteria; phylum Pseudomonadota; class Alphaproteobacteria; order Rhodobacterales; family Rhodobacteraceae; genus Shimia_B. The sequence continues at coordinate 3,196 of JBCCPQ010000198.1, forward strand.
GACCGATCTGGAGGCGCCCGAACACATCAAGGCCGGTCTCCCCTTCCTCGGGCGTCAAGGACCGGATCGTATCCACCAACGCTGGCACAGTCGTTGCGAGGCCAAAGAACGTCCCCAGCAGTCCCAGAAAGATAAGCACAGACACGAGGTAGCGCGTGATTTCCCTCTGCTCATCAATACGTTGCGCGACGGAATCGAGAATAGATCGTGATGAAGACGTCCCGAGCTGCATCCGCGCGCCCCGTGACCGCAGAAGGGTCGCCAGAGGTGCCAAAAGCTGGGGTGGGGAGGTGATCTCGTGGCCCACGCGTTCGGCCGCGAAACCTTCGATCCATTGAACCGAACTGACCACCTGAATGAGCTGCAGGAAACAAGCGATCACACCAATGACGAAAACCGCCATGATGAACGCATTGAGCCAGATGTTTGCAGAAATCACGGGATAAAGAAGCGGAAATGCTAGGGCAGTTCCAGCCGCCACAGCACCAAGCACCGCCAACATCAGAATCAACTGGCGGATGGGTTGCGAAAACTGTGGCTCGGCCTCGCGGTCGGGTCTCTCCACCGGACGCGTCCTGTTCATTCTACGTTGCGGTGCAGCATAGCTATAAAGTCCCGGCCCCGCTAGGCATTAAGCGCGCGCACGCGGGCAGCAAGGGCCGTGAGTTCTTTATCCTCGATCCCCAAGCCACGCAGGTGTTCTGCAGTGTTGTAAAGGTACTCGTCATTAGGGCCGCGCCCGCCAGCGGAGCGCGCAATGATTGCGGCTTGCTCTTCGACACCAAGCCCGCCGCAATACTGCACGTGATCGCGGGCCACAACGTAAGCGAGCGCCTCGACGCGCCGCCCGTCGCCCAGCGTCAACGGCACAACCGTCTCGTAATAGCCAGAGGAAATCAGCTCCCTTTCCCGAAGATCCGCCAAGGCCGCATCGTGACCTGTCTCAGGTAGCCGAAACGCCATTCCGGCACAGGACGCCCCGTCGTTGGTGTCCAGAGCAAGAACAAGCCCCGGTTCCGCCTCCGTCCCACGGTGATGGATCGACCACATGCAAAAGCTGCGCGCATATCCCTCAATAGTTGCAAGGACGGCTTCCGCGGGCGCAAAACCCGGGTTCCACATGAGCGAGCCGTAGGCGAAGATCCACGTCTGAGGCGTTGCTTTCCTTCCCATGACGCGCGGCTATAGAGAGGGAGCGGGACAGAAGAAACCCGTAAGAGAGTAATGAGGCCCCATGCGGATCATGATTTGGACCATCGCCTTCTTGGCACTCGGCTGGTCTGGCTACTGGGTCGTGGCAAACACCGCGCTCGAGCGTGGTGCAGGTGCGTGGTTCGATGCCCGCCGCGGTGAGGGCTGGCAGGCCGATTACAAGGATCTGACCGTCTCCGGCTTTCCCTACCGCTTTGACACAACGCTCACCGACGTGGCCTTGGCTGATCCCGGCACTGGCGCTGTCTGGCAAGCGCCGGAATTTATCGTCACAGCCCTTGCCTATCAGCCGAACCACGTCATTGCGATCTTCCCGGACGAGCAAACCCTGCGCTCGCCCTTCGACACGCTCACGGTGACCAGCAGCGACATGCGCGCCTCTGCACGCGTGGGCGGCACGAATGTGGAGCTCCGCGAGAGCACTGCTCAGATGGCGGATGTGGCGCTGCGCTCCACACAGGGCTGGGATGTCACTCTTGAAAGCGGCCTGCTGGCGACGCGCGCGCAAGGCGACAACGTGTACGACCTGTACTTCGAAGCAAAAGACCTGCGCCCGTCCGACGCGTTACGCCTCGGCGTTGACCCGCAAGGACGCCTGCCCGACACCTTTGAGACGCTCCGGCTCGACGCAAGTCTTGCCTTCGACGCGCCCTGGGACCGATTTGCCATTGAGGTCGCGCGCCCGCAGCCCACCCGCATCGACCTCAAAGACTTCAACGCGAGATGGGGGCAGTTGGAACTCCGCGCCGTGGGCGCCCTCGATGTCGACGCGAATGGCGCGCCGGAAGGCCGCATCACGGTGAAAGCCACGAACTGGCGGGACATCGTCTCCATCGGGGAAGCGACGGGCCTTTTGCCGGAAAGCGCGATCCCCACCATCACGCGTGGCCTCGAAGTCCTCGCTTCCCTCTCTGGCCCGGCCAACACGATCGACGTGCCGCTAAGCTTCCAGCGGGGCTTCGTGAGCCTCGGTCCGATCCCGCTTGGTCCCGCTCCGCGTCTGCGCCTGCGCTGATCGATTTTCTTTGTGCCCCGTACTTCGGGGGGAGCGAAGCGGGGGGCGGTGCCCCCCAGAAAGCGTCCCAACATGCCAACGCCCCCGAAATCGGGCGCGTCGGGATCCTGCCCAGCTTCAACGATGCCCCGCCCGATGGCGCGCGTAAGGGTGAAGTAGTCAA
>JBCCPQ010000199.1:0-5580 GCA_039024825.1 Pseudomonadota bacterium
GCTGAGCGTGGCAGGCCGGATCATGGCGTCTAGCGTGTCCATGGGAAGCGTCTGAGCGATGGCGGCCCACGCCCGCTCACGGGCGGCATAGGGCTGCATGACGCTGTCGATGCCAAGCAAGTTTACCCCGCGCAGCAGGAATGGGATGACTGTTGCGGGGAGCCCCGCTCCGCCCGCGAGCCCCACAGCTGCGACCGATGCCCCATACTGCATTTGACCGAGCACGCGTGCCAGCATAGCGCCGCCAACCGCGTCGACGCACCCACCCCAGCTTTCACTCTCGAGAGGTCGCTTCACCGTCTCGTTGACCTCTTCCCGGGCAACAATCTGTGTGGCGCCAAGGCTTTTGAGGTATTCGGCGGTCTCGGGTCTGCCCGTCACGCCGGCCACTGCGTGGCCTTTTGCTGCCAGGATCGCGGTGGCTACTGATCCCACGCCGCCCGCGGCGCCCGTGACCAGAACCGGGCCGTCTTTGATACCGTGATCCTCCAACGCCTGCACCGCAAGCATCGCCGTGAAGCCCGCGGTGCCAACGGCCATCGCCTGACGCGTTGTCAGGCCCGCTGGCAGCGGCACAAGCCAGTCCGCTTTGACGCGCGCTTTTTGCGCGTAACCGCCCCAGTGCACCTCTCCTACGCGCCAGCCCGTGAGCACCACTTTGTCGCCTGGCGCATACCGCGCGTCGGAGGAGTGCTCGACCGTTCCCGCAAAATCGATACCGGGCACGTGAGGATAGGTCCGCACCAACCCGCCGCCCGGCCCAATGCACAGACCGTCCTTGTAGTTGACCGTCGAGAACTCGACCGCCACGGTCACATCGCCTTCGGGCAACTGCTCTTCAGAGATCTCTTTTACGGCCGCCGACGTCTTACCGTCTTCGTCCTTCTCGACGATCAAAGCGTTGAACATGGTGAGGGTCCTTTCTTTGTTATCCGACCCGGCAGGGGCGCGTTGCGGGAAGGTTCTCCCCCCGACCGTAGGCGACGTCATTGCACGCACTGCATCTATATTCCTTCAGCGCGCGGCTCTCGTTTGGATCGACACGCTGCCAGTCGCAAGACCTTTGCTTGCGCTTGGACGTCTGATGACCCTGGCCGGGCATCGCACCAGTGCGGTTCATCCAAAAGATGACCGCCGCCAGGATCACAATCCCAAGTATGACTGCCATGTCCGCCTCCCACTCGCGCGGAACGTGCCATGCCCCGCCGGAAGGTCAAGACCGGGCGCCACCAACGCGCAGTACTTCAGGTCCAGAAGCCATCCTGAACCTCGGCCACATACGTTCCGTCTTGGGTCAGCACCTCAAGCTTTGTTCCCGGGTCCCAGTGCGTCATGCGCACCATGCCGATCGCGACGTTTGTCTCATGGTCCGGGGAGTACGCCGCAGAGGTGACAAGCCCCACTTTCTTGGCCCCAGCCACCAGAGGCCAGGCCCGGTCGCAGAGTGGAAGATCCCCCGGGATGGATAAGGGGCGCACCTGTTTAATCGGGCCCTCATTTGCCACGCGCAAAAGCGCATCGCGTCCCACGCAGCCGATGGCGGTCTGGGTGGAGCAAAAGCGCCCCAGCCCCGCCTCATGGGGCGTGTTTTCGATTGTCATGTCATTGCCGTAACTCAGGAGCCCGCCTTCAATGCGCTCGATTGTATTCGGGCAGCCTGCACGCACTTCAAGGTCCTGGCCCGCTGCCATGAGCGCGTCCCAAAGGGGCATGCCCATGTCAAACCCGTCCACGTAGACTTCAAAGCCGCCCTGCTTGGAGTATCCGGACCGCGCGACCACCATTTCCACGCCCTCGAACTCGAAAAAGCCGTAGCGGAAAAACCGCAGGTCTCGGACCCCATCGCCGAAAATCCGCGAGGCGAGTTCATCCGCCTTCGGACCCTGAATAGCGAGGGGGGCGATATCGGGCTCCGTGACGATCACATCGAGGCGAAATCCATAGGCGATACCCTTCACCCAGAGCAACAGATCGCTGTCAGCAATAGAGATCCAGTACCGATCATCGGAGAATTTCAGTGCCACCGGATCGTTCAGCATCCCTCCGGTTTCATCGACCATGGGGACGTAATAACACTGTCCGGGGAGCATGCCCCTGAGATCGCGTGGGGTCAGCATCTGCATGAGCCGCCCGGCGTCCGGACCGCGTACCTCCACCTGCCGCTCAACCGAGACATCCCAGACCTGCACGTGGCGCTTCAGATGATGATAGTCGGCGGTAATGCTCTCGAAGTAGGTGGGCAGGAGCATGCGGTTATAGACTGTGTAGCCCTGTACGCCCGCCGCCTCCACACCGTCAGAGAACGGCGTCCGCCGCACCCGGCGCGATGGTGAAATGAGTGACATGTCTTCCCTCCCGAACGGCTGTCCCGAGCCGTGCGCCGCAGCTATCCGACTCGCGCTGCGGAGCAATCCCATTCGCGCCATCACTTGTTCATGAGCGACATGGCGTAGAGCTTGGGTCGGTGGGCGGGCGCCTTTCGAGCACGGCGCACGCCGCGCGCAGAAACAGAGCCGCCCGGTGACCCACTTTGCCCCTAGGGCATCAGGAAGAAGTCGGTATCGATGGGGCGGTAGCCGATCTCAGTCAGCATCTTGTGAATTTGCCCGCGATGATGCGTTTGATGATTGAAGAACTGCGCAACGCAGACCGCTTTGGCCTTGTTCAGGGTCTTGCCCGCGGAACCAGAGTACCACGTCAACTCGCCCTCAAGATCTGCATCGCTCAGCGCATCTGCCCAGAAAACGATCCGTTCATCGGCCTCTTTGCGCGCCTGAGACCAGGATGCCGGGTCGGGATGATACGCCGTGCTGTCCCTTCCAGCTTTCGTCGGCGGCTCCCAATCTGCAAACCGGCTCATCCACATGGTATCACCCCACAAGAGATGGTTCGCCGTCCCGAGGATAGAGCCAAAGAACGCGCCGCGGTCCGCAGTGAGGTCATTCTCTGGCAGCGCCGCCATGGCGTCTCGCAGGCCGCTATTCTGCCATGCGTTGTAGCGGGCCATTGCCCGGCAATACTCTGCTTTAATCATGATCTTTGCCTTTCATAGACGCTTAAAGGGAGGCCGCCGGAGACCTAAGGCGCCATGAAGCCGCGAAGATCACCCATTCGCCTTGCACGACCCCCGCACGCCGCCTAGCCTTCTGGCGATTGTCAAACGGGAGAGACATGATGACATTTGCCAAGTACCTCGGTTCCGCAGCACTGGTGACCTGTGCCGGGGCTGCGTTTGCAGCGGACCCCGAGCTCCTCGTTTTTGATTGGTCCGGCTTCGAGGAAGAAGGGTTCTACGTCAAATACGAGGAAAAGCACGGGGTTGCCCCATCCTACGCCTTCTTTGGGGAAGAGGAAGAAGCGTTCCAGAAGCTCCGTTCGGGCTTCCGGGCCGATGTCGCGCATCCGTGCTCGCAGTCGGTGCAAAAGTGGCGCGACGCCGGGCTCATTGAGCCATGGGACCTCAGCCAAATCCCAAGCTACGCTGCTGTTGAAGCATCCTACAAGGAGAATCCGATTTTCGCCGATGACTCAGGCGTATATTTTATTCCCGCTGATGCAGGGATGACCGCCATCGCCTACAACACGGAAGAGGTTCCTGCGGAAGACGTCAGCACGCTCCAGGTCTTCACCAACCCAAAGTATGCCGGTCGCATTTCGCTGCCCGACAATGTCGATGATGCCTACGCTCTGGCTTACCTGGCGACGGGGACGACGGATTGGACGACAGCGACCCAAGATGACTTTGAGCGCGCGAGCGCTTGGATGCGTGAGGCACATCAGCTTAACCGTGCCTACTGGGCCGACGGGGCAGAGCTCGCTCAGCTCATGGGCACTGGCGAAGTCCTTGTCGCATGGTCATGGAACGAGACGCCTGTGACGATGTCCGGCGAGGGCCAGCCCATCGGGTTCGAGCGCGAGCCCATGGAAGGATCGTCGGCTTGGTTCTGCGGATACGTCAACCTCGTCGACGGCCCCGGATCAGAACAGAAGGCCCATGATTTCATGGAAGCATGGCTCGCACCTGAAGTGACTGAGTATATCGTGAATGAATGGGGCTACGGTCACGCCAACGCCGAAAACATGGCGACAATCGACTCAGACACGCTCACCGAGGTCGGACTTGGGCCGGTAGACGTGCCGATTCTGGCCCAGCTGCCCATGGATAACGCGCTTCGCGAGCAGATGATTGCGGAGTTCGAAAAGATCAAAGCGGGCTTCTAGGAAAACCGAGGTGCGACCCGGCCTGACTTCCTGCTGGGTCGCACTGTGAAACACTGTATGGTTGAGAGCATCGCGACATTTTCGCAACAAGTCCGAGGGTATTAACTTTCGTTAACGAAGTGTTCCTGCGGGCCACCGACGAGTACGGCATAATTGTGCCTAATTTGTAAAATCCTTCTGCGTGTTTTTCGTACCAGCGCGTCTTCTTTTTTTGACGGAGCACTCCATGAATTCCCTCCGAAAGTTCGGCCTTACGGCTGCCCTTCTCTCCTCCACATCCATGGCCTCGGCTCAGAGCGTCGACCTCGTTTTTATCGTCGACGAATCCGGATCCATGGGCGGTGAGCAGGTCTTCATCGGCGACATCGCCCCTTCCATCGAGTCTGCGATCCAGGCAGGTGGAACACCTAACGTGAACTTCGCCCTCGTCGGATACGGCAATGGCAGCGGCGTTGATGACAGTGGTCGAGTTGTCCCCGTTGGTGGAATGACGTTCGGCAGCGCGACGCAGTTCGATACCGCAACGGACACGCTCCTCCTCTCCGGCGCGTTCGAGGACGGTTATGCGGCAATCGACTTTGCGCTCAACAACGTTGTGACGCCGGGAAATGCGACGACGTTTGTCCTGATCACAGACGAGGACCGGGACAACGGCGACCCCAACCTGACATTCGGGAGCATTCAGGCGGATCTTCTTGCCAACGACATCGCGCTAATCTCGATTGTCTCGGCGAACATTGAGTCTGACCAGGGGACATCGGCGATCGCCACGAACGGAACGCAGGCCATCATCAGTGACGGCACGGGTGGCACGTTCGCGGAGGGTTTCGATCCGACAACTGGCATCATTTTCGCCGCGGGCACGACGGAAGCCGACTATATTGACCTCGCGCTCAGCACCAACGGTGGGTGTGTGGCTGACCTCAACTTCCTCCGCTCCGGCGGTGTCGACGCGCAGGCCTTTGCCTCCGTGTTTGAGACCTGCATCACATCGGCTGTTGCCGTTGTCGTCACTCCGGGCGGCGTCGTGACGACGTTCCCAATCAACCAGTTCCGCGATCTCGCGCGGGTGATTTCCTCCACCCATCGTGGCGCGGTTCGCCAGGTCGTGTTCTACACCGAGGACGCGCATCTGGCTGAGATGATGTCGACCCAAGGGATGTCGATCATTGAGAACGCTTTTGGGTTCGAGAACGTGCGTGTCTTTGGAATCGCAAGCGGCGTCCGGGGTGAGTACGACTACGATCCCGGTAACAACGCCGATATCGATTACTCCGGCGGTGGGTTCCTCGTGGGTGCTGATTTCACCTCTCCTGTCAGCGGTGGCATGGCGCGCGGCTCGCTGAGCTTCGGCTTTGA
>JBCCPQ010000200.1:0-5531 GCA_039024825.1 Pseudomonadota bacterium
CTCAGAAAAGTTGAGTTCCTCAATCGTCGGATCATCGCCGCCTACCGGGAATTGAGCTTCTGCCTTGTCCATGGCCGCACGCACGTCAGCGAGGGTCTGGCTCTTGTCCCAGCCGAACTCGAACTCAAGCACGATGTTGGCATAGCCATCCGCCGCAACGGCAGTCATCTTGTCGAGCCCATCCAGGTCAGCGAGCTCTGCCTCCATGGGTTTAAGGAGCAGTGTTTCACTGTCTTCGGCAGAGATGCCCTGGAACGGGACGGAGATGACAACGGCGGGGATGTCGATGTCGGGCTCACCCTCTTTTGGGAGAAGCGCGTAGCAGACTGCGCCAACGATGATCGAGAGGGCCACAAAGGCCAGGATCATGCGGGCGCGGCCCGCTGCCCAATCGACAATACCGGTCATGAGTCGCGCTCCCTCAGTGTCGGTGCAACGGGCACGCCGTCCGTGACAAACTCCTGTCCGACGACGATGACCCTTGCGGTATCAGGCAATCCGCTAACGAGGACGCCTTCGGTCGTGTCGCGCAATAGGCGCACGGGCATGAAGCGTGTGATGTCATCGGCATCGGCCACGCGGACGCCAAGGGCGCCTTCCTCGTTCAGAGTGAGCGCGGAGCCTGGCAAGAGATGCGCCATGGTGCCTTCGGCGGCGATGAGCATGTCAGCGGTCTGGCCGTCGCGCAGGGTCAAATCTGTATTGCTTGCGGTCACTTCCACGCGGAACGTGCGCGTTGTCATGTCTGCCTGCCGTGAGATGAACGTTACCTCGCCCTGCACCTCGCGCCCGGAGACGAGCCGTGCGCCTGCCCGCGAGCCGAGCATGACGCGATCAACGCTTGCCTCCGGCACGAACCCAACGATTTTCATCGGATCGAGCTGCAAGATCGTCGCGCAGGGCGACCCGGCCTGCAGGAGGGAGCCGATCTCGGCTGTGTCGGTCTCGAGCAATCCGCTGAACGGTGCGGTCATCTTTAGGCGTTCAATCTCCTTTTCGGCAGCAGCCACACCAGCCGCAGCGCTTTCTATTGCGGCTTGCGCGGCGGCGAGTCCGCTTTCAGCGGCTTGCGTTGCGGCCCGGGCGGCCTGCACACCCGCGCGGGTCTGCGCCACGCGGGTCTCTGAGGCAAAGCCGTCCTCGCTCAGCCGCGATGCGGCATTGTCGTTGATGAGGGCTTCGTCGAGGGCTGCGCGTGCTTCGAGGACGCGCGCTTCTGCGGTCGGAACACCGGCCTGGGCTTCTGCGAGGCGCGCTCGCGCTTCTGCGAGGCTTGCTTCCCGTGTGCCAGGCTCAAGCTCGCAAAGAAGCTGTCCGGCTTCGACAAATGCGCCCCGGCGGAGCGGGTCACTCAGGACAGGGCCCGTCGTTTCCGCCCGGACTTCGACTTGGCGGGAGGCCTCTGTTCGGCCCCGTAGTGTCACGGCGCTGTCGATTTCTTGCGCGACAGAGTCAAGGACGACGACACGGATACGACCGTCTTCGGCGGTGGCCTCTTCTGCCTCTGCGACCTCCACCGCCGGGGCGGCCTCGGCGTCAACTGCGGCCGTGTCCGCATCGGGACCCGTGAAAAGGAGATCACGCTCGAACACGAGCACATAGAGGAACGCGACGACGATGAGGGCGGTGAATATAGGCAAAATGCGCAAGGAACGAACCTTCCGGGAAAGTAGTCAGGCGCAGTGAATGCAAGTGCAGAAACTGGACCCTTTAGTTCAGATACGCCCGTCGGCCCTTCGTTGCAAGGGTGATTGCCCTGCGCGTCAGGCAGATTTTCCGCATTAAAACGACCTCTGTCGCGAAATTGCGCCGCGCGGGCGGCAGTGTCCCGCGACTGCCCTTGTGTATCTGCGTGGCGGCGCGCTAATTGCCGCCGAGAGATTGAGCGCGAAAGAGGTAGTCATGAGCAACACTGACAGCTTCATTGATGAGGTTGCCGAAGAAGTCCGCAAGGACCGGCTCTTTGGTCTTCTGAAGCGGTATGGCTGGATTGCTGCTTTGGTGCTCCTCGTGGTCATTGGCGGCACTGGGTACAATGAGTATCGCAAAGCCCAGGCTGTCGCGCTGGCGGAGGCACGTGGTGATGCGATCCAGGGCGCTCTGCGGGTGAGCGACCTCGACGCGCGGGCATCGGCCCTGGGGGAGCTCGCGCCTAACGGCGTTGTAGAAGCCTTCCTCGCGGCGTCTGAGCAGCAGGCGGCTGGGAACACCGAGAGTGCCATTGCCACGCTCATTGCGCTTGCCGAAACACCGGAGCTTGCACCGCTTTACAGGGACCTCGCGCAGATCAAGCGTTTGAGCATCGACGAGGCCATCGCGCCCCAAGACCGCGCGTTGATCCTGTCGGCTTTGGCGCAACCGGGCGCGCCTTACCGGACGATCGCGGAGGAATTCCGCGCCCTCGATTCCATCGCGGTGGGTGAGACGCAGGCCGCTCTGGCCACGCTGCAAGCCATCTTGCAGGACGCGGAATCAACGAGTGCGCAGCGCACGCGCGCCGCTCAGCTTGTCGTGGCGCTGGGCGGAACGCCTGAGTTGGCAAGTTCGGTTCTCGATGGTACGCAAGGTCTACCCGCGCAATAAAGCGTCGCGTCGGGCGTGCGGCCCGGCAAAGACGGCAGCGCGAGCAGAACTGGGACGGAGCAGCAGTGGTGGTGACGAGGCTTACCGAACATAGTCGGCGCAGCGTGCGGCTTTGGACCTGTATTGGCGGTCTCGCGGCCCTCGCGGCCTGCGGTGGCGGCGAAGAAATTCTTCAGGGCGACCGGGAAGATCTTGCGCAGGCCATAGAGGCCGAGATCGCCGTTGAAGACGCAGCCGTCCCGATTACGCTTCCTGCGCAGCAGAGTTTTGCGAGCTGGACGCATCCCGGCGGAAATGAGCGCCACGCGGCCCCCCATGCTGCTTTCACAACAGCGCCAGTCCAGATCTGGTCGAGTTCCATTGGCTCGGGTGATGGAAGACGCCAGCGCATCAACGCGCATCCCATTGTCGCGAATGGCCGCGTGTTCACCGTGGACAGCAATGGCGTCGTCGCCGCGACCTCCACGGGGGGAGAGCGGCTCTGGTCCGCAGACCTGACGCCGTCCCTCGAACGACGGGGGCAGGGCGGTTCTCACGGTCTGAGCTACGGCGGCGGCGCGCTTTACGTGAACACCGGCTTTGGTGAGGTGGTCGCCCTCGATCCCGCAACGGGTGCCGAGCTTTGGACGCAGGATATCGACGCGCAGGGCGGCGGATCCGCCACCTATTTCGACGGGCGCGTCTATGTCGCCGCGCGCGACAGCGTCGGTTGGGCAATTGACGCGGAAACCGGGCGCGTCCAGTGGCAGCTTTCCGGCACGCCGAGCGGGTCGAGCTACCTCGGTGGCGGCGGTCCGGCGCTGACAGATGATCTTGCCATTTTCCCCTTCCCGTCCGGGGAGCTTCTCGCGGTCTTCCGACGCGGCGGAGTTCAGCGTTGGAACGCAACGATCCTCGGCGGTCGCTCCGGTGTTGCCTATTCAGCGATCTCGGACGTTGCCGCTGATCCCGTGGTGGCCGATGACCGCGTCTATGTCGCAAACCCCGCCGGTCGTCTCGCTGCGCTGAGTGCGGCGAATGGTGAGAGGCTCTGGACAGCGCGTGCAGGGAGCCTGAAGCCGCCGGTGGTTGCCGGAGGATCGGTCTTTTTCGTCTCCGACCAGAACGCCCTGACACGCCTCGACGCCGGGACAGGTCAGACGATCTGGCAAACGGAGCTGCCTCTCTTCGAAGAACAGCGCGCGAACCGGAAGAAGACGGTCTTTGGCTACTACGGCCCGGTTCTCGCTGGCGGGCGCCTCTGGCTCACCTCATCGGATGGCACGCTTCGCGGTTTTGATCCCGTGAGCGGCGCTGAAGTGGCAAATGCCCCGATCCAAGGTGGCGCGGCCACACCCCCGGTTCTGGCGGGCGGCGTGATGTATGTCGTCACGACGCGCGGGCAGCTTATCGCTTTCCGCTAACGCGAATTGATCCTATAGGGCGGGCTTCGCTCTGTTCGGCAGGATGCCATGACCTTTTCCGTCGCCCTCGTGGGCCGTCCCAATGTGGGAAAATCGACGCTCTTCAATCGCCTTGTGGGCAAGAAGTTGGCCCTTGTGGATGACCAACCGGGCGTGACGCGCGATCTGCGGGAAGGTGAAGGGCGTCTGGGCGATCTCCGCTTTACTGTGATTGACACGGCGGGCCTTGAAGACGCCACCGACGAGAGCCTTCCGGCCCGGATGCGCCGTTTGACGGAGCGCGCGGTGGATATGGCCGACATCTGCCTTTTCATTCTGGATGCACGGGCGGGTGTGACGGCTGCGGATGAGCTTTTCGCCGATATTCTGCGCAAGCGGTCGAGCCATGTCCTCTTGGCGGCCAACAAGGCCGAAGGCTCCGCCGCCGAGGCAGGCATTATGGAGGCCTATGCCCTTGGCCTTGGCGAACCCATTCCGATTTCGGCCGAACACGGGGAAGGCATGGCTGACCTTGCTGCGGCTCTCTTGCCGTTCGAGGAGGAGTCTGCCCAGCGCGACAACGAGGCGCTCACCGATATCGACGTTGATGCAGATGGTCCGAGCCGTCCCCTCCAGGTTGCTGTCGTTGGTCGGCCGAATGCGGGAAAGTCGACGCTCATCAACCAGTTGCTCGGCGAAGATCGTCTTTTGACGGGGCCAGAGGCGGGCATCACACGCGATGCGATCTCTGTCACGATGGATTGGGACGGGGTCGATGTCCGGCTTTTTGACACCGCTGGCATGCGCAAGCGCGCCAAGGTGCAGGAAAAGCTCGAGAAGCTGTCCGTTTCCGACGGACTGCGGGCGGTGAAGTTCGCTGAAGTGGTGGTCGTTCTCCTCGACGCTGCGATCCCGTTCGAGCAACAGGACCTCCGCATCGCCGATCTTGCGGAGCGTGAGGGCCGCGCGGTCATCGTCGCGGTAAACAAGTGGGATATCGAACCCGAAAAACAGGCCAAGCTTGCGGGTCTGAAAGAAGCGTTCGACCGGCTCCTCCCGCAGCTAAAGGGGGCGCCCCTCGTCACCGTATCCGCAAAGACCGGGCGCGGAATGGAGCGCCTCAAGGCGGCCGTGATCCGCGCTCACGAGGTTTGGAACCGCCGGGTGCCTACGGCTGCGCTCAATCGCTGGCTCGCTGACATGGTGGAGGCGCATCCGCCCCCCGCACCGGCTGGCCGCCGTATCAAGCTGCGATACGCGACACAGGCCAAAACGCGACCGCCGGGCTTTGTCGTCATGTGCTCTGCCCCCGATAAGCTGCCTGCATCCTACACGCGCTATCTGGTCAACGGGTTGCGGGAAGATTTTGACATGCCGGGTACTCCGATCCGGCTGACCATGCGCGGGCAGGGGGATGCAAACCCCTACAAGAACCGGAAGAAGAGCACGCCGTCCCGCCTCCGCAAACACCTGGGAAAGAAGCCGCTGAGCGACTAGACCATCATGCGCCGCAGGCGGTAGGCGCGGATCGTGATGAGAGCCATCCCGGTGGCACAGGCGGTCGCC
>JBCCPQ010000201.1:0-5516 GCA_039024825.1 Pseudomonadota bacterium
AGGAAGAGCTTCTGCTGCTTGCCATTCCTGTGGTGACACTCGCGCTCATGAGCCGGATAGAGATATCTGCTGCCTGGCCGGCACTTCTCGGGCGGTTGGCGCTTCCGGTGTATGTCCTGCATTCAGGCGTCTCGGCTGTCACTGGCCTTGAGGAGACGCCGCTGGCGATCGTGACGGTTCTTCTTATCTCCACCCTGCTTGGCCTTGTCCTGATGCGTGTCCCGGTGGTGCAGCGCTATGTTTAGCGCCTGGTTCTCCTCGGGCAAAAAAAAGCCGGGCTGGTCGATGAAGACCGCAGCCCGGCATAAGTCCAACAGGGAGGTTGAAGGGCGGCGTAGCCAGCGCCTTCAAACCATGAGATAGAAACCCCGAACTCGAGCGGCAAGGTTCGAGGGAACAAAGCCGCTATGCAGAATCCGCATGGTTGAGGTGATTACTCCGCGGCCTTCTGCTGGCGGCGCATGGCGGAAATCTCTTCCTGTACGAAGTCGCGGAATGCACCGATACGGCGCGATTGGCGAAGCTCCTCCGGGTAGGCAAGAAAGACGGGCACTTCGGCGCTGTCGACCTCCGGCAGGACCGGGACGAGGGCGGGCTCATCAATGGCGAGGTAGTCGGGCAGTATGCCGATACCCAGATTGTGGATCACGCCCTGTAGAACCCCGAAATAGTTGTTCACCGTCAAAAGCGACGGGATATCAAACGTCATGAGGTGCTGCACGAGGCGCGCGCCTGCGGCCACCTGCGGGGATTTAGTGCTCTGACAGATCAGGCGGTGGCGCGCTATGTCGGAGATCTCCTGCGGCGCGCCGTGGGTATCAAGGTAGCTTTGCGTCGCATAGAGCCGCATCCGGATGGACATAAGGCGCTTGCGGATGAGGTCGGCCTGCGACGGCTCCTTCATCCGGATGGCGACATCAGCCTCGCGCATGGGGAGATCGAGGACGCTTTCCTCAAGCATCAGGTCAATCTTCATCTCCGGGTACTTGGCGTAGAACTGGGGCAGCCTGGGGGCGAGCCACAGGGTCCCGAAGCCGATGGTTGTGGTGACCCGGAGTTCCCCAAAGACGCCTTCCTCACTGTCGCGGATACGGGCCGCGGCGGCGTCGAGGCGCTTGGTCATGGTCCGCGTCGCGTCAAACAGGAGCTCACCCTGTTCCGTGAGGATCAGCCCACGTGCGTGGCGATGAAAGAGCGTGGCCCCCAGCGCGTCTTCCAGCGCTCGGATCTGGCGGGAGACAGCCGATTGCGACAGGTGCAACGTATCGCCCGCATGGGTCAGGCTGCCCGCGTCGGCGACGGCATGGAAAATGCGCAGCTTGTCCCAGTCCATGGGGATGTCCTTGTGGTTCTTATGTCTCTTCAAAGCGGAGTAGACGAAGTCACTGCGCGCTGTCAGCCCTTAATTCCGTGCATTATTGCCCCCGGTCTGCACCGCCGCACTCGATTGCGCTTGGATGCACGGGGTGCAGCCTATATCTGCCATGCCAAGTCCTTAGGCGAGAGACGGCGGAGGCCCCGATGCGCGCCATCAGAACAGACGGCAATCGCAAGAGCCGCCATGTGGCGCGCGATATCTCTTATTCCCATTCGGCGGAGACCAAGGGCGGGCGGGCCCTCATCCGCGCGATGGAGAACGCCACTGGCCGATTGCGCCTCATCCGCCGCGCGAAAGGTTATGAGGCCGAGGTCGCGCAGGGACGTGATTTCTGGGACGTGATGGTGAGCCGCTACGGCCTGAGCCTCGACATCGTTGGGGGCAGTCTCGAGTCTATCCCGCGCACTGGCCCGCTGATTCTGATCGCGAACCACCCGTACGGCATCCTCGATGGCCTCGTCATGGGGCACATCCTCAGCAGCGTCCGGGGAGATTTCCGGATCCTTGCAAATAGCGTTTTTCGCCGTGCCGAAGAGCTTAACCGCGTTGTTCTTCCCGTGTCGTTCGAGGACAACAAGGACGCGGTGAAGATGAACCTTGAGACGCGCAAGATCACGCTCGACTATCTCGGGCAGGGCGGCGCAGTCGGGATCTTTCCCGGCGGAACGGTGTCCACATCAGTGAAGCCGTTTGGGCGGCCCATGGATCCGGGGTGGCGCAGCTTTACCGCAAAGATGGTCGCCAAGTCCGGCGCGACGGTCGTCCCGATCTTCTTTGACGGGCATAATTCGCGCCTCTTCCAGATCGCCTCGCACCTTCATTACACGCTGCGGATGGCGCTTCTGATCAAGGAGTTCAAATCCCGTACGGATGAGCCCGTGCGCCTTGTCGTGGGTGAACCGCTGCCGCAGGCGGAGCTTCAGGCCCGCGCGACCGATGCCAAAGGCATGATGGAGTACCTGCGCGCCGCCACTTACGCGCTGAGCCCGGAGCCGGTGGATCTGGCTGCGCGCGGCTTTGAATTCGAGGCCAAGTGGCGCTGATGGCGATTGGGATTTTCGATAGCGGTCTGGGTGGTCTCACGGTCCTTGATGCCTGCATGGCGCGCCTTCCGGATGTGCCGTTCAAGTACTTCGCGGACAGCGCGCACGCGCCTTACGGCGTGCGCGATCCCGATGACATTTACGGCCTGACGACTTCGGCGGTGGAGCGGCTTTTCGAAGAGGGCTGCGACCTCGTCATTCTGGCCTGCAACACGGCGAGCGCGGCAGCCCTGCGGCGCATGCAAGAGGGATGGGTGCCGCGCGACCGGCGCGTTTTGGGCGTTTTTGTCCCGCTCATCGAGGCGCTGACCGAACGCAACTGGGGCGACAATTCCCCGCCGCGCGAGGTGGCGGTCAAGAACGTGGCCCTTTTTGCGACGCCTGCGACGGTGGCGAGCCGCGCGTTCCAGCGCGAGCTGGCCTTCCGGGCCATCGGCGTCGATGTGGAGGCGCAGGCCTGCGGCGGCGTGGTGGATGCCATTGAGGACGGGGACATGATCCTCGCCGAGGCGCTCGTCAAAAGCCATGTGGACGCGCTGAAGCGCAAGATGCCCCATCCGGGCGCCGCGATCCTTGGCTGCACGCACTACCCGCTCATGGAAGCTCAGTTCCAGGCGGCGCTGGGCCCGGACGTGAAGGTCTACTCGCAGGCGAACCTCGTGGCAGATAGCCTCGCCGACTATCTGGAGCGGCACCCGGACAAGGTGGGGCAGGGTCAGGCAACCGGATACCTCACCACCGGTGATCCAGAGCGCGTGTCGGACCGCGCCACGCAATTTCTGCGACGACGGATCGAGTTCGCGGCCGCCTGAGGCCCACACCATCGATCCAGGGCGCGACAATGGCGGAATTGCCGTCCCGCGCAACTGTCCTTAAATGCCTGCCTTGAAAGGGCACCTTCATGTCGCACAAAGCCATCATCCTCGGCGCGTCGGGTTACACCGGCGCAGAGCTCGTCCGGCTCATCGCCACCCACCCCTCGATAGAGATCGTGGCGATGTCGGCGGACCGAAAGGCGGGGATGCAGATGGCGGAGGTTTTCCCGCACCTGCGCCACCTGCCGCTCCCGCGGCTGCAGAAGATCGAGGAGATCGACTTTAATCCGGCCCATATCGTCTTTTGCGCGCTGCCCCACGCCACGAGCCAGGCTGTGATCCGCACGTTGCCCGCCGATATCAAGATCGTGGACCTGTCCGCTGATTTCCGACTGCGCGACCCGGAGGCCTACGCAAAGTGGTACGGCAAGCCGCATTCAGCAACGGATCTGCAGGAGGAGGCAGTCTACGGCCTGACCGAGTTCTATCGGGATGAGATCGAGGCCGCCCGCCTCGTCGCGGGCACGGGCTGCAATGCGGCCACGGGGCAATACGCGCTGCGCCCGCTCATTTCGGCGGGGGTGATTGATCTCGACGAGATCATCATCGACCTCAAGGCCGCCGTTTCCGGCGCGGGCCGTTCTCTGAAGGAGATGCTTCTCCATGCCGAGCTTTCGGAGAGCGTGGTGCCGTATTCAGCGGGGGGCAAGCACCGGCATCTTGGGGAATTCGATCAGGAGTTCAGCGCGTTGGCAGGCCGCGAGGTGAAGGTGCAGTTCACGCCCCACCTCATCCCTGCGGACCGGGGCATTCTGGTGACAGCCTATGTAAAAGGGGATCCCGCGGAGATCCACAGGACGCTGGAGGAGGCCTATGCCGATGAGACGTTTCTGCGGGTCCTGCCCATGGGAGCGCTGCCGCAGATGAAACACATCCGCGGTTCCAACTTCTGCCATCTGGGCGTGGCGGCAGACCGCCTGCCCGGGCGCGCCATCGTGGTGGCGGTGCTCGACAACCTCACCAAGGGATCGAGCGGGCAGGCGCTGCAGAACGCCAATCTGATGCTGGGTGAGGAGGAGACCGCCGGTCTCATGCTCGCGCCCGTCTTCCCGTAGATGCGGGGCCTGAAGAAAAAGCGGCGGATGCAGGTCATCGCGTTGGCGTTGGTGTCGCTCATCGGGGCCACGGCGCTCATCGGTTACGCGTTTCAGGATGGAATCAACTTCTTCCGGTCGCCGTCCCAAGTGGTGGCGGAGCCGCCCGCACCCACGGAGGTCTTTCGCATCGGCGGGCTTGTGGAAGAGGGCACTCTGGTGCGCGGGCAGGGCGAGGCGATCACTTTCAACGTCACCGATGGCGGGGCCTCGGTTCCCGTGACCTATGTGGGCATTCTCCCCGATCTCTTCCGCGAGGGAGAAGGCATGGTGGGCACCGGAAGCTACATCAACGGCGTCTTCCAGGCCTCTGAAATCCTTGCGCGCCATGACGAGACCTACATGCCCAAGGAAGTGATCGACGCGCTCAAGGAGCAAGGGGTTTATCAAGAGCCTGACGCCTGAAGCCCGACGCGAGACGCCGGGCACTGACCGTCCTTCATCTTTCCGCAAATACCTCCCCCGGAGGGATCCCGGCCTCCCCACCGAGCGCAGGGATCAGCGGCCGTTAACCACTTCCGACCCACCTTCCGCGACGATTGCAGGAGGGGCGGATGCCAAGCGTCAGACTGATTGCCGAGGAGATTGTTGCCCGTGAGGGCGGCTATGTGAACGACCCAGACGACCCGGGCGGGGCCACGAATTTCGGCGTGACGATCCACACGATGCGCCGCCTCGGACTCGACCTCGACGGGGACGGCGCGGTGACGAGCGCTGACGTGCGCCGGCTGAGCCGCGCGCAGGCCGTGGACATCTTCCTCAAGCACTATTTCGAGGATCCGCGCATTGGCGACTTGCCGAGCATCCTGCAGGCCAGCGTCTTTGACATGCAGGTGAATGCAGGTTCGAACGCGATCAAGATCCTCCAGCGTCTGCTCGTGAAAATGGGCTTTGAGGTGGCGGTAGACGGCGCCCTTGGGCCGCAAACACTTGCCGCCGCCGCGCGTGCGGCTGTCGCCGCGCCTGACCATCTTGCCGATGCCTACGGTATCGAACGCAGAAACTACTACTACGCCCTGGCCGATGCTCGCGCGCGGAGCCGCAAATATGCCCGCCGTCGCGACGGGGGCAAAGGCGGCTGGATCACCCGGGCGGAGGAATTCATGGCTCCGAAATACCGTTTCAC
>JBCCPQ010000202.1:0-5448 GCA_039024825.1 Pseudomonadota bacterium
CTCCGGCCCTGGCGAAACACCCGGATATCGCGGCCGCATCCCCGGACCGGCCACGCAGGACGGCCTTGCGTTTCCCCGCGATCAGGGCCGCGGAGCGGACTCAGTCGCCAAGGTCACTGCGATGCTCCGTGCCCTTAACACGCCCGATGAAGCGTGGCGTCCCTTCTGGCGCGAAGACATGGCCTGGTACGGACCCGGCGCTTTCGGCTCATTCTTTGGAATCGATGCATTCCGGTCCTTTCAGGTCCCTTTCGAGAGCCAGTTTGACGGCTGGTCCGGCGGCTCTTCGGGGAATGGCTTCACTAAACACTTCACCCGTTTCGGGGACGGCGACTACGTGTGCTCCGGGGGATGGCCGTCGGTGACCGGCGTAAACGTCAAACCCTTCCTCGGCCAACCTGCCACGAACGAACGCGTCTTCATGCGTGTCTGTGACTGGTGGCGGCGTGAGGGAGATCTGCTCGCTGAAAACTGGGTCTTCGTGGATGTGCCCCACCTGCTTTTGCAGCTCGGGCGAGACGTATTAGGAGAATTGAAATGAAAGGCTCACGCCCTGAACAAGCGGTGCTCACCAAAGACACCGACATGACCAAAACCGAAGAGACCCGCGCCGTCATCGAAGGCATGGTCGACGGCCTCAACGATCACCGTATCTCTGACATTGGTGAGTTCTTCGCCGAGGGATTCCGCTGGATAGGCAATACCGGCTGTGGCACAAAAGAGGGCCTGCGCGAGTTTCAGGACAACTGGCAAAAGCCGTTCCAAGCGGCTTTTCACGATAAAATCTGTGTGGATGAGGCCCGCATGTACATGGGCGAGTGGGCCGCAGCCTTCGGGCGGCAGGAAGTAACTCACGGCGGCGAATTCATGGGGGTGCCCGCCACCGGCAAGCGCATCACCGTGCGCTACATGGACTTCTGGAAGGTGGTCGACGGCAAGATCGTCGACAACTACGTGATGGTCGATTTCCCACATGTGATGGCCCAGCTTGGCGTCGATGTCTTCGATGGCAAAGGCTGGGAAAGCTATGACCGTGGCGACGCCACGCCGCCCACGCCCTGATGGCGGAGAAGGTCACCTCTAGCCAGGTGGCAGAACGCGCTGGCGTCAGCCGTTCCGCGGTGAGCCGTGTTTTCACCCCTGGTGCGTCAGCATCGTCTGAAACCGTCGATAAGGTGCGCCGTGCGGCCGAGGAACTCGGTTACCGGCCCAATGCGCTCGCGCGCTCACTTCTGACGGGGTCGAGCCGGATGATCGGTCTTGTCGTCAGTTACCTTGATAACCACTTCTACCCGCCGCTCCTTGAGCGGCTGAGCCACGCTCTACAGGAGGAAGGCTACCATATCCTCATGTTCATGGCCGGGCCGGAAGGCGATCAGGCCGAAGCTGTGGTTGAAGACATCCTCGATTATCAGGTTGATGGACTGGTTCTCGCCTCTGTCGGCCTTTCTTCTGACCTCGCGGACCGGTGCCGCGCGATGGGTGTGCCGGTTGTGCTCCTTAATCGGCGACAGGGCGATCCGGGCGAGGCTGCCGTGATCTCCGACAGCCACGCGGGTGGACGCATGGCGGCTGAGCACTTAGTCGCTCAGGGCGCGCGCCGGATCGGGCACATAGCCGGGTGGGAAGGCGCCTCCACCCAAAGGGAGCGAGAGGCTGGTCTCCTTGCCGGTCTTCGTGCCGCTGGCCTTGGCCTTCATTGCAGGGAAGTCGGCAATTTTGACGCCGCACAGGCGCGTCAGGCGACGATCACCATGTTCGAAGACCCTGCAGAGCGCCCCGACGGCCTTTTCGTGGCCAATGACTACATGGCCTTGGTTGTCCTCGATACGTTGCGCCACGAACTCGGCCTTTCTGTGCCGCGCGATGTCCGCGTTGTGGGCTTCGACAACGTCCCGGCGGGCGCTTTTCCCGCCTATGGTCTGACGACTATCGGTCAGGACACCAACGCAATGGCCGCGCGCACTGTTGCCCTACTTACAGGTAAGAACGTCCCTGCGGCAGAGCCTCTTCCCGTTCAGCTCATCCCTCGGGCGTCAAGCTAGCGACCTGGGTGCAATCGCGCCTCACCCCAACAGATACAATCCGCCCAGCACGAAACCGGCAATAAAGAGTGTTTCGAGCGTGATAAGGGCAACTGCAGCGCCTCCAAGGCCAAGGATCTGCTTCAGGTTCGATTTCATCCCCACCGCAGCGATGGCTGTAAGCAAAAGCCAGCGGGACGCGGACGACATGAGCTCCACTGCTGCCTCAGGAAGAAGTCCAAAGGAGGAGAGCGCCGCCAGCGCGAGAAACCCAAGCACAAAGCCCGGCAGGAGAGGCGGCCTCTCGCCGCTCTCGTCAGCCGTTGCAAAGTGTCGGATGAGAAGGGAAGCGACCACCACCACAGGCGCCAACATCGCCACACGGAAGAGTTTGACCAGCGTGGCCACATCCCCCGCCTCTTCAGAGATCGTGTAGCCCGCACCCACCACCTGCGCGACGTCATGGATCGATGCGCCAAGGAAAACTCCGGCTTCGAACTCCCCAAAGCCCTGAATGCCAGTCAAGATTGGGTATATGATCATCGCGAGCGTGGAGAGGACGGTGACGCCCATGACCGTGAAGAGAAGCCGTTCCTCTGAGCGTTCGTCCTTCGGCAGAATGGCGGCGATGGCAATGGCCGCAGACGCGCCGCAGATTGCCACGGATCCGCCGGTGAGTAGTGAGAAGCGCCACTTCGCACCGAAAAAACGGCCCACTGCGAGGCCGAACGCAATGGTTGCCAGCACCGCCGCGACGACCAGAGCGATAAGCTCTGCGCCCAATTCCAACATGAGCTGGGCTGAGATCCGAACGCCAAGGAACGCGACGCCAAGACGCAAAAGCGTCCGCGCGGCAAAGCTGATACCTTCCACGGCGCGGCCTTCTTCCCCCAGAAAGCCCATGGCGATCCCAAGAAGCAGGGCCAAAAGCATGGCGGGCGTTGCGTAGTGTTCCGCAAGAAACTGCGCGCAGATTGCGACAACTGCTGCCGTGATGAGGCCCGGCGCGAGGATGCGAGCGCGGGCACCGAGGCCATCGATGCGGGACAGAAAGACAGATCGGTCAGCCATGGGGCGAAACTCCGGTACAGCGGCGAAGGTCATGACCTGGCGGGTGCTGGGTGCGGTTCACGTGGCGAGCTCCCTCAAGATACCCGCTGTTGCCAGGACTATAAGGAGCCCGAGGCAGATAGGTTTGTAGTAGACCTCATAGCGCGGCACGAACAGTGCTTTGCCTAATAAGACACCCGCTGCTGTCGGGACAGAAAAGGCGATGCCACGCGCTATAGATGACGCGTTCATGGTTCCGACCAGACCGTGGGTGACAAACGATATGCTGAGCGAGACGAAGAGGTAGAGGACGAGGGAAGCGCGGATAACCCGGGCCGGGCGCTCCAAGGCCAGAACGTAAAGCGCCACGACCATGCCGCCTGCGCCGGACAGCCCTGTCACGATCCCTGCCGTCAGCCCCGAGAGGCCGAGCCCCGGCAACGTCGCAAGGGCGGCGATGCGTATCCGAGCCAGTTGCAGAACGGAAAGCACCACGATGACCGAGAGCGCCACAAGGCCGGAGGCCTGGGGCGACATGTTCAACGTCAGCCAAAGGCCGATGGGCAGGCCGAGAGCGGAGGTCACCACAAGTCCAAGGGCCACGCGGCGGTCCGCCTCGGCCCAACCTGCACGAACCATGAGAAGGGAGGCTGTGAACTCCAGCCACCATAGCATGGGGATGAGCTCCACCGGGGGCAGGATGAGCACCGCCGACACCATGACAAGCGCAGAAAGCGCGAACCCCGTGAAACCCCGTACAATGCCCGCACAGAAAGCGATCAGCGCCACGATCAGCGTTTCCGCTGCGGTGAGGTCCAGTAGGTCCACCCCCGGACGGGCCTAGCCGGTCGTCTGCGCTTGCGCAGCGGTTACGGCGATCATGTTAACGATGTCCTCAGCGACGCAACCTCTGCTCAGGTCGTTGGCAGGCTTTGCGAGGCCCTGCAGGACAGGGCCGATGGCTTCCGCGCCTCCGATCCTTTGCGCGATCTTGTAGCCGATATTGCCCGCTTCGAGGTTGGGGAAAATCAGGACGTTTGCTTGCCCCGCGACGGGTGAGCCGGGGGCCTTAACCTCGCCAATATCAGGGACGAATGCCGCGTCGAACTGGAGTTCGCCATCCAGGGCAAGCGCTGGGTGTGCATCTCGTACGATCTTGAGCGCGTCGGTGACTTTCGTCACGCGTTGATGCTGCGCGGAACCCTTGGTCGAAAATGACAGCATCGCAACCTTGGCCACGCGTCCTGTGAGCGCGCTCCAAGAGGTGGCCGATTGCGTCGCGATGGCGGCAAGCTCTTCCGCTGTCGGCTCTACGACGAGCCCAGCATCAGAGAAGATCATTGCATCGCGACCGGACGGATGACCGTCAGGGAGGACCATCAAGAAGAAAGAGGAGACAAGAGCGGCATCAGGTGCCTTGCCAATTATCTGAAGCGCTGCGCGCACCGTGGCAGAGGTCGTTTCCACGGCACCGCCGACAGTTCCATCGGCCCGTCCGGTTGCCACGAGGAGCGCGGCAAAGACGAGCCGCTTGCCGACTTCGGTAGCGGCCCGCTCCGGCGTCATGCCTTTGTGGCCACGCCGTTCGAGGAGGGTCTCGATAAACTCGTCTCGAAGTGGGGAGGTGGCGGGGTCATGGACGTTTGCGCCCTCAGTTCCCGGTCCTCCCACGAGCACGACTTCGGCCAAGCCCGCGCGCACCGCAGTTTCAGCGGCGGCGACAACCCGAGGGTCGTCGCCCTCACTAAGCACGATGCGTTTTTGGTCTCGCGACGCCCGCTCCCGCAGGGCCTGCAGGACGGGCGCGGTCATGTTTACTCAGCAGCCTCGGCAGCTTTCTGAGGAACCATGTCCTCGCGATTGATCCCGGCCACAGAGACCGGCTTCTTCATCGCATCGCGGCGGAAGGGTTCACCCAGTTCCTGGTTGATCATCGCTTCGATGAGCGTGGTCACGCCATTCTGCATCTGGTCGGTGATCGCCTGGTTGAGCGCCGCCGTGAGCTCCTCCTGAGTGCGGGCAACCACACCTTTGAGGCCACAGGCGTTCGCGATGCCGGCGTAGCTGACTTCCTCGTCAAGCTCCGTGCCGACGAAGTTGTCGTCAAACCACAGCGTGGAGTTCCGCTTCTCAGCGCCCCACTGGTAGTTGCGGAAGACAATCTGCGTGATCGCGGGCCACTCACCACGACCGATGGCCGTCAGCTCGTTAACTGCGATGCCGAAGGCGCCGTCGCCTGCGAAACCGACCACAGGGACGTCTGGCTGGCCGATCTTCGCGCCCACACTCGCGGGCAGGCCGTAGCCGCAGGGGCCGAAGAGGCCCGGCGCGAGGTACTTACGGCCAGCGTCGAAGTCTGGATAGGCATTTCCGA
>JBCCPQ010000203.1:0-5430 GCA_039024825.1 Pseudomonadota bacterium
CGAGGCCAAGGATGCACGACGCTTGAACTTCGGTTCCGATGTGCGGCGCGAACGGTGGGGACGCGACTACCTCGTGCCGGTGGTCGGCGGCTCCATGCGTTACCTCATTCGCGCTGATGGCAGCATCCCTGACAACACACCAGCAGTGGTTTATCCGGAAGACAGCTATTTCGGCCGCGTGCTTGCGCGGACGGACCGTCCCTTCGGCACGCCAAGTCTCAGCATCAACCCGATCTGCGTCACGGCCTTCTCAAGTGGAACGCTGGAGCTTGTCCTTAAGGGCATCGGGGTTGGCTGGATCCCCTACAGCATGGCCTATCGTGAGATCGCAGCGGGGAACGTGATCTCGCTGGCCAACGCACTGGGCCAGGAAGACCTCGACGTAATGCTGTTTGCCGATGGCAACAGCAGCGCCGCGATATCGCTCCTGGAGTTCTGGAAAACGTAGCTTCGTCTCTGAAGGCGCAGCCTCAACCGAGGGTCATCGCAGCTTTGCAGCCAAAGCCTCACGCTTGGCTTCCAGATACCGACGAAGCGGAGGCTCTTCGGTGAGGGCGATGGCTTGCGTATATGCCGCTGCCGCCTCCTGCGATTGGCCAAGTTCAGAGAGGAAGTGGGCACGGGTCGCCTCTGCGGGCGCAAAGCTGGCACGAACCTTGGCTTCAACACGCATGAGCGCGTCCAAGCCCTCCTGTGCCCCGATAGACTTGCCGACGGCGGCTGCGTATCCGACCGTTGCACCGATAGTCGGCGCAAGTCGCGACAGGCCCAGATGAAGCTGGAGCAGCGCATTCCAATTCGTCACGCCTGTATGCATCCGGTCGGCATGGACGGCTTGAATAGCGGCTTCGATCTGAAAGCGCCCAAGGCCGCCAAGCGCTTGTGCCCGCTCCAGATAGCTCTGACCTCTAAGCAGGAGGTCGCGGTTCCAAAGTCCCGGATCCTGATCCTCGAGAGGCACAAAGCGCCCATCCTGAACCCGCGCCTCCTCCCGCGAAAGCGTGTAAGAGATCAGAGCCGCGAGGCCCAAAACCTCCCCATCGTCTGGCAAGAGCTCGGCGAGGAGCGCGGAAAGGTACAAAGCCTCTTCCGCAAGCGCGCCTGCTCCAAGCCAATCCCTCGAGAACGCCCCGTAAATCGCCTCAAGAACTGCTGACACCCGCGGGGCGATGCTGTCGGGATCCGGTATCTGAAACGCGATCCCGGCATCCTTGATCTTGCGCTTGGCGCGCACCAGGCGCTTTGCCATGGTCGTTTGTGGCAATAGGAACGCGCGTGCAATGACCTCCGCCTCCAGCCCAAGGACCGTTTGAAGCATGAGCGGCGTGTGGATCCGCGGATCAATTGCTGGATGCGCGCACACGAAAAGAAGCTTGAGGCGCTCGTCCGGAAAGTCCTCGCCGTCCGGCTCCTCTGGTTCCGGGGCCACGACCTCTGCCTGAAAGTCGAGGCGTGCATTCCGCCGGGCGAGATCCGTCAGGCGATTTCGCGCAACCGTCAGAAGCCATGCTTCCGGGTTATTCGGCATCCCGGCGGGCCAGTGAATGAGGGCTTTAGCAAAGGCATCGGACAGCGCATCCTCCGCCACAATGATATCGCCCGTGCGGCTTGAAAGGATGGCGAGAAGACGCCCGTAAGAGGCGCGCATGACATCAGCCATGCGCGCATCAACCGTCATCAGCCTTCCATGGCTGTGGGGCGGATTTCAACGGCGCCGTACTTGGCCATTGGGCACTTCTTGGCCCAAGAGATCGCGGTATCGAGGTCTGCGACCTCTACGGTCATGTAGCCTCCCAGCGTTTCCTTCGTCTCAGCGAAAGGTCCATCCTGAATGCGGTTTCCGCCGTCGGATACAGTGGTCGCCGCACTCACCGGTTGTAGCCAGTCAGTCGCCACCAGAATGCCCGCTTCCTTAAGCGCGCCGATGTAAGCCCCAAACAGTCCCTTCAGCTGGCCAAGTTCCTCAGGCGGGACGTTGGCAAAGTCTTCGGGCCGCGAATAGGTCAGGAATGTATAGCGCATAGTCGTTCTCCAGTTATCGAAAGCGGTAGCGCTTTCACTGACATGACGAACTATGGCACGCCCAAAGGACATGAGCCGAAAAAAAGTTGGGCAGCCCTATGTGGGCCGCCCGGTTCTTCGAAGTGAAATGTCTCTAGGCCGCTTCGTCTGCGCGGCGCCAGACAGGGAACGGGTCCGGGAAATCGGGCAAAGCGTCCGGGCCGGGCGCGAGATGCTCTGGCACGAGGCATGCATCGAGTTGCGCCCGAAGCGCGGTCCAATCGATGCCGGCCCCGATGAAGACAAGCTCTTGGCGGCGGTCACCCCAGGGCTCCTGCCAGTGCGAAGCCATGTAGTCGCGCACCTGTTCGTGGGACGGCCAACGCTCCTGCGGTACGGATGCCCACCAAGTCCCGAGGGGCTGCACCGACGACAAGCTGCCAGCGAGGGAGAACTCCGCAACCCAAGTGGGTCGTGTGGCGATCCAAAAGTGGCCCTTCGCCCGGATCACGCCTGGAAGGTCACCCTTGAGCACGCGCAGAATTTTCTCCGGCTCGAACGGCTGCCGCGCCCGGTAGACGTAGCTTGCCACGCCATATTCCTCCGTTTCCGGAACGTGATCAGCAAACCCGTAGAGCTCCTTCGCCCACATTGGGTGCTCATGGGCTTTGTCGAAGTCAAAAAGCCCGGTGTCGAGGATCGCATCGCTCGATACGAAAGAATAATCCGTTTCAACAATCCTCGCGTCGGCATTCAGAGACCGGATAATCTGACGAGCCGCATTGGTGCGCTCCCGCCCTGCGTCTGCGACCTTATTCAAGACGACCACATCCGCAAATTCGATCTGTTCCACGAGGAGGTTCACGAGCGTCCGGTCGTCTTCCTCTCCCAAAGTCTCACCGCGATCGCTCAGGAAATCATGGCTGGAGTAATCGGCCATCAAGTTGACGGCATCAACCACGGTCACCATCGTATCAAGGCGTGCGACGTCAGAGAGGCTCTCGTCGTGTTCATCCCGGAAATCAAACGTGGCCGCGACCGGCAAAGGCTCTGAAATGCCGGTGGACTCGATCAGCAGATAGTCAAAGCGGCCATCTTCGGCGAGGCGTCGGACCTCCTGCAGCAGGTCATCGCGAAGGGTGCAGCAGATGCAGCCATTCGACATCTCTACCAGCGTTTCATCGGTGCGGCTAAGCTCTGTGTCAGCGCGCACCAGGTCGGCGTCGATGTTCACTTCGGACATGTCGTTGACGATCACCGCCACACGCCGCCCTTCCCGGTTGTTCAACACGCGGTTTAGGAGCGTCGTCTTCCCGGCGCCGAGAAATCCGGAAAGGACAGTTACGGGAAGGCGCCCGTCAGGCTTTGTATCTGGCATGGATTAGATCCTGGCTTGATTCTGATATAATATAACATCACAGTATCAGCGTGGAGCACAACCAGATGTGCGAACCTTCGGTGAAGCAAGCAACCGACGACAACATACACAAGCGAGGCAAGCGATGTCGTTTGTACCGGAGACCTACAAAGACTGGAAAATATGTATCGTGGAAAAGTGCGGCATCCCACTCACCCCTGACTATGTCGAGGAGAGGTTAGCGGCGTTGTCTGACGACGGCGACTACCAGACGCAAAAGTTCATCGAGCGCTGGGGCGCACGCCATCACGCCCGGACAATGGAGTGGTTTGAACGCGCAAAGGCAGAGCTGGCGAGCGCGTAACCCTACGGCTTGAGCGTCGCCACGGACTTCGGCCAGGGGTCATCGAAATCTTCGCCCTGACGCCAAGCCTCAATTTCGTCCGGCGTGCAAAAGCAGGTGTTGAGGGCGGCAACGAATTCATCAAGCTGCAACGCGTCGCCGATCACCGTGAGCTGGCACCGGCGGTCGCCAAAGTCGGGATGACCATCGGCGATCTTTGCCCGTAGCGCCTCCTTTTCCCAGTCCGAGAGGTTGAGACTCTCGTCCTCCAGCGCTGCGATCTTCCAGTAGTTGACGATCTCAAGCCCCACGCTGCCGCCCGTTTGGTTCCAAAGCAGCACGAGGTTGTCCCGCGTGGGGAGCCAGAAGAAACCCTTGCTGCGGTAAATGCCGATCCCGAGATAAGTGTTGTAGACGTCCCAAAGTCGCCTCGGGTGGAAGGGCCGCGGATCGCGAAGGACGCGGCTCTCGAGTGCGTAAGTCGCCATCTCTGCCATAGGGGCTTCCGTGTGCGTTGCCTCCCAATCCAAAAGCTCCTTGCCCAGCCGTGCGACCCGCTCGAAATCGTAGAGAGGCATGGCAAACACCTTCTCAAGGCTGAGGTTGCCCCACTGCATAGCGAGAATGTCCGCGCGGGGGTTCAGCGGGTGTATGGCCTCTGCGACTTGCTCAATGCTCTCGCGGGGGACCTTGTCCGACTTGCTGAGGAGCACCCGGTTGGCGAACATCACCTGTTCCGCCAGGAGGTTCGCAATCCCGCGCCGCCCCTTCTCCAGGTTCGCGCTCGCCTGCGGATGGACGGCGCGGCCGTGGTCGTGATCTTGCTGAAGCACCACCGTGTCCACGACCGAAAGGAACCCCTGCAGACGCACAGCTTTCATCGACCTGATTTCCTGCAAAAGCGGCCAGGGATGGGTGCTCCCCGATGTCTCGATCAACAGGTGCGTAACCTTCCCGTCTGCGAGCACCTTTTCCACCGCTTGCCGAAACAGCGGGAGGCCCGCCGCGCTGCTGATGCTGCCTCCGGGAACAGATGCAAAATGCGGGCTCTGTCGGGAAATCACCTCGCTGGTGTCTAGGACAGACCCATCCACATCGAGGGAGCTCATCTCATTTACGACGACGCCGATGGTGACGCCGTGCATTTCCCTTGCCTGGACCAAAAGGTTCTGCAGCAGCGTGGTTTTGCCGGCGCCCAGAAACCCATTCAGAATTGTCGTTGGGATGGGCATCGGCAGGACCCCGCGCACAGGATTGGAGCGCATCCAGCGCCAGCGAACACAGCTGAGGATACGGCAGAAATAGGTGTCACCTGCCTGCGAGACAGGCGTGGTAGCCCCCGGCGCAATAAGCCAAGTGTTACTCTATAACAATCGCCTTGTTTACCAAGATCATGGCTGCTAGCGGTGCACCCGGGGATCGACGATCCAATCGTATATCGTTTACCGGCAGCCAGTTTTCGCCACCGACGCCCTACAACCCATCAGGAGGAATAAAACCCGTGTCCGTACTCTCAAGATTCTGCCTGGCCGCTGCCCTCGCGGTAAGCGCCACAGCATCCGCACAAGCGCAAGAAGGGTCTCTATCTATCGCCGTCGGGTTTGGTCCGACCGCCGAAGTCCCGGACCCGCGCGCAGGCTACAACGGCTGGATGTCGAACCAGACCGGTGTGACTGAAACGCTCATGGGGATCGACTACGAGATGAACCTTTATCCTCGCCTGGCCGAG
>JBCCPQ010000204.1:0-5419 GCA_039024825.1 Pseudomonadota bacterium
ATCTGTGGTACGGTTCGGCCGCCTTGCGCACGGTTCGTCATTTCTGCGCGCTTCTCGGGCTGACGGCCCACGTCGATCTCGGTGAAGTTCACACCTTTCTTCGTGAGGAGCTTCTTTGCAGCATGGCAAAAGCCGCAGATCTGAGTTGTGTAAATCTCAACGGGTTGCATAGAGGATGTCCTTAAAGGGCGTTCCTTTACACTTAGGCTCCCTTCACAGCACGCGCCAGTGTCAGAACATCCACACTCTTTGCACCTGAAGCCGTTGCCGCACGCGTTGCTGCGGCAAGGGTCGCGCCAGACGTCATGACATCATCGACAAGAACGACCTCCCTACCCGTCAAATCACGCTTAGGATTGAAGGCAATGGCATCCGAAAGAACTGCGAAACGATCTTCAGGCGATAGTCTTTCGAGGCTCCGTGTTCGGTTCGGGCGGATAAGCGCATCTGCGATCACGGGCCGACCTGTTGCATTTCCCAATGCAAGCGCAAGCAACGCAGCCTGATTGTACCTGCGTTTGACAAGGCGCAACCAATGCAACGGCACCGGCACAAACACTGTTCCATCAGAGATGATTTCTCGCCCTGCCCGCGCCATCCAGTGACCGGCCGTGTCCGCGATGTCCTCGCGCCCGCCATGTTTCAGACCCAGCGTGAGGCGCCTGCCTTTTCCGGAATAAATCAAAGCCGTCCGCCCGCGAGACCATGGCCGGGCCGTCCGCAAACAATCGTCACAGTGATCCCGATCATCAGCGTCACCGCCGACTAAAGGCACCCCACAAGCGTCGCAGACCGCGCCTTCGACGAACGGTGTATCCCGCCAGCACTCTGCACAAAGGCTGTTCTCTGCTTCAACGAAGCTATCGCAGCCGACGCACTGCTTGGGATAAAGCAGGTTTAGGGCTTGCACGAGAGCTCCCTCCGCCAAGTGAACAGGTCATTCAAAAACACTAATGCAAACAAAGTTAACGAATGATTGCTTTCCGCGCGAAGGTGCCCGGCCGACGCTCGTCAGTGCGCACGGATTGACGAACGCTGCCTGTCCCTTATTTGAAAGGCTGCAATTAGGAGCCGGACCATCACGATGTTTGACGCAAAGATGCAGGACGACCTCGCGTGTTCGACACTCGACGCTGACGGCAACCAGAGCCCGGTGCAAACGGCGAAGATAGGTATCTTGCTCGCCAATCTCGGGACGCCGGACAACTACGATTACTGGTCCATGCGTCGCTATCTGAGCGAGTTTCTAAGTGACCGCCGTGTGATCGACTATAGTCCGTGGATTTGGCAGCCACTGCTGCAACTGGTGATCTTGTCGAAGCGCCCGTTTTCTTCCGGTGCGGCCTACAAGAGCATCTGGAATGAGGAAGACGGCGAAAGCCCCCTTATGACAATCACCAAACGCCAGACAGCGAAAATCAAACAAGTGATGGATGTTGCCTACGGGGATCGGGTCGTCGTCGATTTCTGCATGCGCTACGGCAATCCGTCGACCAAGTCGAAAGTCGATGAGATGTATGCAAAGGGCTGCGACAAAATCCTCTTCTTCCCGCTCTACCCGCAGTACGCTGGCGCTACGAGCGCGACGGCATGCGATCAGCTGTTTCGCGTGCTTCAGTCCATGAAATGGCAACCTTCGGTGCGGACAGTAGAACCGTACTACGCAGAACCACTATTCATAGAGGCGCTCGCGCAGTCGGTCGAACGTGCCTATGCCAAGATGGACACTCGACCAGATGTGCTGGTGACGTCCTACCACGGCGTGCCGAAGCGATATGTTTATGAAAATGGGGATCCGTATTCCTGCCAATGCATGGAGACAACACGGATGCTCCAGGAGAGGCTTGGTTGGCCTAAGGAAGAGATTGTTCCGACATTCCAGAGCCGTTTTGGCCCGGAAGAGTGGCTTCAGCCTTACACCGTCGAGGAAGTTGCCCGGCTGGCGGAGCAAGGAAAGAAGAACATCGCCGTTTGCGCGCCCGCGTTTTCGTCCGACTGCATTGAGACGCTTGAAGAGATCAACGAAGAGATCAAGGAGAGCTTCGAAGAAGCCGGGGGCGAGACGTTTACCTACATTCCATGCCTGAACGACGATGAGGCCCACATTGCTGCTCTGTCGAAGGTGATCCACGCAAACTTGCGTGGCTGGGTGTAGGCTTGGCACCAGGGAAAAGAAAAAGGGCGGCGCCGAAGCACCGCCCTTTAATCTGTTTTAGCGACCCTTAGGAAGCAGCGACTGCGATCAGCGCGATGATGATAAGCGGGATGATCAGCCCGTTGGAGGAACCAGCCTCTTCAACGGTTTCAATGATCACTTCCGGCTCCATCATGGGCTCTTCCATGTTGCCGGCAGCGGCAAAGGAAGCAACGCCGGACAGGGCAGCAGCAAGAACGAGTTTCTTCATAGTTTCCTCCAGTATTCCGCATGTCGGCTCAATGGTTCAGACGGCCAACACACACCCAAGACTAACCTCGTAGCCTCGATAAATCAGTAAAGTCAGGCGATTGCAATTGCCGCTGTCCAGAGCCTGAAGGCGCATCGCGCCTTTGTCGTCAAATAAGCAACACTTGAGCGCCGTTGTCTGTCAGGCTGAAAAGCTCTGCGATGTGCTCGTTATAGAGGCCTATGCAGCCGTTGGACGAACGGCGCCCAATTTTGCGCGTATCGTGGGTGCCGTGGATGCGATAGTACGTCCAGCTCAGATAAAGCGCGTGTGTTCCGAGGGGGTTATCAGGTCCGGGCCCCACGAACTCCGGCCAATCGGGATTGCGCTTGAGCATGTTAGGCGTGGGTCGCCACGACGGGCCTTCGACTTTGCGTATGACACTGGTGCGGCCACGACGAGTAAGGTCTTCACTGAGCGGAACGGACGTCGGGTAGAGCTTATAGATGCTCTGATCTTCAGACCAGTAATGCAAAGCTCGGCTATCGATATCTACGAGGATTGCCCCTCCCTGCGTGTTGCTGAAGTACGGGCGCCAATCCAGCGTGCGGAAACTGGAAATGTTACGGCGCGTGGATCCAGCAATCTCGTTTTCGATCTCTACCGTCTCCCCGGGGATCGTCTGCGCCAAGGCAGGCGCTGCGAGAAGCGTGGACGCACCAGCGATAAAGCTGCGGCGGGCGATTTTGTCGGTCGTCATCGTTGCCTCCAAGAGTTTGGCGGAAGATATGGCGGGAAAGACGCAGTCGCAAATCAAACAGACGTTAGTCCGCCGACTGTCGGTAATGTGGGTTTGATATGCATCGCATCCCGCGTATGGATCTAAAAATCCTGGGCGTTTGGGGTACCATATGATCGATCGCCGGTTCTTCTTGTTAGGCCTTCCCGCAGTTTTAGCGGCGTGTGAGGCAGGTCGCGTTCCTGTGGGCGACGATGGACGCCCCAAGCAGCAAGTTTATCGCATCAGAGCCGGTGACAGCGGCGAAATTCAGTTTCGCATGCTCGATGGTGTGAACGCTCTTCGCGGCGCCAGTGGCCTTGCCTCGCTTGCGCTTAATGCTGAGCTCAACGCAGCCGCGGCGACCCATTCGCGTGATATGTCCCGCCAGAATCGGCCATGGCATTTCGGGTCTGACGGCTCTTCTCCCATCGACCGGGTGCGGAGGGTTGGATATCAGGGCCTCCTCATTGGAGAAACGATATCCGAGACCTTTGAGACGGAGCTGGAGACGCTTGCAGCCTGGATGGAAACGCCGACAACACGCGACGTGATCCTCGATCCCCGCGCTCGGGAACTCGGGTTCTCTTGGTTTCAGGAGCCCGGCGGCAAGATCTGGTGGACGATGGTCCTAGGCACACTGGCAGAGTCCGGAAACACGCCCACGCCAGTTCAGGGATAGATCATAATGGGCGTACCCACGTTTACCATGGCATAGATTTCTTCCATTTCGCTGTCGGTGACAGCAAGACAGCCCCACGTCCAGTCTTCATCGCTCCGGAATTTCTTCGGCGTTCCGTGAATGAAAATGTCTCCACCTGGGCTCTTTCCCATCGCGCGTGCCTGCGCCCGGTCATTTGCGTTTGGATAGCTAATGCCGATGGACAAGTGGAACATACTGTTAGGGTTCTTGCGATCAATTCTGTAGAGACCTTCCGGGGTGCGCCCGTCCCCTTCGACAACCTTGTCGCCGGTTGGTGCAAAACCAAGCTCAAAGTCATAGCGCCTAAGGACCTGATTTCCGTGCATAAGCAGAAGCTGTCGATCCTCCTTATAGGCGAGGAGAAACGTCACCTCCGGGCCGTCATAGCTCTGGAACTTCGAGGCGCAGCCGCTCAACGCAACTGCTATGCCCATCAGGAATAGAAAAGTTACTGCCCGCATGAGTTCTCTCATTATTTTGCGGGAAGTTTACCGCATAATTGCCAGCGGGAATACTCGCGACTGCGTTACTTATCTATTAATTTGTCTTCGATAGCTTTGAGCCTTTCGAGAACCTCTCCGCGATAGTCATCAGTGGCCGCATTGGCCTCAGCGGCATGGGCGTCGTGCATGGAATTGACGATTAGACCGACAAGCAGGTTCACCACCGCGAAGGTCGTCACCATGATGAAGGGAACAAAAAACATCCACGCGTAAGGGTACACTTCCAGTACCGGTCGAACGATCCCCATGGACCAGCTTTCAAGCGTCATGATTTGAAAGAGGGAGTAAAGGGACCGGCCAAGGGTCCCGAACCACTCCTGAAATAGCGCAGCCTGCTCCGGCGTGCAGGTCGGGCATTCTGCGCCGAAGAGCTTTGTCGCCATCACCGCGCCAATGTAGAACATCATGCCCATGAGGAGGAAAACGGAGCCCATGCCAGGCAACGCGCTCACGAAGCCCTCCACAACACGCCTAAGCTGGGGAGCAACCGAGATGAGCCGCAGCACTCGCAGGATCCGCAGAGCACGTAGGACGCTTAGGCCACCCGTTGTCGGCATTAGGGCGATAGCGACAACAGAGAAGTCGAAGAGGTTCCAACCGCTTCGAAAGAACGCCCAGCGATACGCGACAAGCTTTAGGATGATCTCCGCCACGAAGATGCCAAGGCAGATCGTGTCCAGCGTGAGGATCAACGTGCCGAAGCTCGCCATGACAGTTTTGGACGTCTCCAGACCAAGGAGGATCGCGTTGAATATAATGACGCCCATGATGAAGTTGTTCACCCATGGCGCTTCAATAAAGTCTTTGATCCGCTGCATCTGGCCTGCCTTTCGCGCCTGAAATGAGGGGCGATGCCGCTTTCGTCAACCGGCGCCTACTCTGCAGCAGCTTCGTATCCGAGAAATCCGCCAGACTGCCTGTTCCAGTAGCGCGCATACAGACCGTTCCGCCTCATGAGCTCGTTATGCGTGCCTTCCTCAACAATTCTGCCTTCGTCCATAACGACGATGCGATCCATGTTTGCGAGCGTTGAGAGGCGGTGTGCAATGGC
>JBCCPQ010000205.1:0-5355 GCA_039024825.1 Pseudomonadota bacterium
AACGGGGGTTACATGGCCTACCACATGGCCTGTCACGCGCCGGAGGTGTTCGCCGGTATCGCCGTGATTGCCGGGACCATGGCTGGGGGCGACTGGGGGGATTGCGACCCGCGGGAGCCCACGGCGGTTTTGCATATCCACGGGACAGAAGATCCGATGATCCGTTGGGAGGGCGCGCGCCACTGGATGAGCGGTGGGCAGAGCACGCCGCCGGTGCGCGAGATCGTCGAGTTCTGGCGGACACGGCACGGCACCGAACTGCGCATCAACGAACGTCGCGGCCCTTATGAGCTGGAGCGGTACTCCGTCGCCGGGCGTGACGCTGTCTGGTTCGTGGGCCTCAAGGGCTTTGGTCATGACCTTCCCAACAAGAACAATGCGGGCTTCAGCGCCGTGGCTCTGGCGTGGGAGTTTTTCGCATCCCTCCAGGATCAGCGCAGGACGCGGATTACCGCGCGCGGAAAGTGACGATGAAGCCGCGATCCTCAGCGTGGTCGTGGGTGGCACCTTCTGCGTAGATTGCGACCTCTGCCCTGTGCAGCCCGCTGATTGCGGGTGCGAGCCTCTCGAATTCTGCCGCGAAACCTGCGGCGTCCCAGTGCTCTGCATTGACCGTGATCGCGAGAACGCCGCCGGGCGCGGTGATCCGAATGAGCTCCCGGAGCGGTTCTGGGCCGAGGTGCCCGAGTGTGAACGTGCCCGCGCTGACGATCCCGCCGTAGCTGTCATCGTCGAGGGGCAGCGCCTGGGTGATGTCGCCCGTGAAGCAGCGTCTGTAGGAGCCCTTCGCACGCGCTGCTTCCAGCATCTCTTCGGAGATATCGGTGCCGTCGACCGGACTAAGCCCGTGCGCGGCCAGCGCCTCGCCGACGAGGCCCGTGCCGGCCCCGACGTCGAGCACCGGCCCGGCGCCGCCCGCCATGGCAAAGTGCTCCGCAACTTTATGGTGGAGTGTATATCCCTTTTCTTTCGCGAAGCCCTGATCGTAGGTGTCCGCCCAAGCGGCATAGAGCTCCCGGACGCTGTCCGGGCCTGACAAATCGTAGGCCGCGTTGAGGCTGGGTTTCTTCGCCATCGCTTCCCTTTCGTTTGTCGATGATGACCGGCGCCCCGCGCTTTGACAATCCGGGGAAGCGCCGCCATGGGGAAGGAATGGCAGGCACGCTTCTATCCCTTGGTCACGGCTACTCCGCGCAAGCGCTGGCGCGTCTTCTGGTTCCGGAGGGCTGGACAATCTACGGCACGACCCGCTCGGAGGCCAAGCTCGGGGAGTTTGAGGCAGACGGGGTGACGCCCCTCCTCCTCGGTCGCGATGATGTTGCGTCGGTGGCTCAGGCGTCGACGCACCTTCTCGCCTCCGCCGCGCCGAATGCCGATGGCGACCCGTTTTTGGCCGCCCATGGCGATGCAATCCGGAAGGGCAGCTTTCAATGGGTCGGCTACCTCTCGACAACGGGCGTCTACGGCGATCACGGCGGTGCCTGGGTGGATGAAAACGCGCCCCTGACACCGGCGACGAAGCGCGGGCTCATGCGTGTGGAGGCTGAGGCCGCGTGGCAAGCCCTTGGTCTA
The DNA here is from genome assembly GCA_039024825.1 of Pseudomonadota bacterium. Taxonomy (GTDB): domain Bacteria; phylum Pseudomonadota; class Alphaproteobacteria; order Rhodobacterales; family Rhodobacteraceae; genus Shimia_B. The sequence goes on from JBCCPQ010000205.1 coordinate 1,573, forward strand.
CCTCTCCACATTTTTCGGATCGCGGGGATTTACGGACCGGGGCGCGGGCCCTTCGCAAAGGTCCGCAACGGGACAGCCCGGCGGATCATCAAGCAAGGGCAGGTCTTCTCCCGCATTCATGTGGACGATATCGCGCAGGTGCTTGCAGCCTCCATCGCGCGTCCGCGCCCCGGGGCCATCTACAATGTCTGCGACAATGACCCGGCCCCGCCCGAGGACGTGATCGGTCACGCGGCGGAGCTTTTGGGCCTCCCGCTGCCACCGGCGATCGCGTTCGAAGATGCGGACATGACGCCCATGGCGCGGTCTTTCTATGCGGAGTCGAAACGCGTGCGGAACGACCTCATTCGCGATGAGCTGGGCGTTGACCTTCTCTACCCGTCCTATCGCGATGGGTTGAAGGCCCTGCTGGAGACCGAAGCCTAGGGTCGGTCGCCAAAGGCCATTTGCACGATCCGTCCAACAGCGAAGAACACCACTAGCAGCACAGCCGCGAGCCCCGCGTTGGTCGCGTAGAACTCAATGCGGGCGGCAAGCTCCATGTTGTTGAGGAACGGGTAGGGTAGACCCGAGGTGACGGTGCCTATGGGCGTATCGGCGAGGGGGCTCACGACAAGCTCCGCCCAGAGGAAATAGCTGAGAGAGATCACGAGGAGCACCACAAGCGACGGCAAAAAACGCCGGAACGGGCGATTGATGAAGAGGGCGTCGATCCACATTAGCAGCGGTCCGACCGCGTGGAGGTAGTACTCCCGCCACCAGACCTGAAGGTTGCCGTCCCGCGTGACGGAGTCGGGATCGCCGAAATAGAGCCGCCAGAAGAGGAAGACGACCATGAAGTTGATGACCGCCGTGGCCGCGATGAGACTGTCCCAGCGGCGTTCGGTGCGGCCTTCGCTGAAGGCGAGCACCCGGCTGGCGCAAAAGAAGCTCAGGAGAAGCGCCCAGATTGTCAGGAAACGGAACGGTCCGCCTGCCTGATCGTAGGAAGAGAACGCGATCATGTAGACGGAGTAGAACGCGGCTGCCCCGAAAACGAGCCAGCGGTAGGCGACGACGGGCCGGGAGTAGGGGTTCATGGCGTGGTCTTTCCAATCAGGTCGCGCACTTTCTGGACGATGCTCGCAGCGTCAAGGCCCGCGTCGCGGTACATCTCTTCCGGCGTGCCGTGGTCGATGAAGCGGTCGGGAAGGGTCATCGCGTGGACGGGGATCGCTGTGCCGATGGCGGCGGAGACATGGGCCCCGAACCCGCCGGCTGCGCCTTCTTCCACCGTAATGAGCGCCTCATGGGTTCGGGCCAGCGTCGCAAGAAGGTCATGGTCCAGCGGTTTGGCAAAGCGCGCGTCGGCGACCGTGGCCGCCACGTCGTCATCTGCGAGGATATCTGCGGCGGAGAGAGCCTCTGTCAGCCGCGTGCCGAGCGACAGGATCGCGATGCCGCGCCCCTCGCGGAGGATGCGGCCTTTCCCGATGGGGAGCGGATCATAGCCTGCCACCGCGGCGCCCGTCCCCGCCCCGCGCGGAAAGCGCACTGCCACAGGCCCGCTGTCGTGGGCGGCGGCCGTGGCGATCATCCGCGCGAGTTCCGCTTCATCAGCCGGGGCCATGACGGTCATCCCCGGCAGGTTTGACAGGAACGCGAGGTCGTAGGCCCCCGCATGGGACGCACCGTCTGCGCCAACGAGGCCCGCGCGGTCTATGGCAAATCTCACCGGAAGGCCCTGGAGCGCGACGTCGTGGACCACCTGATCGAAACCGCGTTGCAGGAATGTGGAATAGATCGCGCAGAAGGGGCGTAATCCAGCGGCCGCGAGCCCGGCTGCGAAGGTTACGGCGTGTTGCTCTGCGATGCCAACGTCAAAGGCGCGATCCGGGAAGGCCCCTGCAAACCGGTCTATGCCCGTGCCGTCCGGCATGGCTGCCGTTATCGCGCAGAGTTTCGGATCGGCCTCTGCCAGCTTGATCAAGGTGTCGGCAAAGACCTTGGTGTAGCTGGGTGCCTTGGGTGTGCTTGCGGCTTTCTCGCCGGTGTTCGGATCGAACTTTGGCACCCCGTGGTACTTGTCGCGAGACGTCTCCGCCGGGGCGAAGCCTTTGCCTTTTTGCGTTCGAACGTGGATCAGCACCGGGCCGGTGGCGGCGGTTTTTTCCTGTCGCAGAACGTCGATGAGTTCATCCAGATGGTGGCCGTCCACGATGCCATGATACGCAAAGCCCAGGGTGTGGAAGAAGCTGCGCACATCGTTTTGCTGCAGTGCCTGCGCCAGTGCGCCGGTTGGTTCTGCGATGGACATGCCATTGTCGTTGAGGACGACAAACAGCCGCCCGCCCCACGCGCCCGCGTTGTTCAGCGCCTCGTAGGCCATTCCGGCGCTTAGTGCACCGTCGCCGATGACGGCCACCACGTCCCCCACGTCAGCGCCGAGATCCCGCGCCGTCGCGAAACCGAGCGCGGCGCTGAGCGAGGTGGACGAATGCGCCGCGCCGAAGGGGTCAAAGATGCTCTCATCGCGGCGCGTAAAGCCTGAAAGGCCCCCGCGCTGTCGGAGTGTTCGGATGCGGTCACGGCGTCCGGTCAGGATCTTGTGGGGGTAGCTTTGGTGGCTGACGTCCCAGATCAGCTTGTCGCGGGGCGTGTCAAAGACGGCGTGCAGAGCCACAGTGAGCTCCACCACGCCCAGTCCAGCGCCGAGGTGCCCGCCGGTCTCGCTCACCGCGGAAATCACCTCTGCACGCAGCTCATTTGCGATCTGCCGCAGCGTGTCAGGGGGCATGGCCCGAAGCTCCTCCGGGTCTGCAATCTGATCGAGAAGGGGCGTCCGGGGTCGGGTCACGACGTGCGCTGGATCACGAAATGGGCTGCGTCCTTGAGAGAGGTCGCCGCAGATCCGTATGGGTCGAGGGCTGCGCAGGCCTCCTCCACCAGGCTGCGCGCGCGTGCTTTCGCGGCGTCGAGCCCGAGGAGCGAGACGAACGTGGCCTTGCCTGCGTGGGCGTCCTTCTGGGCGGCTTTGCCCATCTCCTCGGCGTCGCCTTCCACATCGAGGATGTCGTCGGCAATCTGAAAGGCGAGGCCCAGGGCGCGTGCATAGGCCGCTAGTGGTGCGGTATCCGCCTTGGCAAGGACGGCGCCCGCCGTGCCGGCCCATTCAATCAGCGCCCCGGTTTTCAGTCGCTGTAGCGCGATGATTTCCTCGAGCGTCAGGGGCCGGCCTGCGGTTTCTGCGGCCATGTCCTGGGCCTGTCCAAGGACCATGCCCCGCGCGCCACTAGCGTGAGCGAGCGACGCGGTAAGGGTCGCGCGGACCTCCGCATCGGGCGACGCATGTTGAGATGTCAGTTCAAACGCCAGCGCCTGGAGGGCGTCGCCCACGAGGACGCCGGTTGCCTCGTCCCATTTCACGTGGACGGTTGGCTGTCCCCGACGCAGATCGTCATCGTCCATGCAGGGCAAATCGTCGTGAACCAGAGAATAGGCATGCAGCGCTTCGATCGCCGCCGCCGCCGCCAGGGCGTCGCTGACATCGTGTAGCCGCGCACCCTCCAGCACGAGGTAGCCGCGCAGGCCCTTGCCCCCGCGCAAGGCGTAGCGCATGCCCTCCACGACAGGCAGGTCGCCCCACCCGGCGAGCGTTGTTTCAAGGTAGGATGCGACCGCAGCGGACGCTGTCCTGAGGTCGTCAGTGAACACCTAGAGACCGTCCACCGGCTTCAGACCCGTGGGCTCACCATCGCCATTCAGCTGGATCGCCGCGACTTTCTCCTCCGCCGCCTTGAGCTT
>JBCCPQ010000206.1:0-5340 GCA_039024825.1 Pseudomonadota bacterium
ATCGTGGAGTACACCGATCAGGCCGGGCTTCCAGCCTCGCGGGTTTTTGCAGAGTATCCCGACGCTGTCGCCTTCCGCGATAGCCTGACGGATGCTGGTGGAGCCTCGATCGGAATACAGGCTGGGCCTGCCGTTCGAGTGATCCATCTCGGTCAGCTCCTGACGGTCTATTACTTCGCCTACTTCCTGATCATTCTGCCCTATCTGGGCCTGCGGGAGCGTCCGAAAGATGAGCCGGAGTCGATCCACAAGGCCGTCCTCGCCGCGTCCCACGGCTCCAGTACGGCGTCTAGCGCGTCCGGAACACCTGCTGCAGTACCGGCAGAGTAGGAGGCCTTATCGATGAAACGTCTCCTTAGAATGGCGGGGGCTGCAGCCGCAGCCCTCACCCACGCAACATCTGCCCATGCGGCCGGTGGCTCGAAAACACCGCACGGTCCTGAAGGCGGCTTCCCGTTTGAGGGTGTGTTCGGCAAATTCGAGATGGACAGTGTCCAGCGCGGTTACCAGGTCTATCGCGAAGTCTGCGCTGCGTGCCACGGCATGAAGCTTCTGTCCTATCGTAATCTGGGTGAGCCGGGTGGTCCGTTCTACGATCCGGAATACCCCAACGCGAACGACAACCCGCTTGTGAAGGCATTTGCCGAACAGGACATGATTGTTGATCCTACCCCGGACGAGTTTGGCGACCCGGTCACTCGCCCAGCACGGCCCTCCGACCGGTTCCGCGATCCTTATGCGAATGAGCAGATGGCGCGGGCTGCGAACGGTGGCGCATACCCGCCAGACCTGTCCGTTATCACAAAGGCGCGCTATGGCGGTGCCAATTACATCTACAACCTCATCAAGGGATATCCCTCCTGGGATGTCATGGGTGACGGTCAGATCGACTTTGGCGAAGAGTTCGAACTTGGCGAAGGCTATGAGTATAGCGGCGCCCTCGAGCAGCCGATGGGTCAGTACTACAATCCCTACATGGCTGGTGACGTCACCCCGCAGTGGGATGGCGACCCCCGCAAAACGCCTCCGGGCGGCTTCCTCGCCATGCCGCCACAGCTGACGGATGGGCGCGTGGAATACCTGGACGGGACCGAAGCGACGGTTTCTCAGATGTCCTACGACGTGGCCCAGTTCCTCGCATGGGCAGGCGAGCCGAAGCAGACCAATCGCAAAGAGCTCGGGGTGGCTGTGATGATTTATCTCACACTGCTCGCAGGTCTCCTCTGGTTGTCTTACAAGCGCATCTGGCGCAACGTGGAACACTAGGATTGCGCTGCAACCTTTTATTGAAAGGCCGCTCCTTTGGGCGGCCTTTCTGCTTCGTGGACAGAGAACTGGGAGCGCTCACAATGACTGCAAGACGGTGTTCAGTTGTCATCTTCTGGGCTCTCTTGGCCGTTGCCTGTGGACGCGACGGGTCATCGAGCGCTGGCGCTGCGCCCGCCTATCTACCTGAGAGTGTTCGTGAAGCCCGGGCGCTGGAAGCTGAGCAGGCCGCCAAGATCGCCGCGGCGACGACTGGGCGCGCCTGGTCCGTGATCGACATTTCGGGTCAGGCCATGATCGAGGGATCCGATGCGGGCCTGGCCTTTGGCAATGACATGACTGTTTCAGGTTCTGCGGGGTGCAACGGTTTCAATGGCGAATATACGCTGGAGAGCGCGCAGCTCTCTTTTGGGCCGCTGGCCACCACGCGGAAACTGTGTGCTGATCCGATTATGAAGCAGGAGAGGATAGTGCTCGATACGCTGGGTCAGGTGATCAGTGCAGGCGTTGACGAAGATGGCCTCCTGTTTCTCAGCACACTCAACGGCGACGTCATAAAGCTCGTACCGAGGGACACGGATTAGTCCAGCGGTCCATCAAGGCGAACCTCTCCAGAAAGGTCATCCAGCTTCACTTGCAGATGGCTGCGCACATCTTCGACGGCTTGGTTGTAGACCATGGGCGCCAGCGTTTGCAGCATGGTGTCGACGATCTGGCCCGCACGAAACTCGCTCAAGGCCTCATCGAAATCGTCGGAGTAGAGTGTTTGCAGGTGGCCGATCAGGGCTTGGCGCCGGTCCTCCGAGAGTGTGATCGCCATGGCGTTACTCCAATACGAAACGGTGGCGGTCTTTGGCGTCTGGCAAGTAGCACGTGTCCAACTTTCCAAAGAGGGCGTAGCGGTTATTGGCGATCCTCGAATAGAACCAGTCACGCAGGCCGCGCGGGATAAACCGCAGGAACCGGAACCAGTGTGCGGGCCCGCTTAGGTGTCGCGCCATCGCGAAAAGCGCGTCCGATGCGCCGTATATCGTCTCGTCTTCAACAAACAGGAATGTGCTTGGATCGTCAGGATCGACACCAGCCTCGGCGGCGATGCTTCGCCCTTCTGCGGATTTAATGGCAACGAAGCGTATCGGCGGCTCGCCTCGATCGTGTTTGATGACATACTGAACCGCGCGCGAGCACAGGACGCATTCACCGTCATACACATAGGTGGGTGCCACCATGACCATTCCTCTTTGGTCTTTGAGATGGGGCCGTGGACACGGTGTGCCAAGGCGCAACCTCCCGGCTCGTTGCCGCAGGTCATCGGTGAGCTGGGTTGATACGATTGTTCGGTCGAGGCTAAACGCTCAATGGCCCTCAAAGGCCAGCAGTGCATGGACATCGACGCCGTGGCCTCTCAGGCGTGCAGCACCGCCGAGGTCAGGAAGATCGACGAGGAAACTCGCAGCAACTACGTCAGCCCCGCCATGACGAAGCAGCTTTAGCCCCGCTTCCGCCGTGCCGCCCGTGGCGATCAGGTCATCGACAAGGAGCACCCGTTCACCGGCGTCGACACCGTCGACATGCATGTGCAGCGAGTCCGAGCCGTATTCGAGGTCGTATGTCTCGGAGAATGTGTCGAACGGCAGCTTGCCGGGCTTGCGCAGGGGCAGGAAGCCTGCACCGAGGCGCACCGCCATGGCACCTCCCAGGATGAAGCCGCGCGCGTCTATGCCGGCCACCTTGGCAATCTGTGCGTCTTCAAAGGGCGTGGCCAAGGCCTTGATTGCCTCGCGAAAGGCCTGTGCATCTCCCATGAGGGTGGAGACATCTCGAAACATGATCCCCGGCTTGGGGTAGTCTGGAATCGTCCTGATCTTTGATTTCAGGTCCATTGCCCGCGTTATCCCACGATAACCTGCTCACCATCCCGGATCGGACGACTGACTTCATCTGCGATCTGCACGGTTTCCGGTTTAGCCTGTTTCCGCCGCCACATTGGTGCGCGCGGATCCGCTTTGCGGTCATATTGCATGGAATAGTATTCATGTGCGGTGTGGGTGAGGGGGCGTGGTGTCAAGGTCATGCCGAGGGTCCGCAGGCGTTCAACGACGGCGTCGCGCAGGTGGATTTCGGGGAAAGTGTCCCATCCCATGCCATGGTCCTTCATCCATTGCCGCACGCGCCAGGACCGCGTTGGGTGGGCGTCTGCCGGGCGTGCACCTCCATGCTCTTCCCACAAGTAAAGCGTGATGATCGCATCAATGACAGAGTCGATGGCCGCTGGCGTTGCGCTGTTCAGGTCCTGACCTTGTTGAGCCGCGAGGAGAATATCATTCTTTCTCGATTGGAGGTCCTGGTAAGTCGCGCCGATCACCGAGAGCGCATTGCGATTTGCCGGCACATTCTGGGCGTAGACCGCGTCGAGCTGGGGATGGCGGATTGCCATGAGCTCCCCGCCGACCACAGGCTCATCGCGCGTGATCGCAGCGAGCTCTGCCATGAAGCGCTGAATGATGAGGCGCAGTTCGTGACCCACGCCTTCGAGGACCTGGCTTTCAACTTCCTTCCGGTCGTTCCGGTCGCGCCAGCTGTTAAATGCGACGGTCAGGCCTGCAATTACCAGCAGAAGCAGGGCGCCGGTTTGAAACTCTACTGAAAACATCACCGTCCCTCCTGAGGATGGCGCTTATCTAGCAAAGACCGCGCCGAGTGTCATTTCCTAGTGCATTTTCAGAACACGGCCGGCCACTGCGTCAAGCTTTGCGAGCAGGGCGGGGTCGCGGGCCTCGGGCGCAGTGATCAGCGCGTGGTCGAGGCAGGTCTCGATGCAGAGTGGGGAGGGTGTCCGTGGCGTGCCCGATAGCGTTTCACAAAGCCGAGCGATGGCGGTGCGGGCCGCGTTTGCGTTTGCGTTCATAATCTGCAGGACGTTCGTGACAGAGACATCGTCTTCTTCCTCGTGCCAACAGTCATAGTCGGTGACCATGGCGAGGGTGGCGTAGGGCAGCTCGGCCTCGCGAGCGAGCTTCGCCTCCGGCATATTGGTCATGCCGATCACATCGCAGCCCCATTGGCGGTAGAGCAAGCTTTCGGCCAGCGTCGAGAATTGCGGGCCTTCCATGGTGAGGTATGTGCCGCCGCGATGAACCGTTGCGCCGATTGCCTCCAAAGCGTCCGCGCCAAGGTCAGACAGGCGCTCACACACAGGATGAGCCATCGACACGTGGGCTACCATGCCGGGTCCGAAAAAGCTCTTCTCCCGCGCGAAGGTCCTGTCGATGAATTGGTGCACCGCGACAAACTCACCCGGCGCGTACTGCTGCTGCAACGACCCACAAGCAGAGAAAGACAGGATGTCAGTCACGCCCGATCGCTTCAGCGCATCAATGTTGGCGCGGTATGGCACGCCAGACGGTGTAAGACGATGGCCAGCGCCGTGCCTGGGGAGAAAGACAAGCTCAATATCGCCCAGTCGGCCCCGGCGCAGCACGTCAGAAGGGGCGCCCCAGGGGGTATGAACGGCCTCCTCGCGCGCGTCCTCAAGACCGGGAATATCATAAAGGCCTGATCCGCCGATAATGCCGAGGGTCCACTGCTTCATGGTCTGTCTCCCATCCGATGATTGGCAAGGGCATGGGCCAAGTTGTCAGCGCAATCAATTGATTCACTTGCGAAATGACGCAGGTGTGAGTTGGACGCGATCACGGTGTCTACTAGATCAGCATGCATGACACACGCACCAAAATTCTCCCCGACCCGGCGCACTGTGCTCGCCCTGTCCGGCGCGAGTTTCCTTACCGCCTGCGGCGCGCGTCCCCAGGCTGAAACCGTATCGACAGCCAGCAGCGTATCGGCGAGTGAAATTCGCGACTGGACTAGCGTGACCGACGCGGAATGGCGCGAGCGGCTGGACCCGATGCAATACTACGTGTTGCGGGAAGAGGGCACCGAGCGCGCCTTCACCTCGCCCTTGAATGATGAAAAGCGCCCCGGAATCTATCACTGTGCAGCGTGTGACCTCGCCCTTTTCGATTCGTCGACAAAATACGACAGCGGCACAGGCTGGCCGAGCTTCTGGGATTA
>JBCCPQ010000207.1:0-5270 GCA_039024825.1 Pseudomonadota bacterium
CGTGAACTCTTGGGCAACCTCGCTGCCGGCGCGGCGGGCAAGCTGGGACGGCGCGACGTCCTGGACGCGATCCTCGACAACGATGACGCAGACCGCGTTGTCATGAGCAATGCAAACTTCTGCTGCATCAATGCGCGCATCTTTGAGAACGGGCACTTCTATCCGCTCGGCCCCCCACGCATAGCCGCCTTGGGAGAGCTTTTTGCCGAGGACCGGCTTGAGCTTCACCTGGGCATTCGCAACCCGGCGACATTTGTACCGGCGGTTCTGTCGTCGCTGCCGGAAACAGTCCGCGCCCGCATTCTGGGGGAGCTTGATCCCTTCGATCTGCGCTGGTCCGACGTCATTACGCGCATGCGCGAGGCGTGTCCCCGGGCTGAACTGACCGTCTGGTGCAATGAGGACACGCCGCTCATCTGGTCAGAGGTGATCCGGGAGGTCTCCGGCATCGAGCATGGGCACACCATCGTCGGCGGCTTCGATCTGTTGAGCGACATCATGACGGAGGAAGGCTTTGCACGCTTCACCTCCTACCTTGAGAGCCATCCGCCCCAGACCGAAGTGCAAAAGCGCCGGATCATCGCGGCCTTTCTCGACAAGTTCGTCATCGCCGAGGAGCTCGAAGAGGAGCTTGATATGCCCGGCTGGACGGATGAGACCGTGGACGCGCTCACCGAAACCTACGAGGAAGACCTCTACACGATCGCGCGGATCCCCGGGGTGTCCTTGATCACGCCCTGATCTCTGGCCCCGCGGCGCCAGCCCTGCCCGTGCAATGCCTTGACCGGTGTGACGGAGGCAAGACCGGCCTTTTAGGTATTTTTGGAAAGATGAAGGTGGAGAGACGGCGCACCCGCTGCATCAGACGGCTCGATCCCTCTGCTACATTCCAAGGGCGGATTTATACATCTCGAGCACCGCTTCTTCTTCCGCGATGTCATCCTTGTCGCGCTTCCTTAGGGCGACGATCTTGCGCATGACCTTGGTGTCGTAGCCGCGCGCCTTGGCCTCGGCCATCACTTCCTTCTGCTGGTCGGCAAGGTCTTTCTTTTCCGACTCGAGCCGCTCGAAGCGTTCGATGAATTGTCTGAGCTCACCTGCCGTAACGCGGTAGCTATCGGATGCGGGGTCGGTTGCCTGTTCGCTCATGCCTGTCTCTTCTCCTGCCGGGAGCCCTCGGGATATCCATGGCCCTTCTGGCCTGCAAGGCCTTGGCGTGCGCGCAGCTGTGGATTAAGTGCCCGCAGGCCAAAAAGGAGCTCGCCATGATCGCCACTCTCGTGCCGCTGGGCATTGCCATCACGCTCGCGGGGCTCGCGCTTCTGGGCTCTTGCATCGTTGCGGTGATCCGGGCGCGGCGCGCGGGGCTCTCCGATGAGGAGATGAAAGCGCGCCTTCAAAAGCTCGTGGCCGTCAACCTCGGGGCGCTGGCGGTCGCCGGGATCGGGCTCATGTGCGTGGTAACAGGCCTCTTCCTGACCTAGCCCCTACTCGCCATCCGCGAAGCGATTGCCATTCTTCACAGCCTCTTGCAGGGCGCGTGACGGCGTCCAAAATGCGTCGTCCTCAGCCCTGGCCTCGAGGTCGCGAAGCTGAGCAAGGAGGCCCGAAAGCTCTGCCGCTTTCATCGGGCCACCCTTTTCGCGCGGGAAGCCAAAGCCAAGAAGCATAACGACGTCAAGGTCACCGGCGCGCAGGGCCGTGCCCTCATCGAGGAGGCGTCCGCCCTCGTTCATCATGGCCATGAGGCACGTCCTCTGGATCTCGGCGGAGGAGACGTCACGGGGCGAGATGCCCTTGGCGTCGCGTTCCGCAGCGATGATGGCTGCCGCTGCGGGATCCTCGATGGGCGCACGGCTGCCGGCCTCGTAGCGATAATACCCCTTCCCGGCCTTCTGACCGAGCCTTCCAGCTTCGCACATGGCGTCACCGATACGCACATAGCGATGACCCGGTCTATCGGCCTCGCCACTGCGCTTGCGACGCGCCCAGGAGATATCGAGGCCCGCCATGTCGAGCACCTGGTAGGGCCCCATCTTAAAGCCGTAGTCCCTCAGCGCCGCATCGATCTGCGCAGGCGTGGCGCCGTCCTCCAGAAGGTAATCAGCCGCGCGCCGATAGGCCGTGAGGACGCGGTTGCCGATGAAGCCCTCGGCATTGGCAGACCAGACCGGCTTTTTTCTGATTGCGGAGACGAAGGCCATGGACGTTGCCTCCACCTGAGGGGAGGTTTCGGCACCCACGACGACCTCCACCACTTGCTGAACGTGGGCGGGGGAGAAGAAGTGCAGCCCGACGACATCTTCGGGGCGTCCAGAAGCGCCCGCGAGGTCGTCGACGTCGAGATAGGAGGTGTTGGTGGCCAATATGGCCCCGGATCGAGCCTCCTTTGCGACGGCCGCGAAAAGGTCGCGCTTGAGGTCGCGCTCATCCGGCACGGCCTCAATGATCAGGTCCGCGGCGCCAATGTCGGACAGGGTAGCAGAGGCAGTGAGCCTTGACAGGCGTTCGTCGCGAACCTCCTGTCGCATCCGCCCGCGAGAGATCGCCCGGTCGTAGATCGCCGCCACACGCGCCTGCGACGCTTCCAGCGCCACACGCTGCTCGATAAGTGTCACGGTCAGGCCCGCATCGAGACAACAGACAATGATGCCAGACCCCATTAGGCCACCACCGATGACAGCAACGCTCTGAACCCGGGCAGGCGTTGGAAGACCCGGTCGCGGCTTTGACGCTGCGCGCGTCGCCAGGAACACGTGGCGCAGGGCTTTCGCCTCTTGGGTCTCGCGGAGCTCAAGAAAGTGGTCTCTTTCCCGCGCGAGCCCTTGATCAAAAGGCAGGAGCGGCGCTGCTTCGACACAGTCGAGGATCGCGTTGGCCGCGCGGCTTTTCCCGGCACGCGCATCGCGACGGGCCGCATCCACGACAGCCTGATATCCAAAGCCGTCCTGAAACCGGTCCCTGCGGGCGCGGATCGGGGAAACGGGCTTCGCGGCGAGGGACTTCGCGTGGGTAATCCCGGCAGACAGCAAATCGCCCTCGACGATGCCATCCACATACCCTTTTTCTCTATGGATCGAGACGTCCACCGCCTTGCCCGACAGCAGCATGTCGAGAGCATCTTCCACCGCCACGATACGCGGCAAACGCTGCGTTCCGCCTGCCCCCGGGAGAACGCCGAGGCTTATTTCAGGGAACCCGACCTTGGTCCCGGGCGCTGCCAGACGCGCGTGAGCAGCGAGGGCGATCTCATATCCGCCACCCAGTGCCGTGCCAAAGAGGCAGGCAACAATCGGTTTGGGAGAGGCCTCAATGGCTGCGCAGACCTCCGGCAGATGGGGCTCTGCGGCCGGTGCGTCGAACTCGCGGATGTCAGCGCCCGCCGGGAAGGTACGCCCTGCCCCGGTCAAGACGATCGCCTGCACCGTTTCATCGTCCGTCGCACGAGCAACGGCGTCGATCAAACCGGCGCGGACGTCGCGGCTCAACGCGTTAACGGGCGGATTGACCACCTCAATCACGGCCACGCCTTCACGCACCGCGTACTCAACAACCTTTGCCATGGCCCCACACTGCTTTTTTGTCTGCCTGTGGATAAGTTTGCGGAAAAGTTGCGCTTGCATCAAGCCCGGCAAAGGCCAAACGCGCCTTTACGGGGCGAAGTGGGGCCTTTATCCCGCAATTATGGAGATCCGAACGCTCACCCCCGACTTCGCCGTGACCCCGCAGATCGAGCCAAACGACGTCCCCGATATAGCGGCGGCGGGGTTCAAGGCGGTCATCTGCAACCGCCCGGACATCGAGAACCCTGTCGAACTTCAGGCCGATGTGATGCGCATCGCCGTTGAAGCGGCGGGCATGACCTTCATCCTGAACCCGTTTGCATCGCCGGAGATGACGGTGGAGCACGTGGCCGCTCAGGCCGCCGCCCAGGAGGAGATCGACGGCCCGATCCTGGCTTACTGCGCCTCCGGGACCCGGTCTTCGATCTGCTGGTCGCTCAGCCAGGCGGGCCGCATGCCCACAGAGGACATTATCGCGGCGACCGCGCAGGCGGGATATGACCTCGCCGGGCTCGCCCCTCAGATTGACGCCTTTGCGCGCCAGCGCTGACCCTATTCGGCGGCGAGGGCCAGGCTGACCGGCAGGCTGACACGGAAGGCAGCGCCGCCCTGCCCCGGCAGGTACGTGATTGATCCTTTTAGGTTCACCATGATCTCCCGACAGATCGCGAGGCCAAGCCCTGCCCCGCCTGCCCGCTGCTGATCGGTGAGCCGCGCGAACTTTTCAAAGATCACCTCCCGTTCCGAGGCGGCGATGCCCGATCCGTTATCGATAAAGTCGATATTAATCATGCCATCCACCTGCCGGATGCGGATAGACAGGCGCGGGTTTTCTGCGTCGCAGTACTTCTCCGCATTGCGAATGAGATTGATGAAGACCTGAGCGAGCCGCCCAACGTCCGTTTCGACGACGGTGCCACCGCCCTGTCTGGGTTTCGTGATGCTCAGACGCTTGCCCAACGTGGCCGCAGACACGGCCCTATCGATCACGGCACCGAGGGTTGCTGTCTGCACGTCAAGCGTGACTTGACCGTTCTCAAGGACACTCAAATCCAGAAGATCATCCAGGACCCGCGTCAGACGGATAGTCTCGTCATAGATCACGCCCGCGTACCGCTGGCGGTCGCCCTCCGTCAGGTCCGGTTCCTGCAGGATCTCTGAAAACGCCCGGATCGACGTCATGGGCGTGCGAAGCTCGTGGCTGATCTGGCTGAGAAACGCATCCTTTTGCACCGAGAGTGCTGTGAGCTTTTCGTTAGCGCGGCGAAGCTGGCGGGCTGTTCGCGCCTGCTCATCAGATTTCGCCTCAAGTTGGCTCGAGTACTCCATCATCTGTGCCGTCTCGTCGGCAACCGCCATGAGGTCTTCCACCGTGACGGACGCTCGACCAACGGTCTGGCCCACCATGGCATGGGCCGTTGCAGCCCCCACAGAGCCCGCAAGCTCCCGCTCTAGCTGGGCCAGGAAATCCGGCGTCGGGTCCGGAAGGAAACCCGGTTTCCCCTGTTCCTCGGCCGCGCCCTGGAAAAGCCGCTGCGCCTCGCGCGATCCCAGAATGCGCTGCGCCATGATCAGGAGGTCTTCGCTCTCCACCTGCCTTGGCTGCCATTCGCGGGCCTCGCGGCTGATATCGAAGATCGCAACGAATTGCGCGCCTTGCAGGCGCTCAAGCGGCGTCGGGATCGTGACGAGGGACACGAGCACGAA
>JBCCPQ010000208.1:0-5269 GCA_039024825.1 Pseudomonadota bacterium
GACCAGATCGCAGAACGGATGAAAGCGGTCCACGCGGTCGCCGACAGCTATGATCGCACCCTCGACTACGGCCTGCGCGTCCACATGATCGTCCGCGACACCGAGCAGGAGGCGCGCGAATACGCCGATTACATCGTCTCAAAGCTCGACGACGAATACGGCCAACTGATCCGCGACCGGGCCCTCGATTCCACCTCGCTCGGCGTTTCTCACCAGGCCAAGGCGCGGGAGCTGGCGGACAAGTTCGGCTACGTCGAACCCCACCTCTGGACCGGCATCGGGCGTGCGCGGTCCGGCTGTGGCGCGGCGCTTGTCGGATCAGCCGACCAGATCCTGAGCGAGATCGAGGCCTACAAGAAGATGGGCATCCGCGCCTTCATCTTCTCCGGCTATCCCCACCTGGACGAAGCGCAACACTTTGGCCGCCTCGTGATGCCAGAGCTCGAAACCCTCAGCTTGCCGCACGCCTATGGCCGCGTCCCGTCCCAACCCCCCGCCACGCCGCTTGGCGCAGGAGCCCGCGTATGATCGAAAGAGCCCGTCTCGCCAGTGACCTGGACCTAAGCCGCATCGTCTATGGCATGTGGCGGCTGGGCGACGACGCCGACACCTCCCCCGCCCACGTGCAGGCCAAGATCGAAGCGTGCCTCGCGCAAGGCATCACGACGATGGATCAGGCCGATATCTACGGCGGCTACGAGGCGGAGGAGCTTCTGGGCAAAGCCCTCACAGCAGCGCCGCACCTGAGGGACAAGATCGAAATCGTCACCAAATGCGATATCGTCGCCCCGGCAGGCCGCTATGCGGACGCCCGCGTGAAGTACTACGACACGTCGCACGCGCACATCCTTGGCTCGGTGGACCATTCCCTGCGGCTGATGGCGATTGACCGGATCGACCTTCTCCTCATTCACCGCCCCGACCCTATGATGGACGCCCGCGAAACCGGGGCGGCCCTCGATGAGGTCGTGGCGAGCGGCAAAGTGCGCCACGTGGGCGTGTCGAACTTCAAGCTCCACGACTGGAACCTGCTGCAATCGGCGATGGATACACCGCTGGTCACGAACCAGATCGAAATCAGCCTGATGCACCACGCACCTTTCACCAACGGAGACGTGGCCTACCTGCAGGAGCGTGACGTGCCACCCATGGCGTGGTCACCCCTCGGCGGCGGGGCGCTCTTTGAACACGCCGGGCTCATGGCAGCTTTGGCGAGGGTGGCTCAGACCCACAGCGTTAATGAAACCGCCGTGGCCGTGGCGTGGCTTCTGGCGCATCCCGCCCGCATCCTGCCCGTCATGGGCACCAACAATCTGAACAGAATCAAGGCATTCTCGGACGCGGCCAAGGTCGAAATGGACCGTGAGACCTGGTTCGAGCTTTACACTGCCGCCTTAGGACACGAGGTTCCGTGATGAGCTACGAGGGACCCCATCGCATGAGCGCTGAAGAGACTTTCCAGCCAACGCTGGAGAACGTGCGCGCGTTTCGCAACGCGCTCGGCCGGTTTGCCACCGGTGTGACGGTCGTGACCTGCACGTCCGACGAAGGGCCCCTGGGCTTCACGGCGAACTCCTTCGCCAGTGTCTCGCTTGATCCGCCGCTGGTGCTGTGGTGCCCGGCGAAGAGTTCGACGCGCTTTGAGCCGTTCACAAATTGCGCGAGCTACGCAATCCACATTCTTGGCCAGGAACACAAAAACCTCGCCAACACCTTCGCGAAAGAGCCGAACTTCACGCCCGACATCGCATGGACCGCGGCGCCCGACGGCACGCCGCTCCTCCACGGTGCCCTCGCTAGGTTTCACTGCACGCCCCACGCCATCCACGACGCCGGCGACCATGTCATCGCCGTGGGCCTCGTGCGTGAGGTCGCGGTGGCCGACGGCGACCCGTTACTTTTCGCATCTGGCGCATATGGACGCTTTACGCAGGGCTGAGGCCCGCACATAGTGACTGAAGAGGTCGGCAAACGACCCGCAGCTACGACATGGGAGGGAGGGCGCGATGGCGCTTCTCACGGGGCTTCTTTGGCCCCTGGAACGGCTTAATGATGTGCTTTTGGCCATCGGACGTGCTCTCGCGCTGACGGCGCTGATGATCATGGTGGCCTTCATCGTCTACCAGATCTTCATGCGCCTCTTCTTTGACGCCCCGAACTGGACGGAGGAAGGCGCCCGCTTCCTCATGCTCTGGATGACCGGGCTCATTGCGCCCCTCGCGTACCGTCAGGGGGGCTTCGTGGCCATCGACATGCTCGAACGCGCCCTGCCCCGCGTGCTCGCCGCCGTCCTGAGCCTGATCCTGCTGCTCTCCGCCCTGATCGTCATCTGGACCTGCGCAACGCTCGGCTGGGATAACGTGAACAGCTTCACCGGACGCGGCTCTTCCGCATCCCTGCGCCTCCCGCTCGACTGGTTCGGCGGGGAGAGGATCAAGTTCAAGAACAGCTGGTCATTCGCATCGCTCTTTGTCGGGTTCTGCCTGCTTTTCCTCGTGAACGTGGAGCTCATTCTACGCCAGATCATTAAGCTCTTTGGCGGTGGGGAGCGGCTCAAACCGCTCGAAGACGCGGGGCCTATAGACTGATGATGATGCGCCCCTCCCTTCATCTTTCCCGAAATACCTCCGCCGGAGGCATCGCGATCGGCGAGCAAGAAAACAGGGTGCGCGGATGCTGATCTGGTTCCTTCCGGTCTTTCTCTTCCTGCTGATGATCGGCCTGCCGGTCGTCTTCGGGCTGCTCCTTGCGCCGGGCGCCCTTCTCGTCCTCGACGGGTCAGAGCGCGACCTCGCGATCCTTTATCGTAACCTCTACAACGGCATCGACAGCTTCCCGCTGATGGCGCTGCCGTTTTTCATGCTCGCGGGTGAGATCATGAACCGCGGCGGGATCACCATCCGCCTCGTGGAGTTCAGCCAGGCCATCATGGGCCACCTCAGGGGCGGCTTGGCCCAGGTGAATATCCTGAGCTCCATCCTCTTCGCGGGCCTCTCTGGCTCCGCCGTGGCGGACACCTCCGCCCTTGGCTCGACGCTCATCCCCGCGATGGAAAAGAACGGCTACACGCGCCGCTTTGCCGCCGCGATCACCGCCGCCTCCTCCGTCATCGGACCGATCATCCCGCCCTCGGGCATCATGATCATCTACGCCTACGTCATGGGTGAAAGCGTTGCCGCCCTCTTCCTCGCAGGCATCGTCCCCGGCATCCTCGTCGGCGTGGGCCTCATGGTCATGGTCCGCGTCATGGCCGACCGCTACGACCTGCCCCCGGCGGAACGGGTCGTCATCGCAAACCAGTCGATCAGCGGCATTGAGTACTGGACGTCCCTCATCCTCATCCGCGCGACATTCGGGTTTTTCCTCTTCCGCATTATCGGCGGTATCGCTGGCATGTTCGGCGATGAGGCGAACCAGACGATCAACCTCGCGCTCTTTGCCGCCTGCGTTCTAAGCGTTGATCTTCTCCTGCGCCGATACCGCCGCGCGGTGAGCCAGGACTTCCGCTTTACCTGCAAAAAGGCTGTGGCCCCGCTCCTCACCCCGGTCATCATTCTGGGTGGCATCCTCGGCGGCTTCATGACACCGACGGAGGCGTCCGTCATCGCAGTCGTCTACGCTCTCTTTGTCAGCTTCTTCGTGCTGGGCTCCATGAAGGTCGGCGACCTCACGGGCATCTTCGCGCGTTCCGCGCTTGCGTCCTCTGCCGTCCTCCTCCTCGTGGGCGCGGCTGTCAGCTTCAAAACCGTCGTGGCGCTGTCTGGCGCTCCCCAGATCCTGGCGGAGTTCATCCTCAGCCTCTCCGAGAACCCGCTGATCCTCCTCCTCCTGATCAATCTCCTCCTCTTCGTGGTGGGGATGTTCCTCGACGCGGGGCCCGCGATCATCATCCTCGGCCCGATCTTGGGGCCGATCTTTGTCGATCTCGGCGTCCACCCCGTCCACTTTGCGATCATCATGTCCGTGAACCTGACCGTGGGCCTGGCCACCCCACCCATGGGCCTCGTCCTCTTCGTCGCCGCCAGCGTGAGCCGCGAGAAGGTCGAGACGATCTCAAAGGCGATCCTTCCGTTTCTCGCCGTCGAAGTGGCCGTGATCTTCCTGATCACCTACTTCCCGGCAATTTCCATGACGATCCCCCGCTTGACGGGGTTCGTGCAATGACTTTGGCGGAGCTTCATCCGCCGCACCTGACCAAGACAGCATAGGGAGGTAATTCATGCTCAAAGGTCTCACCAAGGCAGCGCTGGCCGCTGGCTTCCTCGCCGGTTCGGCGATCACAGCCTACGCGGACGGCCACGCTCAGTTCAGCATCCGCGCCACGGCCAACTCCAACGAGAACGACGAAGACTATGACGGCCTCGTCGTCTTCAAGAACTACGTGGAAGCCGCCTCAAACGGCGCCATCACCGTCGAGCTCTTCATCGGAACGCAGCTCTGCGAGAACGGGACGGAGTGTCTTCAGGGCGTCTCCGACGGCTCCATCGACATCTACATCTCAACGTCCGGCGGGGCTGCGGGCCTCTTTCCCTACGTGCAGGTCCTCGATTTGCCCTACGTGATGGCAGACGACCGCGTGGCCGAATACGTGCTCAGCCAGACCGATTTTGTGCGCACCATGCGCGGCAAGATCCTCGAGGACAGCGACGACACGATCCGCCTCATGACCATCGGCAACACCGGCGGCTGGCGCAACTTCGCCAACACGCAGCGTCGCCTGGCAGAGCCCGCCGACTTTGACGGCCTCAAGATCCGCACGGTTGTCGCCGACCTTCCGCAGGAACTCGTCCGGGCCCTCGGCGCATCCCCGACCCCGATCCCGTGGCCGGAGCTCTTCACCTCCTTCCAGACGGGCGTCGTTGACGGCTCCAAGAATGGCATCACCGACATCATGGGCATGAAGTTCCCCGATGCCGGCCTGCAGTACGTCACGCTCGACGGGCACGCATACATGGGCGCCCTGTGGTACATGAACAACCAGAAGTTCATGGACATGGATGAGGGCCTGCGCCGCGTCGTCATGGACGGCTTCTACGCTCTGCAGCAGGCGACCTTTGCCTCGCCCAAGCGCAAGTCGATCCAGGCCTATGCGGACTTCGTGGCCGGTGGCGGCGACCTCTACGTCCCCACGCCGGAGCAGAAGGCGACCTTCGCCGCAGCCGCTGAGCCCGTGCTCGGCTGGTTCACCGACAATGTCGATGGCGGCGGTGAGATCCTCGCGGCCCTCCAGGACGCTGTCGCTGAGGCCGAAGCATCCCTTGCCGAAGAC
>JBCCPQ010000209.1:0-5264 GCA_039024825.1 Pseudomonadota bacterium
CCGGCGCAAGCCAGCAGGCAAGCCGATGCCCCAGCACACGGCGCGCGCGAATGCCAAGAAGTCCGCGATCCGCGCCGCCGTCGAGCACGTCTTCGCCCACCAGAAGACCCGCTTCGGCCCTTTCATCCGCACCATCGGACTGGCCCGCGCCGAAGCGAAACTGACGCTCGCCAACATGGCCTACAACTTCGACCGCCTGATTTTCCATGAGCGCCGGCGCGCCATGGGGTGAGCCCGTCCAGATGCGGCGAAACAGGCTTCAGAGCGACCCATCCAACCCTCACCGTATCGATCAAAGCGCCCGCGCGCGCCAACCTAGACACAACTCAGGGTTATTACGGGTGTCCAGCTCGTTCTGTCCATGCCGCGATGACGGCACGCTTCGGCGACGTTCCCCAGCTCCTTGGCCAGCTAGAGCACACTCAGACGTTGCTGAGCGACCATGCTCACGGCTTCGCGCGGACCCGCTCTCTTGGCGGTCGAAGATCGACCCATGGGCGTCTCCTCCTTTCCAATAATTGCACGGAAAGAAGGTTAGTTGGGCACGTTTAGTTTGTCAGATGTGACAATGGTTAGAACAAGACACGCGCCCTTACCCCAAAGCGTCGCGTGGGCCCTACTTCGCCGTTCTGAGGTAGCCCGAAGAGCGATGCGGCAATGTCAGATGTCTCACCTGTCTGATAAAACTCGTTGAAGAGGTTTTCAGCAAAAGCTTCGACTTCAAAGCGGTCAGCGCGCAGACCGACCCGCAGATTGACGACATTACGGTCGCCAAAGGTGTCGCCTCCAGGTACCACATCAGTGATCGTATTGAAGAAATCGCTCGTATAATTGTACTCCCAACGAATGAAAGCATCGGCGAAGTCGTTCGCGACTGGATGCTGATACTCTGCGATGATGCTCAACGTATGTACTGGAGCATTAGGAAGTTGCGACCCAGAGAGACTGCCGACACTAGGGTCAATGAAATCCACGAAGTTTGTCTTCGCCAAGCCGTAGTCTATCCCCACGAACAGCCCCTCAACCGGTCGCGCTTGAATGGAGATCTCTGCCCCGATGCTGCGCGCTTCTGCGGCGTTGGCTATGGTCGCAACGGCCGGTCCACCGTCGCCGGTCGGGATGAATGCGTTCACCTGTATGTCGTTGTAGAAGAGCGCGAAGCCACTTCCATTCACTACCAAACGATCATCGAACCAGGATGAACGGAACCCTCCTTCGTAGTTGATTGCTGTTTCCTCGTCGAAGGAGGTTCCGAACACGGTCGGCAGCGTGTTGAACCCCCCTGAGCGGAAGCCGGTCGAGATGGCAGCATAGGTGCTGAACTCGTCGGTCCATTCGTAGCGGATAGAACCTTTCGGCGTGATGCCGGTGAAGGTCTCCTTGGCTGAGAACGGCGGCCCGAGCGTGGGCCCAAAGACTGGCGCGAGATTGCCGACAGCCCCGTTTTCTTTCACGTCGATCTCGACGCGGTCGAGGTTGAAGCGGGCACCGGCACCGAGCTCCAGTCTCTCGGTTGGTCGAAAGGTGACATCGCCGAAGATGCCAACATTGAAGACGTTGAGATCGGTCTCGTTTATGAAGGCGCCGGGTCCCGGGCCGAAGATCGGATCGAGGTCCGATTGGCTGCTAATCTCGATGCTCGTCTCGGTGCTGTTGAAGCTGAAGTTCGCGCCGAAGATGAAGCTCGTCTCGCCCGCGTAAGGCAGATCGAACCGATCCGAGTCGAACCGAAACTCCTGCGCAATGGAACGGTTCTCGCTCTCTCCGCCACCCAGAAAGACATCGGCGGCAGAGAAGTCTCCGTCGATGACAGTGTAATCCTTTACGATGAAGAATGATGTATTCGAGATTGCACTGCCAAATCCGGTATCGAACTCTGTCCGAAAACTAGTGAGAAACCGGGTGACTTCGCTGTCAGCGTCTTCCTCGTTGATCAAGAACTCAAGATCGTCGCCCGCAGCGATGCTGTCCTCCGTAGCGACGGCGCCTTGGAGGAAGTTGTTCCGCTCGAAAGCGGCGGACCAGTCTAGGGTTACACGATCAGTTGGCTGTGATCGGAGCGCTAGACGCGCGCCGAAATCGTTCGTGTCGAGCGCCTGGTCCTCCGATAGGTTCGGGGTGTCGATGAAACCGTCAGCTGCCTGTCCGAAGAAGGAGAGCCTTGCGTTCAGGAGATCCTCGTCGAAGATGGCGCCATTGATTGCGCCTCGGAGTCTGCCATCTGGAAAGCTCCCGATCTCTGCCTCGATGCTGGCCTCGAAGTCAGCGGACGGTTTTTTGGTCACGAAGTTCACCGCTCCACCGATCGTCCCGCGCCCGAACGTCGTACCTTGAGGCCCATAGGCGACCTCGATCCGCTCAAGATCGAAGAGTGTCGGGTTGAGGCCGTTGTTCGAACCGGTTGGATTGACGATCACCTCGTCGATGTAGACGCCACTTGTCGGTCCTGTGGCCGAGCCGCCGATCAGGTTTGAGATTCCGCGAATTGAAAGCTCCGCATCGGTCGGCGATCCGCCCTCCACAAAGTTCGTGTTCGGGATGCGCAGCACGTAGTCGTTGAGATCATCGATGTTAGATCGCTCAATATCCTCTGCCGAAAGCACGGCGACAGAACCGGGCACTTCTTCCAAGCTTTCCTCGAAACGACGGGCCGTCACCACCAACTCGTTCATCGTGACTGGACCGCTCTCAATCGCAGTGCGCTCGCGGGAGAGCGTCACACTCGTGGCGCTGGTGAAACGAAAGGTCAGACCACTGTCAGCGAGTAGATCCCGCAACGCGGCGTCGGGCGAAAGGAGCCCATTCGCACCGGGTGAGCTCTGCCCTCGCGCGATCCGCGCATCGTATACCAGGGTCAAACCGGACTGATCGGCGAAGGCAATCAATGCTGCAGGCAGTGGCTGTGCAGGAATCGAGAAAGCACGCGATTCCGTGGTTTCTTGCGCCTTTGCGGCGGGCGCGGTTTGCGCTCCAGCCACTGCCATCGCGAGCAGCGTGGTTGTCGTCAGAAAACGCAGCAATGTCATTGGATGTCCCCGTCCTTCATGCAGCGACCAGTGTGTCTGGCGCAGCTCTCACAAAGATGAGACGGGTTTCGAGCCGCTTGGAATTACTTCAAATGCTGAGCGCTCTCGTCAGTGCGCTCACTCTGCCGTGATCACGAAGAGCATGCTGCCGATCCGACGCACGCTCACCGGCAAACTCGCTTCGATCGCATCCAGGGCTCTTTCGGCACTCTCAACTTCGAAGGATGCTGAGACTGGGAGCTCCTCAATCGACGGTGAAGCAAGAAGGATCTCGCCCGGGAGATAGCGATCCAGTTCGTTGAGGACATGGAGGAGAGGCTCATCTTCGAAGACGACCCGTCCGTTCCGCCATGCGAGCAATCGATCGACCTCATCTTTGGCGATCGGGACGGAAGCGCTACCGGAGAGGTGTAAGCCGCCGGGAGCGTCGATCTTTTCTGCGCCCGTATCCTCTGAAGCAACTGCGACAGAATGCTCCATCACGATGATATCCGCTCCGTCCGCGAGCATCCGCACCGAAAACTGGGTTCCGAGGGCCTCGACCTCGAAGTTGTCCGCAATCACCACGAACGGCCGCGCGGCATCTTCAGCGACCGAGAAGAAGGCCTCGCCGCGGTGGAGAACGACAGAGCGCATGCGGCTACTCCATTCGGTCGAAATAGAGGTAGATGTGTTCAGGAGGGCTTCAGACCCGTCCGCGAACACCACCCTGCTTTGCTGGCCAGCCAATGTGCTGTGCTCGGCGAACGCACCGGTCCGTGCGGCCAGGTGCCAACCGACGCCTGCGAGCATCATAAGCGCCGCTAAAGCTGCCAGTCGGCGTCCGCCGGATGAGCGGCGAGTGGACCGCACGATCGCTGATGAACGAAGCTCTTTAGCTGTCCTCGTCCTGCTTCCGATACGATCCAGCGCGTCCCAAAGCTCTTCGGCCTTGCGAAATGCTTCTCGGTTGCGGGGATCGGCTTCTAACCATGCTTGAAATGCGTCGCGGTCGGACCGCTCGATCTCGTCGTCATTGAGCCGAACGAGCCACTCAAGAGCGGCTTCGTCTTGGTTGTTTGACAAGCGTCTGTTGGTCAATGAGGACCTCTACCTTGGGCGGGGCCCGAGAACCAGAAAGCGGGCTCGACCTGGGTTGGTTCTGTAGTTCGCCAATATGCCGCCAAACGTCGAATTTCGGCCCAATCACGGCTAGTCGCGACTGACTTCATCCCGGCAGCGGGCAAGCGCTCGCACCATGTGAACCATAACAGTATTCTTGGAGATACCGAGACGCGCTGCGATCTCAGAGTACTTTAGACCCTCGATCTTATGAAGCCTCAGCACTTCACGCTGACGATCCGGCAGCGTCGCGATGATATCCTCGAGTCGCCTGAGCGTCTCCATTGAGATTGCATGGTCTTCCGCCGACGCGTTTTCCATCTGGCGCTGCAGAACGCTAATATCGTGGAGTGCCACCAGATGCCTACGGCGAAGTGCCATGACGTCTGAAAGAGCATTTAGCGCAATTCGATAGAGGTAGGCGCGATGATTTCTGATCTCGTGAGGCTCACGTTCCACGAGACGAAGAAATGCTTCCTGTGTGAGTTCGGATGCAGCCTCCGTGCACTGCATTCTGCGTTCCAAGAACCGCTGAAGCTCGTTGCCGTGAGCAATGAATAGCCGACTGATGTCATCCCTTCGCATTGCTGCTCACCGTCTCCTGACCGGCGCCCAAATCACGGCCCAATTACAACGATAGTGAAGAGCTGCATCTGCGGCCATCCAGTTTTGGAGCGACAGGCAGGCCGCCTTGCAGGTTTGCCGTGGCTGACCTCCGAAGTTGCTGGTGAGATGCAGACGCGACACGGAACTCGGCTGAAAAAACCTCCAAGGACACTGTCGCCACGGTCAGCACTAAGCCGATCTGCGCCTTCGGAGGCGATGCGCGGGACATTAGCATCGTATTTTTTGACGGACAGTCCGAATCGCTCCAACCGACACAGCAGTAATCCGACAGTGATCTGATTTGCGAGAGACATGCGCCGCGTCCCGATGGACTCAGGCGCGAAGCGTGACGCGGCCTTAGAAGCGGATCTCGACCTGTCTGCCAAGCTCGCTGAAGAAGGCCGCCAGCGGTGAGCCGAAGCCGAGGCATTTGCGCGGCGTGAGGTTGAGGGTGAGCAGGCGCAGCGAACGGCTGGAAGAGATAACGCGCTTGCAGCATCGGAAGCCTTGGCAAACGTCAGGAGTGGGCCG
>JBCCPQ010000210.1:0-5213 GCA_039024825.1 Pseudomonadota bacterium
AAAGTGCTGATATTCGTAGCTCTCGTGGCGGGTGCGACCTTGCTTGCCGGTGCCATCTTGAACCTCGAGGGCGGCGTTACCGTACAGGTCCCGGCGACTGGCATGAACAGCGCTGTAGAATTCCGCATCACGCCTATTCAGTTCATTATCGGGCTGGTCGTCTTTGTCGCTGGCGTTTGGCTCCTGTTCAAGCTTGCAGGCCTCCTGATTGCTGTCCTTCGGTTTATTAATGGGGATGAAACGGCAATCTCCCGCTACTTCGAGCGGAACCGTGAGCGTCGGGGTTTTGAGGCCCTTTCGGAAGGGCTCATGGCGCTCGCATCAGGCGAGGGAAAGCTTGCCATGGCGAAGGCGTCAAAAGCAGAGCGCTACCTGAACCGGCCGGAGCTGACGAACCTCGTGACCGCGCAGGCTGCCGAGATGACCGGAGACCGCCGGAAAGCCGAAGAAGTCTACAAGCGCCTTCTCCAGAATGACAAGACGCGCTTCGTGGGAGTTCATGGCCTGCTGAACCAAAAATTGAGCGACGGCGATACAGAAACGGCGCTGAAACTTGCGGAGAACGCCTTTGCGCTAAAACCCAAGCATGTGGAGACGCAGGATACTCTCCTTAAGCTTCAGGCAGGAGAGAAAAACTGGACCGGCGCGCGGCAAACGCTGGGCGCCAAGCTAAAGCACGGCTCTTTGCCGCGCGACGTTCACAAGCGTCGCGACGCAGTGTTGGCAATTGCTGAGGCGCGTACGCTTCGCCGTGAAGGGAAGCTCGACGCAGCGCAAAAGCTCGCCATTGAGGCCAACCGGCTTTCCCCAGAGCTGATCCCTGCTGCTGTTCTCGCTGCTCAGGCACATGTGGAGCAGAAAGCTCCCCGGTCGGCGACAAAGGTTCTCAAGAACGCGTGGGCCACCCAGCCCCATCCGGAGCTCGCGGCCGCGTATGCGGCCATTGAGCCGGACGAAAGTAGCGCTGCTCGGATTAAACGCTTTAAGGCCCTGACCAAGTCAAAGCCAAACGATCCTGAAACTAAGATGGTCATGGCGGAACTCTACATCTCCGCCGAGGATTTTCCGGAAGCCCGCCGGGCAATGGGCGATCTACCCGAGAAAGATCCAACCATGCGTGCACTGACGATCATGGCGGCAATTGCCAGAGGCGAGGGCGCGGACGAGCAAACTGTGCGCGGTTGGCTTGCGCGGGCGATCTCTGCTCCGCGGGATCCAGCTTGGATCTGTGACGTCTGCGGGGAGGTCCACGCCACGTGGGATCCGACCTGCGATAATTGCGGGGCGTTCGACACATTGTCATGGAAGCGCCCGCCAGTTGGCGCAGTTGAGACCTCTGGTGCAGCAAAAATGTTGCCCATGCTCGAAGGAGTTGCTGATCCCGACATCGACGTTTCAGTCGACGATGCCGCCAGCCTTCCTGGACCAGAGGTCGTAGATGCAGAGGTCGTCGAATCCGCCTCTGCCGCGGCCAAGAATTAGGTCTGGAGGCCCCCGCGATTATTCGCTAAACGCCGCGCACCGGGCGGTTCGCCCAGGGCCGCTGTAGCTCAGCTGGTAGAGCACGTCATTCGTAATGATGGGGTCGGGGGTTCGAGTCCCTTCAGCGGCACCACCTACTCTTCCCGATTATGTTCATGGGCCGAGTGCCTAATGCTCGGTGAAGCGGAGGTTCCGACCTGCCGGGCATGCAGATGTCTCACAGCAAGAGTTACGCGTTCTTGAGCGTGCCAAAAGGGCCTTTGGCGTGCACTCTAAGAACCTACAACCAAGCCCTTCAAGAATGACTTGCCTGACCAGACTGTGTGGCGCGCGGGAGAGTGTGAGGCTGTTTCTTCAGAAGCCCAGATTGGCTTGGTCCTTCCTATGCATTATCGCCGCCTAGAGGAGGAAGTGCATGCAGCGTGACTGGGACGATGCTTTCGCAAACATGGCGCATATTCCCGGCGGAGAAGCGCTTGCCGCTGCTTGGCCCGAAGATGCAGCCCAGTTCCGATCAAAACACCGGGGAAAGCTCGATATCCGCTACGGTGAGGGAGACCGGCAGTCCTTAGATCTCTTCTACCCAAACGAGCAGCCCAAAGGCATCATGATCTTTGTTCATGGCGGCTACTGGATGCGGTTTGGGAGGGAAGACTTCAGTCACCTCGCGCAAGGTGCTGTGGATGCCGGGTATATTGCCTGTTTGCCCAGTTATCCCCGCGCGCCAGATGTTCGAATAGCTAAGATCACCCAGGAAATTGCCAGAGCGGTGCAAAGCGTGGCTCACATGATTGCAGGTCCTCTATATTTATGTGGTCACTCCGCCGGGGCGCATCTGGCGCTACGCATGGTTTGTGACGACAGCCATCTCCCAGAGCCGGTATTGGCACGGATCGGGCGGGTCACGGGCATTGGCGGCGTCTACGACCTCCGCCCCTTGATGATGACGTCTATGAACTCAACTCTGCATCTGGACGAGAGTGAGGCGGCTTCTGAGAGCCCCGTGCTTCGCCAACCAAAGCTGTGCTGCCCTTTAACGATCTGGGTCGGCGCGAAGGAGCGCCCGGAATTCGTTCGTCAAAGCCGGCTTTTGGCCATGATGTGGGATGGGCTTGGGGCTGATTTGACGATCGTTGAGGATGCCGGAAGGAACCATTTCGATGTGATTGACGGGCTCCGTGACGTGGACTCCCCCTTGATGCGGGCCGTGTTGGGCTAGCTTCGCGACCATGACCAAACTCCCCCTGAAAGACCGCTTTGTAATACCTGAAGGCGTCATTTATCTCGACGGAAACTCCCTTGGGCCGCTGCCTTTGGGCGTGGCGGATCGGGTAAATGCCGTTGTGACGCAAGAGTGGGCCGGCAATCTCGTCAAGGGCTGGAATGTTGACGACTGGATGGGTCAACCCGTGAGTGTCGCGGACCGTGTCGGTCGGCTTATCGGGGCCGCGCCCGGCACGACAGTTTTAGGTGATACGCTTTCGCTTAAGGTTCATCAGGCGCTGTCGGCAGCGTTAAGCATGCGCCCCAATCGCATGGTGATCCTGTCGGACACCGGAAATTTTCCTACCGACCTTTACATGGCGCAGGGTTTGATCCGACAGCTCGGTCACGGGCATCAACTCCGCAGTGTCCCTCCGGAAGATGTCTTTGACTCCATCGACGAAGACACGGCCGCCGTTTTGCTGACCCATGTTGATTACAGGACTGGGCGAATGCATGACATGGAGGCCATCACAGCGAAAGCTCACGAGCTTGGTGCGGTCATGATCTGGGATCTGGCGCACTCAGCCGGCGCGGTGCCGGTGG
Source organism: Pseudomonadota bacterium (assembly GCA_039024825.1). Classification (GTDB taxonomy): domain Bacteria; phylum Pseudomonadota; class Alphaproteobacteria; order Rhodobacterales; family Rhodobacteraceae; genus Shimia_B. The sequence continues at coordinate 3,292 of JBCCPQ010000210.1, forward strand.
ACATCGCAGGGTGCAGCGCGGAATTCGCGATTGGTTGCACCTACAAATACTTGAATGCTGGCCCCGGCGCTCCGGCCTTCATCACTGTCCGCTCAGACGTGTCAGAGACTGTTTTTCCGGCTTTGTCCGGCTGGCTAGGGCACGAATCTCCCTTCGCTTTCGATCCAGACTACCGTCCTGGATTAGGGATTGAACGCTTCCGCGTAGGGACGCCCCCGGTCCTTCAGGTTGCTGCTCTGGACGCCGCGATGGACGCTTGGAACGGAGTAGAGATGTCGGACATCCGCGCGGCCTCCGTAGCCCTTTGTGAGCAGTTCATCGCAGATGTAGAGGCGCGCGTTCCCTCCCTGAAACTCGCGTCGCCCCGTGATGCAGCCCAGCGCGGTAGCCAGGTCAGCTTTCACTTCGAGTATGGCTATGCTGCCATGCAGGCCCTTATTGCACGGGGTGTCATCGGCGATTTCCGTGCACCGGATATCATGCGTTTCGGCTTCACACCCCTCTATCTAGGCCCGGAAGATGTGACCGGCGCAGTTGATATCTTGGCGGAAGTCATGGATTGCGGCCTATGGGATCGCCCCGAGTATCACGCCAAGGCTCGCGTCACCTGAGCAGCCGCTGGCGGAGATCGTCCAGGGCCGCTTGGTGCGCATCAAAGGATAAAGTCGCGGGATCCGGGAGCGGGACGTGGTCCCCGCGGATAAGCGCGCGGATTGAGGCGAGCTCCGGATAGGAAACAGGTACGGCGCATGCCATGGCTTGCCGGGCTGGAAGACCGTCAAAATCCTCGATGACACATCCATCCAACGCTTGAAGCCAAGCCAAATCATCGCCGCCCGGTGCAAACCGGATGCGGTGGTGCAAACCCGCATTCCTGATTTCCGCGTTTCTTCGCGGTATGGGCTCCATGCGTATGACACCGCGCAGGCGCCTGTCTTCGCGACAGAGTGTTATCATTGATTGCACAAACGAACTTGGTTCGCCCGGCCCTAGCCACCCGATGTAAAGGTTTCCCTCAGGTAGTCCGAGTGCGTTTTGCGCGTCTGAGCGCAAGGCTGGCGGTTTGTACCGTGCGGTATCTACTGCGGGCGGGATGACGACCGTTGCAAATGACAGATTTATGGCATGTGAGGGAACGACCACCGCATCTACCCGCTTTGCCAGTAAATTCTCTAGACCTGTCGGCGGTGCGGCGAACGTCCAGATAATCCGTATGCGCAGACGGAAAACACTGCGCGCAACGAGACCGAAAAGCGCGCCAGTAAGGCTCTCGACCTCCCAGACGTTCAGAAGAGGCTCGCGAAAGACGCACCCAGCGCGGCTGAGGCCAGGGCAACCGCGATGATGAGCAGCAGGGATGTGCGTCGAGGTTCAGTTTTGGGCCGCGGGTTAGATGCCGTGATAAGCGCCTGCTCGGCAAGCTGTGGAAGACGAGGACCGAAGCGGGCCAGGACGCGCGCTGTTTGGAAAAGATCTTTTGCAAGTGCTTGTGGCCCGACATTCTTGCGCACGTAGTCTTCCACCACTGGCCGTCCGACCTTCCAGATGTTGATATTGGGATTGAGCGTTCGCGCCACCCCTTCAACGACCACCATAGTGCGTTGGAGAAGGATCAGCTCCGTCCGTGTTTCCATGCCGAAACGCTCTGTCACTTCGAACAGATAGGTCAGTAGCCGCGCCATGGAGATGCGGGAGGCATCCATGCCAAAGATCGGCTCGCCCACGCTGCGAAGGGCGCGCGCAAACTCGTCAACGTCTCGGTCAGCCGGGACATAACCGGCTTCGAAATGAACCTCGGCAACGCGCTGGTAGTCCTTTCGGATGAAACCAAAAAGGATTTCCGCGTAGACGCGGCGTGTGTACTCATCAAGCCGGCCCATGATCCCGAAATCGAGTGCGATAATGTCGCCCATGGGTCCGAT
>JBCCPQ010000211.1:0-5203 GCA_039024825.1 Pseudomonadota bacterium
GCTGAGGCTGCAATGGCGACTGCCATCAGAAACGGATCGGGGGAAACGTTGAGCTTTGTGGCCATTTCGATGCCCACGGGTGCTGCGACAATGGTTGTAGCGGTATTGTTGAGCACGTCAGAGAGCGTCATCGTTACCACCATGAGAACTGTCAGGATTGCCCAGGCCGGTAGCCCTTCGGTGAGCTGGATAAGGGAGCCTGCAATGAGTTCTGTCCCACCTGAGGCGTCGAGGGCGGCGCCAAGGGGGATCATGGAGCCCAAGAGAACAACCACAGGCCATTCGATGTGATCGTATATGTCCGTAAGGGGCAAGATTTTCGTCAGTACGTAGCCCACGACCACGAGGCCTAGGGCTATGGGGAGGTAAAGAAGCCCAACGGAGGCGGCGAGGACCGCAGTCACGAAGAGGCCTATGGCGAGCCATGTCTTCGAGTTGTCGGTCACTGCGAGACCCCTGTCCGCCAGCGGCAGGCATCCGAGCCAGTCGGTCACGTCAGCCGCAGCTTCGGTCGGGGCAAGGACAAGGAGAATGTCGCCGGTTTTGACCTCCGTCTTCCGGATCCTCTGGGTGATCCGCCGTCCGCGCCGTGAAATGCCCATCAGAACAGAGCTTTGGCGCCAGGAAAGCCCGACGCTTTCCGCCGTTTTGCCGCGGATGCGGGCGTTCTCTGGTACGACCATTTCGATGATAGAAAGCCCTTCGCCCGCGGCGCGAAGAACTTCTTCGCGTTTCGCGTCAGCAACGGCGAGTTTCAGCGCTGAGCGAAACTCATCCATTGCTTCGGGCGTGGCTTCAATGACGATCGCATCGCCTGCAGAGAGCTCTGCATTGCGGGCGAGGCCGTAACGGCGTTTCCCACCTTGAACGAGACCGAGAATTGCAACATCGGCCTTGTCCGCGACCTCCGTCAGTTCCACGAGGCGTTGCCCGATAAGCTTGGAGTCCGTCGGTACCGTCAGCTCCGCCACGTACTCCGCGAAATCCTCCGCAATGGATCCAGCACCAGTGCTCTCCCGCGAGGGGATAAGGCGCCAGCCGATGAGTGCGACGAAGGCAAGGCCCGCGAGCGCGGCCACGCCGCCCACAGGCGCGAAGTCGAACATGCGGAACGGTTCGCCCAGGGCTTCTTCGCGGATAGATGCTATGATGATGTTCGGAGGCGTGCCGATCAGTGTCACCATGCCGCCGAGGATCGTGGCAAAGGACAAGGGCATGAGCGAAAGCCCTACCGCGCGGCCTGCCTTGCGAGCTGTCTGGATGTCTACTGGCATGAGTAGGGCGAGGGCGGCGACGTTGTTCATGAATGCGCTGAGAACGCCGCCGACAGCTCCCATCAGGGCGATATGCGCGCCCAGGCGCCTTGAGCTGTCGACGAGGGTGCGCGTGATCAGAAAGACTGCGCCGGAACGTACCAGCCCGGCGGAGACGATGAGAACGAGGGCCACAACAAGCGTCGCAGGGTGCCCGAAGCCAGCGAACGCATCAGCGCTTGGCACGACACCGGCGACAACGGCAACCATGAGCGCCCCGAAGGCTACAAGATCGTACCGAAACTTTCCCCAAAGCAGCAGGGCAAAGACCGCTCCGAAAAGCGCGAACAGGATGATCTGATCCGTCGTCATGGCGCGACATTTGCCGGGCAAGTGGCAAGGATCAAGGGGAGACGTCCTGCGCGTTCACTTGAGATGCGGACCTATGGGCGCTTTGCCATCCTGCTGCATCATCTCGATCGTCCGGACTGTGTTTGGCATGAAGCGACCGCGTGGCTTGGCCTCTTGCCACCATTGCCGCGCGCCGGGCGTGCTCAGATGGTCGAACATGAGATTGTGCGACGCAAGATGCAGGTCTTTCATGGCGCGTGGTACGGTTCCTGAATGTTTGTCGAAGTTCCCGATAATGTGCACGCCTTGCTCCAACCAGTTTCCGAAGGTGAGTTTTTCAGCGGGGCTGAGCGCTGAATAGTCGGTCTGGCCACGGGTAATGAGGTCGGCCATGTAAGGGTCGTTCGTAACCGCCTTGAAGGCTGTGAGGCTTTCCAGCAGATGGCGCCAGTTGGCCAGCCCTGTCTCTCGGTTCTGGATGCGCAGTTCGAAAGCGAGAAAGAGCAGCGATGCGATTACGCCAGCTGCAGCGACGAGATCTGCGATATCTGCAAGGGTGGCAATCATAGAGCTCCTCCGGTTTAACCGTGCTGCGGTGGTCCTCACGGGGCCTTGCGAGCGGTCTTGAGGCTGACCTATACACGCGCAAGATCATCACGCGCTACCGGGAGAGACCCATGGCAGGCCATTCCAAATGGGCGAATATCCAGCATCGCAAAGGTCGCCAGGACAAGCTGCGCGCCAAGCTTTTTTCGCGACTCTCTAAAGAAATCACTGTGGCTGCCAAAATGGGAGACCCCGATCCCGAGAAGAACCCACGCCTCAGGCTGGCCGTTAAAGAGGCGAAATCAAACTCAATGCCTAAGGACAATATCGAACGGGCGATTTCGAAGGCGACGGGGGGCGACGGTGACGATTATGAGGAGATCCGGTACGAGGGCTACGGCCCGGGCGGCATCGCAATCATCGTCGAGACCATGACAGACAATCGCAATCGCACAGCATCATCTGTGCGATCTACATTTGGCAAGCACGGCGGAAATCTTGGCGAGACTGGCTCTGTAAGCTTCATGTTCGACCGCATGGGAGAGGTCGTCTACCCCGCGGATGTCGGAGATGAGGACACTGTCATGATGGCGGCTCTCGAAGCGGGGGCTGAAGATGTAGCAACCTCGGAGGAGGGGCACTTCATTTACTGTACGGACAGCGATCTTGCGTCAGTGTCAGACGCGCTTGAGACCGAGCTTGGCGAGGCGGAGAGCACAAAGCTGGTCTGGAAACCGCAGACGACGACGGAACTTGATCTCGAAGGCGTGCAAAAGGTCATGCGCCTGATGGAAACGCTAGAGGACGATGACGACGTTCAACGCGTGACAGCCAATCTCGAGGTGTCCGACGAAGTGGCCGCAGAGCTTGATGCTGCGGGCTGAGCAAACAGGACTTTCACAGAAGTTCTTTAAAGTCCTTTCGAAGGAATTTTGCGGGGCGGCTACGTATTGATGTCTTCGATCAAAGCCGCGCACGCACAGCAGAGGGGCAAGGCTTTTTCTGAAAGCCTTGGCAAATTCCTTCGCAAGGAATTTGTTCTGCTCTGGGTCATGACAGGGAGCGCGGCCATGGCAGGGTCCGATGAAGTGCTGTTTGAAGATTTCGATGCGACTGCGACGTCGCGCTGGACCTACGTCCAAGACGGCGTCATGGGCGGTGTGTCACAAGGACAAGCGCGGGTCGAAAACGGCACGCTTATCCTTTCAGGTACCGTGTCTACCGCGAACAACGGCGGCTTTATCCAAGTCCGCCAGCGCGGTTTTCCAGCTTGGCCATCTGGTGCCAAAGGCTTGCGGCTCAGCGTGCAGGGTAACGGCGAGGATTACTACGTCTTCCTGCGAACGCCAGAGCTTGCGCGCGTCTTCTATTCCTACCGTGCGACGTTCCAAACAGGCGCTGATTGGGCCGATGTTGAAATCCCGTTCTCAAGCTTTGCGGCATCGAGCGACCGGATTCCGCAGAGCTTCGATCCGGAGAATGTGACGTCCATTGGCGTTGTGGCCTATGGGCGGGATCATGTTGCCGAGCTCCGCATTCGCTCAATCTCGCTCTACTAGCCGCTATGTCAGTCGGGCAGCCACGAGCACGACCGCTGCGCGGCATACTCTGGATGGTTGCAACGGGTCTCCTTTTCGTGGGCGTGGCAAGCATCGTGAAGCATCTTGGCGGCCGTGTGCCGGCTGCTGAAGCAGCTTTCCTGCGCTACGTCCTAGGTCTCGTGTTCCTTATCCCGATGATCGGCCCGATGCGGCGGGAGGGCCTTACGCGCGGCGCGACGTCTCTTTTCATTTTGCGCGGCGGGGTCCATGCGCTGGGCGTGATCACATGGTTTTTCGCCATGGGCATCCTGCCCGTGGCCGAGGTGGCCGCGCTCAACTATCTGACACCTATCGGGGTCACCATCGGTGCGGCGCTCTTTCTCGGAGAAAGGTTAGCACTTCGTCGCTTCCTCGCTATCGCCGTCGGGCTCTGCGGTGTCTTCGTTATCCTTCGACCAGGTTTCCGTGAGATCGAGCTTGCCCATTTGTCGATGCTGGGCACCACGGCGATGTTTGCGGCCTCCTATCTTATGGCGAAGATTCTGGCTGACCGCGCAAGCCCGACCATGGTCGTGGGCATGCTTTCTATCACAGTGACGCTTGCGCTGTTCCCCTTTGCGGTTGCTGTCTGGGTGACACCAAGTCTGTCAGACCTTGCGTGGCTCTTTCTCGTGGCGGCCTTGGCAACAGGTGGGCATTACACGATGACTTTGGCCTTTAAGGAAGCGCCGATGACTGTGACCCAGCCGGTCACCTTTCTGCAACTCGTCTGGTCCGTCCTCGTTGGCCTCATCCTCTTTGGCGATCCGCTGGACGGCTATGTCATTCTGGGCGGGCTCATGATCCTTGCGGCCGTGAGCTACATTACCTACCGCGAAGCGCTCAAAAGGCGGTCCGTGACGCCACCGGTGCCCGCGACGAAGATCTAGCAGCTGGTTATTCCGCTGCGCGCATCGCTAATTGTGCGTCTCTCCAACGCACGAAGAGGCAGGCCGCAACGGATGCAATCGAGGTGCCGCACATGATGTAGATGAGGGGGAATGCCGTCGCGCCTGTTCCGAGTGCCGCGCCTGCAAGAGCCGATAGTGCCGCTCCACCGCCAAGCATCATTGCTCCGCCGAGCCCCGATGCCGTGCCCGCAAGCTGTGGGCGTACGGACAGCATCCCGGACGTGGCGTTGGGGATCACCATGCCATTACCCAGACCGACGAAGGTCATGAACGCGAAAAAGATCAGCGCGGTCTGCGCTCCGGCAGCAAAGACCAGCAGCTGTGTGAGCATGCCAAACGCGCAGAGCGCGGCACCCCAGAGGATCATGTTGTTGATGCCAAAGCGCTCTGAATACTTGCCGGAAATCCAGTTCCCCACGAAGTACCCGATGGCAGGGGCGCCAAAATACACCCCGAGCTCTGAAGGCCGCAGGCCAAAGACTTCTGCGCCGACGTATGGGGCCCCACCGAGATAGGCGAAAAACGCACCGGAGGAGAACGTCGCTGCGAGGTTGTATCCCCA
>JBCCPQ010000212.1:0-5174 GCA_039024825.1 Pseudomonadota bacterium
CTCATGCCGCGAACCGCCAAAAACAATCAGTCGGTGACCAACGTCCTGACCTGGCTCAACTCGCGCTCCGCGTCAGATACCTGACGCCTTGGATCAAAGCGGCCATTCAGATCATTTGGGCGAACGGCAGAAAGGTCCGCAAGGCGGCCATCGAAGGGCCTAGAGAGCACGACACAAGGGAGACCTCATGAGCGTCGATTGGCAACCGATGACGACTTACCAGCAAGGCACGGATGCGTTGTTCTGGGTCGACGACGGACACGCGGAATATGTAGTCTATGGTCGGCTGACCGAAACCGACGGCCAGGCGGAAATCTGGAATGACAACGATTTCGGGTATAGCGGCAATGCCATTCGATGGGCGCCGTGCTCTCCACCGTAGAAGCATCACTAAGGAGGGTCAAAAAATGTCAGTCCTCCTTGAGGCCTTTTTTCTGTCGTATTGATCGTGATTTCCAGGATGTGTCTTCGCGGGAAATTTAGCATTGGGATGCTGACCTTCCTGCTCTTTCAGTTGCTTGGCGTCTTCAGCGTCGGCGCAGGTAGTGAGGAAAGAAGCCAGAAAACCGAAGAGCTTGTTAAGGGTCTCTCCTTCCGAACTGACTTGCGGATCAGTAGTGCAGAGATCTCAGACTGTTCGCTCAATTTGTCTGTTCTCTACGTCACCGCGTGTAAAGAGGGTCGGCCTCTTTCGCATCGAATTTATCTCGTCGATTTGTCGAGTGTTGGACGAGTAGAGGTGACCCCGGGTGCGCAATCAACTTACCTCGCCCTATGGCCGCCAAGGCCATCATTTCGGAACGGATTTTCTAGCAGTGAGGTGGTTTATTCCGAGATTGGCCAACGTTGCGACGGCTCAAGGGTCAGTTTATTGAGCGAGAACCCGTCGCCGATATCCGGGATCGTATTACCGGGCACACCACCAGACCACTTCCCTCGAAGTCTATCCGACTATATTGGCACGTTTTGCAGATAGGAATTAAGATGGATTAAGCTACCTTTCGATCACTGGTTAACTTTAATCTAGGGACCTTGTCTGACGCTCAACTTCAAACGCTCGCGGATTTTTCTAAAAACATCCTCAAGTATGAGTCAGACGGCGCAGCGACACGCCACGAGATGGGGCAGATCCTCGCGGGCACGATACGCCACTCGCCCGGTTTCGGCTGTCTTCGATCGTGGACAGGGCACCGTTGGCGCGAAAGGCCGGTGAACATCAAGAGGGAGGGTCAGGATTGATGGGCAGAGCTGGGGCGAAAGCCCAAGACCTAGCTAAGGCGCGTAACACGGGGTTCCCACAGCGCAACCACCGGGCCGATGCTGGTGCCGACAAGGCGCTCTGTCCGTCAATCCTGACCGCGATAAAGGAGCCTGATTGACTGCTTTGGGCCGAGGCTGTGTGAAAACTCCGGATGGGGTATGCTTTCGGCAAAGACCGGAGGCGGGGATGTCAGGCTACATCGAAGGGACGGATCGGGGTCAAGCGACGCTGTTTCCGGACCGACTGGAAGACTGGATCGGCGAGGATAATCCGGTCCGTGTCATCGACCTTTTCGTGGACGAGATCGATCTTTCGCAACTCGGGTTCGCCCGGGCTTGTCCAGCATCGACGGGATGGCCTGGCTATCACCCATCGGTTCTGCTGAAGCTGTTCATCTACGGCTATCTGAACCGGGTGCCGTCTAGCCGGGCGCTAGAGCGGGAGGCGGGTCGGAATGTCGAGGTCATGTGGCTGACCGGTCGATTGGCGCCGGACCACAAGACAATCGCCGACTTCCGGCGCGACAACGCGTCAGCGATCCGCAAGACCTGCGCGCAGTTCGTGGAGCTCTGCCGGCGGATCGGGGTTCTGAAGGGCGCGTGCGTAGCGATCGACGGTTCCAAATTCAAAGCCGTGAACAATCGCGACAAGAACTTCACCAAGGGCAAGATCGCGAGCCGGATCGCCCATCTCGAAGCGAGCGTCGAACGCTACATCGACGAGATAGTGCGGGTCGATCGGCAGGAAGAGGGTGCGGCACGCACGGAAAAGCTAGCCAACCTGCACCGGCGCTACGGCCGCATCCGGCAGGAGATCCAGCGGCTGCAGGATATGGACCAAGCTCTGAAAGAGGTTCCGGAAAACCAGATCTCCCTGACCGACCCAGACTCTCGATCCATGGCGACGAGCGCCAAGGGGACCGGTTTCGTGGGCTACAGCGAGCAGGACCGTGGCCGCAGTGCGGCCGCGTAAGCCCGCGCAGCCAGGCCGCGGTGGATACCGAAACCCATCTGATCGTGACGCATGACGTGATCAATGACGGTCATGACCGTGAGCAGCTGTCGCCGATGGCCAAGGGCGCAAAGGCGGCCCTCGGGCGCGACGAAATGAGCGCAGTCGCCGATAAGGGCTACTACAGCGGTCGGGAGATCCTCGCCTGTCATGAGGATGGCATCACCACGACGCTCCCGCGCCCCGAGACCTCGGGCAACCGGGGCAAGGGCATGTATGCAAAGCTCGACTTCGCCTACGACACCGATGCCGATGTCTACCAGTGCCCTGCGGGTGAGACGCTGACGTACCGCTACACGACCGAGGAGGCCGGACTTGTGGTACGGCGCTACTGGGCCAGTGTCTGCCAGACGTGCCCCCTCAAGGCACGCTGCACCACCGGAAAGCAGCGCCGGATCACCCGGTGGGAACACGAGCACCTCGTTGATGCGATGCGCGACCGGATGAGCCGTGATCCGGCCCTGATGGGGCTTCGCCGTTCAACGGTCGAGCACCCGTTCGGTACGATCAAGGCGTGGATGGGCGCCACGCGCTTCCGGATGCGGCGGCTGATCCATGTCCGCACCGAAATGGCCTTCCACGTCCTCGCCTAAAACCTAAAGCGCACGATCGCATTGATCGGGATACGCGCCCTCTTAGCCGCCATCCCGGCCTGAGTGGGTGCGCTCAACTCAAATCCACCGTGGACCGTACCGATAATGCGCAGATACCGCGCTCCTCAGCCCCATAGCACGCCACAAAGGCCCGGAAAACGCGAACTCATAGAAAGACAGTCGGGCACCAAAACCGAGCAGAAACAGAAAGAGTTTCCAAACAGCCTAGGCTTTTTGCCGTCATTCGACTGTTTTCGGTGCGCGTTCGGCGCAGCCCCACGATGGTCAAGCGGTACAACACCGGTGCAGACCACTAGCTCCGAACCCGTAGTCTCACCCCCGGCCCACCCCCGTTCTGCTCGATGAACCGCACACCTGCGGCTTCGAGGGCGGCGCGAAGTGCTTTGATCGCGTTTGGTCCAGGGTAAGGTCTGCCTGACCCTTCCGTTCGTTCCACCGCCATTGACGATACATCTGCGGCGGTTGCTAGCTATGCCTGCGACCATCCGAGCAGCCCACGAGCGGCCCTTAGCTGACTTTCTGGGATTTGCTCTTGTTTCAAGTTAGAACAGCCCATTTATTCCTTTTTCGAATAGTACCTCAAGGGAGCATGAGCACAATGACCTACCCAAGACATGTCAAGCGGAGCTGGTCGCATGAACGACATGCACAGCCACCCCGAGAAGCGCAGTCAGGTCACTGACTACGAGAACGACGGGGTCAAACGCGCGGCCCTCGCGGCGAAGTGCATCTTTGATGTGGGGCAAGAGAAAATCGCAAAGCCTCGCCAACAGCCGCAGGACTACCAGGAAAGCCTCCCGAAGGACCCTAAGGAGGCACTCAAGGAAATCCGAAGCATTCTGACCCATATGTCGGACAACCTGTCGGAGCAGTACGCACGCACCGAAGGCGGCGTTGACCATCATCAATGACTTGGCACTCCGGCGTGCCCTGGACGATGGCCAGGACATGAACGACGCGATTTTCTGGCTGACCTACCAGGCCATTCAGGGCCTGCGCTTGCTCGAAGCAGGCATTGAGCGCACTCACGATATCGCTGGGCAATTCCACGACACGCATCGGCCCTTCCGCGCCTGAGGCCCACGTCACCATCAATGCTCGACCTTTCCCAGGCCCTACAGAACACCTACGGCGCCAACCGCGCCTGGTCCGACCAGTACCTTCCCGAGATCCGCCGCCTTGTGGGGCCGCACCTTCTGAAGCCAGCGCCGGAAGACCTGGATACCAAACAGGCGACGGATCTCATGCTGCTCGATGCCCGCGACATGCGCCTCGCGGCCCGCGTGCGCCGTCCCGGCTACACAGAGCGCTATGCCAACTAAATCACGATCCGCTCCTGTGCCACCTTCGGCGGAGAGACCGAGCTTGCCAAAATCTTCAACGGCAAGGGCGATTGGATGTTCTACGGCCACGCCAGCACATGCGGCATGGCCATCGACCCATGGTGGCTGATTGACCTGCGCTCCTTCCGCGCCGCTTTGATCCGCCGCTCAGACGCCAACGGCCTGCGCTACGGCGCACAGCAGAACCCTGACGGAACGCAGTTCGAATGGTTCGACCTGACGAGCTTCCCGGTTTGCCTGCCGCTCGTGGTGGCAAGGTAGGGTTCCGCTTAGCGTTAAGAAAACGCCGCGAGATTTGGCGACTTATCCGTAGCTTAGGGCATTGGGCGCGCTCGAAGTAAATGCGCCTCATGGCGAGAATGGTGTGAGCGTGTGACTATATCGGGCGAAAAGCGTTTTCTACTCGATTTGTCTTTGCCGCAACAGACGGCGAGTCTCGCTCCGTTGCCAACCCCGGGGAACAAGACGGTGAAAGAATTTGACTACGACCTCTTTGGGGCCCTAGTGGCCGTCGCGCAAGAAGGAAGCTTCGAACTTGCAGCGAAGGCTCTTCGTCTATCCCAGCCTGCAGTGAGTTTGCGGCTCAAACAGTTGGAGGAGAGGATTGGGACTCCTCTGATTGTGAGGGGTCGCCCCTGTTTTCCGACCGAAACGGGTCTCCGCCTCATCGAGCATTATGAACAAATCTCACTACTTCAGCGTGAGCTGAGCGATGAACTTGAAGATGACATAGCAATGTCTGGCCGAGCCGCGTCAACTGTGCGCGTTTCGGTAAGCAACGACAGCTTGGCGACATGGTTTCCAGAAGTGATAAAGAGAGCGAAGGATGAGCTAAGCATTCGCTTGAGCATCGTAGCTGACGATCATGATCATACCGAGACGTGGCTAAAGTCAGGAAACGCGACTGCAGTAGTCACGTCGGTGGAGACCGAGGCCGCAGGCCAC
>JBCCPQ010000213.1:0-5064 GCA_039024825.1 Pseudomonadota bacterium
GTCCAAGCCGGATAGGCAAACCCCTCCGACGCGGCGAGCGCAGGGCGGCCGATATACAGACGCACGGTCGGCGCGTGCCACGTGTACTCCGTATAATCGTCAGAGGTGAAATGACGCTGTGTGGGGGCAAGGCCCTGCCGCACCTGCGCCTCCGCCTCTTCCGGATCAATCAGCGCCTGCGTCATCGGAAGCCACGGCGCATCCGCAGGCTCAAGCCCAACGGCACGCTGAACCTCCTGCGCAAACTCGGTGGCCGCCGCGCCCCATCGCGGTGGACCCACCTCCTCCAGGTTTCGGTAGCAGGCGCGCGCGAGCGTGTGGTTGGCCAGTCCCGGACGCGATTTTGAAATCCAATGCCTTTCCCAGGTGCAATGGGTGAGCGTCGCCGCGGATTGCGCGATGTGATCGAGCCCACGCACGACCCGCTCGGCGTCCGCCACCTCAGAGATACGGATCATGTACATGATCTGCGCTCGGGCCGGCGGGATGTTGTCGGCGGTGGCCTGACCATGGCCCAGGATCGCCTCATTCATCGACCAGCTCTGCCCGCTGGCCACGACGTGTTCCCGCAGCGCTTTGGCGTTCTTGTACATCTGCACCATGGCGTCCGTCGCGCCCGGCGCGCGTGCCGCAGCGTGGGACGCAGGGATGGGAGAGGCGTCCGCGCCGCTCAGCCACGTCTCCGGCGCATCGCAGGAGAACTCATAAAGGACGGCGTACCCCGCCCCGCAATGCGTGTCCCACCGCACCGTGTTGCAATAGGGCGCCATGTAGAACGGGTGGAAGGAGATCGCCGCGTCGAGGCCGTCATAGTACCCCGCCGCCGCATGAATGGGTTTGGAGCCGCGAACCTTTTCCGCAGGCTCGCCGAAGAACGTCAGCCGCCCGGGAATGTTCTGCGCCTGCATCACATGCTTGGCAGCGAGGAACCCGGCAAGCGATGCGATCCCGAGGGCAGAATGCGGATCCGTGTGGCCGCCTGCCTCCGGGCTTAGACCGTCGCGAGGCTGCCGCCGTGGCAGAGCTGCCTGGCACTGGCCGGGGATCCCGTCGTATTCCGCGTATCCGCCGATGGTGGGGCCGTCGCCATTTGACCACGTGGCGCAAAAGGCGGTGGGCATCCCGCCGCTCCCCTCCTCCACATCAAAGCCCTCGCGCCGCAGGAGGTCCACGTAGAAGGCCGCCGACCGGTACTCGCGCCACGCGGTCTCCCCGTAGTCCCAGATCGTGCGCGTCCAGTCCGAGAACTCGGGCATGCGCGAAGCGACATAGGCGCGGGCATCGTCTTTGAGGCTCATGGCCCGACGCTCGTCAGAATGGCGCGATGTGTCAATGAAACGCGAAGGCGTGTCCCGGTCCGCACGAAGACGTTAACGAGGCCAGCCATACGTGCGTATGGCTGGTTTCTGGCTCGTTTCTGTATGCGTTCTGGCTGCCGCTTTTGGGGCGATCTGCGAGGTGTTAACGCCGCTCAGCTCTGCTTGGTGACCTGGGTGTATTCCAGCTCAACCGGCGTCGCACGACCGAAGATCGAGACGGTAACCTTGAGGCGCTGGTTGTCCTCGTCCACCTCTTCCACGGTACCGTCGAAATCCTCGAACGGACCGTCGTTGACCTTCACCTTCTCTCCCACGTCGAAGGAGATCAGCAGCTTCGGCGCATCCACGCCTTCCTCCACGCGACCAAGGATCCCCTGCACTTCTGCATCGCGCATGGGCATCGGGCGACCTTGCGGACCAAGGAACCCCGTTACGCGGTTGATGGAGTTGATCAGGTGGTAGCCCTCATCCGACATCTCCATGTGAACAAGAACGTAACCCGGCATGAAGCGGCGTTCCGTGGTCACTTTCTTGCCCCGGCGGACCTCGATGACGTCTTCGGTGGGCACCAGAACCTCGTCGATCTGGTCTCCCATCTCCTGCTCTTCCACGGACTGGCGGATTTGCTCTGCGATCTTCTTTTCGAAGTTCGAGAGAACGCTCACGGAGTACCAGCGCTTTGCCATCGATCAGGGTCCCTTCTTGATCTGCCGCACCAGTTCGGACCGGAATGCGACTCCCAGAAACAAACGGGGCGCGCTGTCCTCAGACAAGCGCGCCACTCTTCGGCGTTCAATTAGCGGCAGAGCGCGGCGGGCGCAAGCCCGACACGGACTAGGACATCATGTTGATGACGCCCGTCAGCGCCGAACGTATCCCAAGGTCAACGATGGAAAAGAACACTGCTGTGAGGGCCGCCATGATGAAAACCATGATCGTGGTCACAATCACTTCGCGCCGTGTGGGCCAAACAATCTTGGCGACCTCTGCGCGGGTCTCCTGAATGAATCTGAGCGGGTTCATGGGGCTCTCCCGGATGGGCTCTTGCGTGTGCGGCTGACTTACGCCTGCGCCCGCGCGGTTTCAAGCGGTCTCGACCAAACGCGAACACGCGGACCTATGGCCCGCGCGTTAAATCATCAGTTTTCAGACGCTTGTCCCTGGCAGGCGATCAGCCCACCAGACGCTCGAACGGGTCGCTTTTCATCTTGTCGCGGAAGCTGCGCGGTGCCTCCACCTGACGCTGGGCCTGCCGGCGCTTGAGGATCGTTTCAGCAAGCTGCGTCCGTGGCCGGGCATCAAGGCGCTGTTCACAGGGGTTAGGCTTCGCATCCGCGGTTTCGCCGTTCTGCGAGGAGAGGATGCTGGACAGTAACTTCTTCATGGGTCGCTCTCGGGCTGATTAATTTCAGCTTCTAAAGAAGCGCCAGATTCGGGCGTGAATGCGACCCACGCGGGACCTTTGACAGGCCACTTTGGGGTCATGCAGCCATTTTTGGAATGGGATCAGAGCTCCGCAAGCCGTGCGTAAGGATCGCTCTTCATCATCTGCTTGAAGGACATTTGCGGGCGCGCCGTGGGTTTTGCGACAGGCGCGGGACCTGCCGCGTCCTGCGCGGGAAGAACCGCCTCGCGCGCGGCATGCGCAGGCCCGGGTTCGGGCATAAAGTCGCCGCCGCCGCGCGACATCAGACGCGCTGTCCGCTCGCTGTGTTTCCCGATGGGCCGATGCGCCGTCGAAACTGGTTCCAGAGCATCCGGCATGGGCGTCTTGCGATCGTTCTTCTTGCCCATGAAGCGGAGCACGACGCCTGCAGGCCCCAGATAGTCAGCCACCTCGTCCATGATGCCCAGCCCGTCGCCGCCAGAGCTGTCCTCGTCGCCGAGAAGGAAATCGCCCGCGGTCTTCGCCACTCCGAATGCCGTTCCCGCGCGCTTGGCTTTCTTGCCAAGGGTATCGGGCTCCTGCGTCGCGAGAGCCGTGGGATCCGGCTGGTTTCGCTTTCCGAAGAGCAAGCGCGATACGGCCGATATCAGCATCAGCACAAAGGTCGCGAAGGCGCCAAGAGCAGACAGCCCAATGAAGACAAATGAGACAACGATCTCCCGCCCGGGCGCTGTTGCGTAGCCATCCGGCCAAGCGTCCAGGAAGACGAGTTGATCCGCGAGTTCGACCTCGTAGATGGCGGCTGTCTCACGAAGTTCTTTCTCCAGCGCCGGATTTCCAATCCGCGCGACTCCTTCCAGCTCCGCAACGACGCCGTAGCGCACCTCCTCAAGGGTCCGTCCGTCTAGGAACGTGTGGAACGCGTCTTCGTCATGGAATGGGAAGTGCACGAAACCTTCGACAACGCGGTCCGGATAGGTCGAGCCCTGCCGGAACAGCATGTAGCCGTAGGCAGGAAGCGGCAGAAGCGTGGAAGTATCGCTGAGCTCATAGTATTCGTCCCAGTCGATCTGGGCGGTAAGGACGACCTCACCTTGCGGTCCGGTCAGCTCTGGATCGAAATCAGCAAGCGTCTGTGCCGGAGCGTCGAACGGCTTGTCGATCAATGCCTCCTGCTCAGCCTGATGCGTTAGCAGGTTCTCGTAGTTCATCCAGGCAAAGTGCACACAGCCTGCACAGGCCAGAAGCCACAGGTACCATGGCAGCCGGAAAAACCACTTGATGACACTGAACATGGATCCCACTCCGCGAATTATTCCCGGAAAGGTTGCGCGCGAAGTGCGGCGCAAAAGCGGCGGCTGTGGGGAGAGTTCACGAAATATTAGTGGGTAGGGCCGTGGCAGGGGCAGCAGGGTTCGAACCCGCGACCTACGGTTTTGGAGACCGTCGCTCTACCAGCTGAGCTATACCCCTACACGGCCCGCCGTCATTAGGATTGGGCCTGCCCGGGGTCAAGGGATTATCAACTCCGCTCGATGGTGATCCCCTCATGGGAGAGCTCGATCTCCGCCACTGCGACCTCGTTGCCGTCTGCCTTTAGATCCGTGCCAGTTACCTTGGTCGGGAAGGCATTGGACAGCATCCACACCATGGTCGCATCTCCTTCTTGATCAAGAAGTCGGATCGTGACGGTGTGCCGAGAGACGGTGTTCATCCTTAAGGCACTAAGCCAATCGAAGAGCGCATTATCTTTGACGAACACGCCCTTCTTCAGCGTCACCACGCCAGACTGCACAGGCCCGGGCATTTTGATTTTGGAGAAGACTGGTGAGGAGCCTGCGCTGCTCTCAATCACGTCGGCTTTGATGTCGAGGCCGGTTACCTCTTGGAAGGCAAGGTGCTGCCCCACATCGCTGATATCGACAGAGAAGTAGAACTTCGGAAGCGGCCAGACGTTGTCTTGTACTTCACCAACCATCGCCGCCTCCCTGCCCGTTCACAGCAAAGCGTATCCCATCATGATGAGGCCAACAAATCCCGCAATCCATGCGCCGGATCGGATGAGCGGCACGCCAAAAAGATAAAGCGGAATGAACGCCGCCCGCGCGATCACAAAGATCATCGCCCCAAGGGTCGCGAGCCCCATGTCGACGGCACCCGGGCTCCCAACCGGCAGCACCACGGCGTCACCCTGGAGGGCATTCAGCGCCAAAGCTGCAGCGGCAAGCCCGACAAAGGCCGCGAGGTTTTCATTCGAGTTGCGCAGAATACGTCGTGCGCGTCCGTACATGCCCTCAGCGGCGGGTTCCCCATCGCGGGAACCGAGGTAGCCCCCGTAGCCCATCTGCGGCATCAGAA
>JBCCPQ010000214.1:0-4988 GCA_039024825.1 Pseudomonadota bacterium
CGCTTGGGCGATCTTCCAGCTCACATAGCTTTCAACAGGGTTGCGGGTCAGAATTACCTTCGCGCAACGCGGGTCTTCAACGATGTGCTCAAGAATCGCGGCGTGGTGATCGTGAAAGAAGCGAAACCCCTGCACGCCCTTCTGATCGCGGATCGCGGCGACCAAAGCCAAAGGATCGGCATCCCGCTGCGCCTGGGTAAAGCCTAGCAGTTCCTCTGTGTCCGGATAGGCCAGGAAGTGCGGATTGAACACCTCGCCAAGACAAGCGAGGTCAGAATAGCGATTAATGTTCGCCTCAAGAAAGTTGGAGCCGGTCCGCATCTCTGCAAACAGCACAAAGTAATCGAAATCCGCCATCTGCTACTTCTTTACCAGGTAGGGTTTTCGCATCCGCTGGCGTGGGCGCTCTGGCAGGTCGTCCATCGGGTAATCACCCATGAGGTAGGGATGCATGCCCTCGTTCTTGAGTGTCTGAAGAAACTTACCGAAGCCGCGCAAGTCGTACATCCGCGGCGCCTCTGTGAGCCGCCGCGCCCCATCCCCCACGATGTCATCAATAATGGCTTGAAGATGCTCCATAGGGCTCTCGATAAACTCCGTCATCGACATGATCCGGATCTTACCTTTTGCCCACTGGCTCTTTAGCGCTTCAAGGTGCTCGGCCTCGAGCTTCTGCCGCCAAGCCGCGTCACGGCGAATATCGGCAAAGTCAGCGTTCGAACGAAAATGCTGCAATGCCCACGCACCAGTAATGACATGAATTCGTGCATTTGGATCAGTGGCGAGATCCCAGCTGATGTATTGGCTGTCCCACGGGCCGAACTGGAAACACTGGTTCTCCCCCCGCGTATTCCACAGAAGGTTCGTCAGAAAGGATCGACTGTTATAGTCCCGCATCTGCGCGCTATCTGTGAGCGCGCCTGCAAACGTCTTCTCTCGCCCTGAAAACTGCACCCAGTTTTCCGAGAACAGGTGGCCATGGACACGTGCGCCCGTGTTGGCCGACAGCCATTCCTCCCAGTTCTCGAAGATGTCCATGAAACCTTCAAACACCCAGTAAGGTACACAGGTGCGCCCATCGCGCCACTGGTCGAAGGGGAAACGGGACTGCATGTAGAGCCCCGGTCGCCCTTGCGTCCGCAAATCCGTCGCGCGGGAAAATACGCGGTCAATCTTGCCCCGATTTGGCTCCGCCTTCTTCATGGCGTGCTCTTCATCGGTAAGAAAGCTCTGGTAGAGCAAATCTGCCTTTGGCCAGATCTTTCGAGCCACAAAACAGTCAGAACGTCGCAAAAGCTGCAAGTGATCGTCGTAAAATATGTGAGGTTTGCCTTGATGGTCAAACTTCGACAGCGTCAGTGAGCGCGACTGAACATCCGTGGAGTAGAGACGGCACAGCGTCTGGAAATAGCTTTCATCTGGGATCCAGACCTTGCTGAAATAGCGATCGTAGGTCTCACGATCGGGGTCAGTCAGGATCGCGCTCAGCGTACGCCGCGTCAGGCACCACCATTGAGAACCCATGTGGGGGACAAGGCCCTTGGGGACCCGTCGCGTTATCTTGAAGCGCCGCTGGAACGCGACGTATCGATCAAAGAGCTTGCGGTTCTTCTTCCACGAGAAAGGGAAGCGCAGCGTAAAGCGCTCCTCATCTAAGCCGCCGATTGTCCAGGGGACATCAGATGTCGTCGCACTCTCAATAAAGTCAGTGCGAGGCCGCTCTGCGAGATAGTCGATGAGTTCCTGAACAGGTCTCAAGGGCAGGCAGGAGCCTGATGCGAGGTAGACGTGCCGCACATCTGGAAAGCTCACCAAGAGCTTTTCCGACGCGGCTTGTGTCCCAGCCACGATCCCCCAATTGCCCCATTCGCACCGGTGTCGCGTAGAAAAGCTAATAAGAGGCTCATCCTCAAGTGCCTGTGCGAACGCCGTGTAGTCCGCTGTTTTCGCGTTTTTGTCGACGTGGATGATCACGGGACAACCTGATGCTGCCCAATGGCGGGCAGCCTGCTCCGCACGATTGAACGCATTGTGAACCAACATCACCACGCCGAGAGAGGATGTCGCCCGAGCCAGAGCTTTAACCGTTTCCGGCCCCAAATCCCGCGGCAAGCTCACGCCCAATTCCCTTTGGACATGAGGCCGAGGATCTCCAACTGGCGCCAGTTGATGTACTTCTCCGACCATTTGCACCAGAGGTCCGGGTCTTTCTGAAGTTCAGCCGCGTAGGCCTTGTATTCCACGGACCCTGAGTAGTGCTGCTTTCGCTTCAGCTCCTCCATGGCCTTTTGCGTAAAAGTGTCGAGGAACTTGGTGTGTAGCAAGACGCCGGATGCTTTCTCTCCGCCAGTTGTATCGTAAGTTTTGTTCAACTTGCGCGGCAAGAGCATGTGAGTGGAGCTGACATAGACATAACTTCTGTGCCACTTCACCAGCGGTGTCTTGTTCAGCGCCGGTGCCTTCCGTGGGTTATCAGAAAAGAATTTCCGTGCGCGGGGCCCGCCTTGGATCCAGAGGTTATGGTAGGTCGCGTTGTGCTTGATTGAGTAGTTTCCGCTATCGAACCAGCTAGCGATCTCAAGCGGGTTTTGGCCCTCGCGATAGGGCTGCGCATCAATGCGGCCCTTGGGGTACATATCGAGCAGCATCGCGCCAAAAGACGAGACCTCCGACGCATCGAGCCAGTCACAAAGCGCCGGCAAAGGCCGCGAATCTGAGAACGGGTAGACAAGAAACTCGTCCGGATCGACAACGAGAGACCAATGCCCGTGCGCGTATTTCCACTGCAGGTAATTTAGCCAATCAACGCCGAAGCGCGCACGCTTGTAGGAGGCTTTGGTATGCCAGACACTTACATCGTGTTGCGAGGCAAGGTACGGCACCGATCCGTCATCGCTGTCATTGTCGACAATAATGAAATGATCGACGCCCAGCGCGCGGTAGTAGTCGAGAAAGTAGGGAAGACGGATCTTTTCATTGCGCTGGGTGGAGAACAGCAGGATCTGACCCGGCTTGATGTCAACAGTGCGGTTGACGACAGAGCGAAGTTCTCGCCGCTTGCGGAGAGCGCGGGCGATGTAACGTTTGCGACGAAGCCGCAGACGATATGTACCAAATACGCCCAAGCCTGACCTCTTGCCTCAACCCAGCATCTACGCGCGCGGGCCTAATACTGGGTTAACCAGCGCCTGCGCCATGCTCTACCTGCCCGTCTGATCGCGGGATTTCTTCCTCTGATAGGGGCTGGGAGGCGCTCAGACAATTGAATTGTCCACAAGAGTGCAACAATCGCCGCACTACCAGCGACCTCTTTGCATCAGCCCGAGCGCCTCAAGCTGCGCCGGTCCCTCGTATCGTGTGCTCGGTGGACCCATTAGATCGGGACCCTTAGTGAGGCGATCGTAGTAGTCGCCGTAGCGCTCAGGGTGGGTGAAATGCTCCGCTCGCGTCTTTTCCTCGGCGGATTTTGCCACGACTTCTGGCAAGAACTTTGAGTGGAGAAGGACACCGGTCGGCAAGTTCTTCCGAACATCTAACGGGTTATTTAGGCGTCGAGGAAGCGCCAGGTGAGTGGAAGACGCGTAGGCCATTCCACGCTTCCACTTGATAAGTGGTACTTTGTGCAGATGCGGTGCGTGGTCTGGCGCCTCAGCAAAGAAAACCCGTTTTCTGGGCCCGCCACGAATGGAGATGTTCTGAAACTTTGGTTGCCACTCCCATGTGTAGCCCCAAGCATCGAAGTGGGTAAGCGTATCGGTGATCGGGGTGCCAGGTACGTACGGGCTGTGTCCCAATGGACCATCTGGGTACATATCGAGCATCATTGCACCGAAGCTATCCTCACCTCGCGAGTCCAACCACCGCGTCAACGCTTTGAGGTCACGCGTTTCGGAGTCGGGGTAAATCAGAAGCTCGTCCGCATCGAGCGTCAGCGCCCAGTTCCCGGGCGCGAAAAGGTGCTGGAGACGATTTAACCAATCCACTCCAAAGCGGGACGCTTTGTAGCTCGCCCCTGTCCGCCAGACGGATACATCGGATTGTTCGCTCAGATACGCGCTCGTTCCATCGTCTGATGCGTTGTCGACCATCAAAAAGTGATCAACGCCCAGGTTTCGATGGTGTTCTAAAAAGTACGGGAGACGAGCCGCCTCATTGCGCACCGTGGAAAAGCATAGGATTTGGCCTGTCGAGCGAGAATCCAGCCGGACGTTGGCTGCGGCCAACTCATGATTCCTGCGCCAAGCGCGAGCGAGATATCGACGGCGGCGCCAGCGCAGCTTGTAAGCCAGCCAAAGCGCCGCCGGATTAGGCATTTTTACTCGGCAGCCCGCCGAGTGCTTTGTACATCGTCGAGGTACGCGCTGAATTCTTCACGCAAGTCATCACGCGCGAGACCGAAGGCAACGGTCGCCTGCAGGAACCCCGCCTTTGATCCACAATCAAAACGCTGTCCGCGGAAACGCAAGCCGTAGACATCACGCCCCTCCTGCAGCTCTTGGGCGATGGCATCGGTCAGCTGAATCTCGCCGCCTGCGCCCTGTTTCATCTTGTTGAGATGACTCATCACAGTCGGGTTAAGAATGTAGCGCCCGATCACGGCGAGGTTTGAAGGCGCTTTGTCGGCATCGGGCTTCTCCACCATACCCTTGGTGGATACGATGTGACCCATGTCGTCCTTCACATCGAGCACGCCGTACGACGACGTCTTGTTCTGAGGAACTTCCATCGCTGCCACGATGTTTCCGCCGGTCTCTTCATAAGCGTCCACCATCTGCTTAAGGCAGGGCGTCTCGCCTGAAATCACGTCGTCGGGCAAGATAACAGCAAACGGCTCATTGCCTAAGAGGCGGCGTGCGCACCAGACCGCATGGCCAAGCCCGAGGGCCTTGTGCTGGCGAATGTAGGCGATGGCTCCTGAGTCCATATTGGTTGATTTCAACGTCTCCAGAAGCTCATCTTTTCCTTTTTTCCTCAAGGAGTTCTCAAGC
>JBCCPQ010000215.1:0-4947 GCA_039024825.1 Pseudomonadota bacterium
CTCATTGCCTCGTTCTTCCTCCTCGTCAGTGTAATGAGCTGGTTCGCCCGCTCATGGGTCCTCGCGGACCAGCTGGGGATGGGCAAGCACGTGTGCTACGCGTTCGCCTCCGCGATCTGGCTTTTCCTCGTGCTTGGCCTGATCCGGCCGGTGCTCATGGGAAGCTGGTCCGAGGCGGTGCCCTACGGCATCTTCCCGCACCTGGACTGGACGAACCTGTTCTCCATCACTTGGGGTAACCTGTTCTACAACCCGTTCCACGCGCTCTCGATCGTGTTCCTCTATGGCTCAGCCCTGCTCTTTGCGATGCATGGCGCGACCATCCTCGCTGTTGCCCGCTTCGGCGGTGACCGCGAACTGGAGCAGATCTACGATCGCGGCACGGCATCGGAGCGTGCAGGCCTCTTCTGGCGCTGGACCATGGGCTTTAACGCCACCATGGAAGGCATCCACCGCTGGGCCTGGTGGTTCGCGGTACTGACAACGCTCACGGGCGGCATAGGTATCCTGATCACCGGCACCGTTGTGGACGACTGGTTCGCCTGGGCCGTCATCCATGGCTACGGCTTCGAGACCTACTAATCGAGAGGATCGTCAAAATGTCTGACAAGGAAAACCTCCTCAACATGACCGAGACGCAGCGCCTGCGCTACGACATCCTCGGGCTGATGATGAAGGGGGCAGGCTATGCCGCGGGTCTCGTGCTCGCCGTCTGGGCCTTCATCTACGTCATCTATCTGGTGGGGCTTCTTCTGCCTGCTGAGAGCAAGGAGGCCGCGGATCCGACGCCGCTTGGCTTCTACCTTGAGGCGCTGCAGGGACTGCCTTTCGCCTGACGCTTTCCGGGGCGGCAGAGCGCTGCCCCGGCTACCAGTTCGGGCGCCCTACTTGGCTTTCATGGGCGTCTGATCCTCGGGGTCTCCACCCCGGTTCCCTTCCTGTTGGCTACAGGACACTAGCGCCGCGGAGCTTGCTCTCGCGGCGCTTTTTTTGCGGGAGAGGGTCTTCAGGGTGGGGACGTCCAGACGGCCCGCGTTTCTACTGAAGGTTCCTGCGAAGCGGCAGCACGTCCAGTTCGACAAGCGCCATCTCAAGGGCGGCTGATCTTTCCAGATCGTCGGGTCTGTCGCTTCGGATCGTCCGATCCTGCGCCGCAACGAGCGTGCCGCCGCCGATGGACGTGACGATCGCTGTCTCAGGCAACGCGCTTGGATCGATCTGAACAGGAAGCCATGCCATCCATCCCGGCCACGCTCGGAATTCATAGACTGCGTTATGGATGCCGTGGGAGGGGGGACCGATTCCGATGAAGCGGGTCTGCCGCCACATGACAATCGTCTCGACCATTGATGCCCATTGATCAAACGTCAGGGTATCGCCCGCCGTCGGGGCCCGCGTGTTGAAGGCCAGTTTGGAGAGCCCCGTCGTGGCCTGGCCGCCGGAATAGGACAGGCTTGCGCTGTAGGCGCTTGCGTCCTGAGGGTAGATAAGCGGACTGAAGGCAAGTGCGTCGAAGGAGAAGGCATCATCCGTCTTGCCCCTCTCGGATCGCAGAAATGCGGCCCATGCTTCAGGGTCTGCGACCACGTCCAGCCCGGTCGCCGCGGCGTGGTCTTCCGGTGTGCGAACCTCGCGCCATTCACGGATAAAGTCGTTCTGCCCACGCAGACTGGCGAGGAGGGAGGCAACGGATGTCGTCGCCATCTCGAGTGTCTCCGGCACGGGGTCGAGTCGGGCGTCGAGCGAAGGTGTTCCGTCCGCCGACGGTGGGGTTCGCTCGCGGATGGCCTCATTGAGCCGCCGTTCAGCTTCTCGTAGAAGGGCGTCCCTGTCCGCCATCAGTTATCCTCCCAATAGCCGTAGTCCTCATCACCACTGGCATAGAGCTCCCGAACGTAGAGTGTCCCGGTTGGTGATAGCTCATATGGGGCGTGGCGTGGATCAATATTGAAGATGCCCAGATCGCGCAGGATAAACAGAAATGCCGTCATCACGTCGCTGTCGCTGAACACCCATTCGAGGGAGACAATCGGCCAGTCCGGGTCAAACGCCGCGTGCTGCGCGTTGATCTGACCGGACCAGTTCTCCATCAGCGGCGGCAACCACGGCTTCCGTGGATTGCGTCTTGTGTGGAGTTGGCCTTCGCCCCCGGCCGTCAACAGGCTTTCATCCATGAAGTCACGGTAGCCGAGCTTGCATTCTATGAGTTTGCATAGCCCGTGATGGAGACCGTCCCAGCTTCCTGAGCGACCTCGCTTCCACTCCCATTCCTCAATTGCGACGGTGAGCTGGCCACCCGTATCCGTTGAACCGAAGCCGAACCATGGCACCACGTGATGTTGATAAAGCGCCCCGCGCGCGCGGGGCGATGGCTTGCGAACCGGGCCCCCCTGAAACTGGTGCCAGGGGCTTGTCGGTTTGCCATCGACGGCGGGTTTGCAATAGGGGCAATCCTCGTTTTCCTCGCTGTCGCAGCGCTCTCGCATGCGTCGCTGCGTCTGGATCATTTGCTCCATCGCCTGACGCAGGGCGGGGTTGGACGGGCGGCGCGGCCGAATTTCCTCGGGCTCCGGCTCCTCGTCGGGGTCAGGATTGCCGCTTAAGACATCGGGCAGTTCAATGCGGCCAAGCTCAATCTCCTCATCGCGATATTGCTGGAGCGCTGCGATGCTTGCGCCGCCGGCGATGAGGATCGCGATGCCCCAGGCAATCGGATAGACGACAACGACCATTTACCACCACACCTCGATGTCGGCCTTTCCGGACTGGCTCAGATACTTCAGTCGGGAGCAGAAATCCTCGAAAAGGTCGTCTGCCTGTCCCGGGGAGTGTCGAATGCGCTGCCAGATGGGCAGCTCCAGGAATGCGGGCCAAGGCTTTGGGTACTTGAGGAAGGCGAGAAGCATCAGGCGGGCACGGAGTTCAGGATCCCGCAGGCCGACGGCGACGACCTCATCAGCAAAGTGTCTCAGGTGCGGAAGTAGGTCGTCGGGCCCCGCCCCATAGCGTTGCGCCTCGGCTTCGTGATTTTCGAACATGTCTTTCGCTGCTGCGGGCATTTGGGCTTGCAGTCGCCGTCGCTGGATTTCAACACGCTGTGCCGCGGATATGCGGAGGGTCACAAAAAAGCTCCTGAAACGAGGCGCGCTAAAAAATCGCTACACCTGAGATATTTACTGCACGCTGGCGCATATCATCGCGGCACTCAAGCCCCAGAGCCTGAGCTGACGGAGAATCGCATGAAGGGACCCGACTGGTTTGCCTGGAGCGGGGGCGATACAGGCGTGATCTTTGACGCGGAGCTGGAGGACCGCAAATCCGGCACCCCCCGTTCTTGAACCGGTCGCCGTCAGGCTTTCATCAGCGCGCCGAAGATCTTCTCTGAATGCTGGGCGAGGTAGATCCGGATCCACGGTGTGAACCGCTCCGGACGCCGCTCGATCTCTGCGCGGAGCTCGAAGAGGTCGACCCAGCGCACATCCGCGACCTCATCGGGGTTCAGGTTCATTTTGAGGGACTTCGTCGCCGGTGCGATGAAGATGTCGGCCACCTCATGCTCGATGAGGCCGCCGCCCACTTCCGCGCGGTATTCCACCCGGTCCCGGTGGGCCGGGAAGAGCCCGGTGATGCCAAGCTCATCATCCAACCGGCGTACCGCACAGGTTGCGGGGTCTTCATTCCACATTGGGTGCGTGCAGCACGTATTCGCCCAGAGACCCGGCGTGTGGTACTTCCCCAGCGCCCGCTTCTGGAGGAGCACCTCCATCCCGTCCATGACAAAGACGCTGACGGCCTTGTGCTTGAGCCCACGTTGATGGACCTCCAGCTTTTCAACCGGTGTCAGCGTGCCATCGACCCAGGCTGGGATCATTTGCGGCTCTGCCATTATACATGCTCCGGTTTGACGAGCCCCATGAGGTGGGCGAGGTTTTTGATGCCGATCTTCACGTGAGCCATAGGCCGTGCCGCGACGAGTTTCTTGTTCATATATGCTTCGAAAGTGAGCCTCTGCACGTCGACATCGTGACACAGGGAGACAAATCGCTCGCGGCGTTCATCGGACTTGTAATAGGCGTCCTGCATGGCGCCTAAGACTTTGAAAACGTTCTTGTGTTCTTTCATGAAGAGCTTGCGTGCCATGGCGAGGTCGGTGGCCTTGCCTGACACCATCGCCGCTTCCACTGCCATGGCGGCCACGCGACCGCCCATCATGGCGTAGTAAATGCCTTCACCCGACGACGGCGCCACAACCCCTGCTGCATCGCCGGAGAGCACCGTGTCGCGGTCGTTGTCCCATTTGTCGAGCGGCTTCAGCGGGATCGGCGCGCCCTCCTTTCGGATCGTTTCACAGTCTTCAAGGCCCGATGCCCGGCGCAGGTCAGCCGTGCGGGCCTTGAGATCGACGTCCATGTCTTCGGTGCCCATGCCGACGCTTGCGGAGTGACCGTGGGGGAAGACCCAGCCGTAGAAGTCGGGCGAGATCGCGCCATCGTAGATCACGTCGCAGCGCTCCGGGTCATAGGAGCCCACTTTGCCTGGTGCCTTGATTATCTCGTGGTAGGCCACGACGTAGCGGCCTTTGCCCGCGCCGGGAACTTCGGCGGCGGCCACGCGGCTTTTGGCGCCGTCTGCGCCGATGATCATGCGCGTCTCCAGCGCCACTTCTTCCTTTTGGCGGTTACGGTAGATCACCTTGGGGTTCGGTCCGTCCCGCTCCACCCGCAGAAATGTTCCGGTATGGCGTTCGGCGCCATGCTCGGATGCGCGGACACGGAGAAATTCATCGAAGTGCTCGCGATCCACCATGCCCACAAAGCCGTTTTCGATGGGGATATCCACCTGCCGTTGCGTGGGGGAGATCATGCGGGCCGTGTTGATCTTGGCCACGAGCTGACTGTCGGGAATGTCGAAATCAGCGATAAGCCGGGGCGGGATCGCGCCGCCGCA
>JBCCPQ010000216.1:0-4919 GCA_039024825.1 Pseudomonadota bacterium
GCGGTAGCCTTGGGTGGTGCGTACCTCAAGCGTGGCGCCGGGTTTGTAAAACGGGGATCCATCTTTGAGCACCGGGGCGACGTCTGCGCCTGCGGCTTGCGCGAGGTCAGCGACCGTCCCGGATCCTAGGGCGTCAATCATTTCGAAGGGACCGCGGATCCAGTTGAACCCCATCTTCATGGCGTCGTCTATGTCCTGCGGGGTGTCTGTTACATCGGGCAGGAGAGCTGCGGCATAATTCAGAACGCGCCCCAAGTAGTTCCGGGCGAACCGGCTCTGTGGGCCATCGCCTTCAATGAGATCGGTGAGCGTTTCTTCATTGCGTGCGAGCTGCTCCGCAGCGTGCTGGGCCTTGGGCGGCAGGTCCGTGACCCGGGGGCGCAGGGTCCCGTCCAAGTTCATCGCCTTGGTATCCCGGTAAAAACCGCCTTTCCCGGATTTTTCGCCGGTGAAGCCTTCGGCGATCATAGTGTCGATCATGGGCTTGGCGGGGTTGTTGGACCGGCCCACCGCGTGGAACGGATCACCATCGGGGAGGATATCGCCAAGGGTGTCCACAACGTCGGACATGAGGTCGACGCCGATGAGATCGTAGAGCCCAAAGACGCCCGTTTTCGGGATGCCCATGGGACGGCCCATGATCGCATCGGCCTCCTCAATGGTCAGATCGTTCTTGAAGGTTTCGTCGAGGCCCACCTGGAGCGCGAAGACCCCCACCCGGTTGCCCAGAAAGCCCGGTGTGTCTGCGCAGGGCACGACGCCTTTTCCGAGAACTTCGTCGTTGTACTGCGCAAGGCGTTCCATGACGTCGGGGCGCGTGTGCTCGCCGCGCACCAGCTCAAGCAGGCGCATGTAGCGCACCGGGTTGAAGTAGTGTGTGATCGCGAACCTCTCCTGGAAGCTCTGGCTGCGGCCCTCGGTCAGGAGGGAAATCGGGATCGTGGAGGTGTTTGAGGTGACAAGGCACTTATCCGAGACGGTGGCTTCGAGCCGTGCATAGAGGTCGCGCTTGAGGTCAAGACGTTCGACGATTGCTTCCACGATCCAGTCGCAATGCGCCAGCTTGTCGAAATCACCGTCGATGGTGCCGGTTTGGATGCGGTCGAGGCAGTCCCGCGAATGGAGCGCGGGAGGATCAGACTTCTTGAGCCGTGTGAGCGCGTAGTCTGTGGCCTCTTTGGTGAGATCTAGGAGGAGGACGTTGTGGCCTGCATTGGCGATCTGGCCGGCAATGCCCGAGCCCATTGTGCCGGCACCGATGACGGCGATGTTCTGAAAGCTCATGGGCATTCCTTGTGGTTTGGGCCGGACCATCCGGGGCAGCGGCGCCCGCCCGCCCACCCCGCCGCCGCCCCGGATGGCGCATCTGGCAGAGGTGGCGAGGAACTTGCGCCTATGTGCGTATTCAGATGTCGGGATAGCCTCCGGCGGGAGTTCTTGGAAACGAAAGAAAAGGCGCGCGCGAGATCAGGCCTCGGCGCGCTGGGCTTCGAGGAAGCGCCGCAGGGGTTGGGTCACTTCCCAAGGCTGCTCGGTGATCGACATGTGGCCGGAATGCGGGATCTCTAACACTTCGCCTTTGAGCGCGGCGTGAAGTTTGCGGCCCGCTTTGATCGGCGTCATTTTGTCTTCTCCGCCGAGGATGCAGAGCGTCGGGCAGGTAATTTTCGCCGCTGCTTCCGCGCCACCTTCGTAGCTATTGCAGGCGTTGAGATCTGCGTAAAGCGCACCCGGCGTGTTTGAGGCCATGAGTTGGCTGCCCAGACCCATGTGACTTGAGCCCGGCATCGTGTGGTCGTGGACATGCCCCGTCGGGCCATGACCCCAATCCATCATGGCTCTGATGGCTTTGGGTTCACGATCCTTTGCGAGGCCGAGGAGGTAGTCATTGACCGGAATTGCCAGGGCGCTGGCGATGAAGGTCGCCGAGCGCACCTTGTCCCCGTAGCGCGCGGCGAGCTCGAGCGCCACGAGCGCCCCTTGGGAATGCCCGGCGATATGGGCGGTTGCGATGCCGACTGCCTCCATGAAAGCTGCGAGCCAGTCGGCCATGGCCTCAATCGAAGTCAGTGGCGTCCCTTTGCTTTGTCCATGGCCGGGGAAATCCGGCGTGATTGCCTGCCAGCCTCTGTTCGCCAGAAACCGATGCTGAAGCATAAAGCCGAGATGGTTCTGCCCGGAGCCATGAATGAACAGGACCACGTCGCCCTTCGGGTCAAAGTCGCGGCCACCGGTGGAGGCGAAGACCTCTGTGTCTTTAACGGTGATTTTCATTCGGCAGCCACCTTCGGAGCCGCGCGCCCCGCCGCTCTGAGTGCCTGGGTAAAGTCGGCGGCGATGTCGTCAAAATCCTCGAGGCCCACGGAGATGCGGACGAGATCGTCGGTGAGGCCCGCGGCTTCCATTGCGTCCGCGGTGATGTGGCTGTGAGTGGTGGACCCCGGATGAATAACCAGCGTTTTGGCATCGCCTACATTGGCAAGGTGAGACGCTAATCCGACGTTCTCGATAAAGGCCGACGCGGCGGCGCGGCCACCTTTCACGCCCATGGAAATGATAGATCCCTGTCCCTTGGGCATGAGGCGAAGCGCTGTCTCGTGATCCGGATGATCGGAAAGCGCGGGGTGTTTGACCCAGCTCACCTGCTCGTGGTTCGTCAAGAACTCCAGCATCTTGGCGGTGTTTGACATGTGACGCTCCATGCGAAGCGGCAGGGTCTCAATGCCTTGCAGGATGTAGAAGGCGTTCTGTGGTGCCATGCAGGGACCCGCATTCATCATGCCTTCGGTCCGCACGCGGGTGGCGAAGGCCATGGGACCGAACTCTTCCCAGAGGTTTACTCCCTGGTAGCCAAAATGCGCCTCTGTCATCGTCGGGAACTTGCCGGGCGTGGCACCCCAGTCGAAATTGCCGCCGTCAATCACGCCACCACCCAGAGCAACGCCATGCCCCCCCATCCATTTGGTAAGAGAGTGGATGACGATATTGGCTCCCATTTCGATGGGTTTGACCATCCAGGGCGTGTTGAAGGTCGCGTCGATGACAAGGGGGACGTTGGCGGCCTTCGTCACAGCCGCGACGGCCGGGACGTCCATGATGTCCATCCCAGGGTTCCCGATGACCTCTCCGAAGACCATCTTGGTGTTCTCGCGGATCGCGCCCTCGATCTCATCGGCGCGCGGTTTTACGAAGGTCGTCTCGATCCCGTAGCGGCTCAGCGTGTGTTGGAAGAGGTTGATGTTGGCACCGTACATCTGGCTTGACGCAACCACGTGGTCACCCGCCGAACAGATGGCCAGAACGGTCACAAAGAGCGCGGACATGCCCGAGGCCGTAGCGACCGCAGCCACCCCGCCGTCGAGGGCTGCCAGCCGCTGCTCCAGAACAGCAACCGTTGGGTTTGTGAGGCGCGTGTAGATGTGGCCCCCGATCTCCATGTTGAAGAGGGCCGCCGCTTGCTCCGTGTCCTGAAAGACATAGGACGTGGTCTGATGGATCGGCACAGCGCGTGAGCCAAAGCGGCCGTCCGGCGACTGGCCGGCGTGTAAGCTGAGCGTGTCGAACTTGTAGTCTGCCATAACGTCCTCCGCGAAGGTGTCTCGACATGATCTATTGCCGGGCATTTGCGGCCGCGGCAAGGGAGGATTGGGCGAACAGCAGAGGCTCAGCGTCCTCGGGTGCCGGGGCCAAATCTAACAGAGGGTGTGTGAATCACGCACCCTTGGGCGGCAAGGGGCTGTAGAGCTTCGCTTTTAGGCTACACCTCCGCCCGGAATTCGGAGACATCATCAAGGATGAGCATCGATCCACGTCCCACTGCATCACATTTCGTCAACGGCGTCTTTCTTGAGGACGACGCAGGCGAGATGATTGAGATTATCTACCCCGCCACCGGCGAAAGGATCGGGCACGTGCATGCTGCCACGCCCTCTGTCATCAACGCCGCGCTTGATGCAGCGAAGGCCGCGCAGCCTGCCTGGGCGGCGCTTTCGGGGACGGAAAGGGGCCGTGTCCTGCGCCGGGCCGCGGACATGATCCGCGAGCGCAACCGCGAGCTTTCCGTGATTGAAACCTACGACACCGGAAAGCCGCTTCAGGAAACGCTGGTCGCTGATGCCACGTCGGCAGCAGATGCGCTTGAATACTTCGGCGGGCTGGCCGGAAGCCTCACGGGCGAACACATCCCCCTGGGTGGAGACTGGGCCTATACGATCCGCGAAGCTCTTGGCGTCTGCGTTGGCATTGGAGCGTGGAATTACCCCACTCAGATCGCCGCGTGGAAGGGGGCTCCCGCACTCGCTTGCGGCAATGCCATGGTGTTCAAGCCGTCGGAGACCACTCCGCTCTGTGCCCTCAAGATCGCTGAAATCCTCCACGAGGCAGGCCTACCTGCGGGGTTATACAACGTCGTTCAAGGCAAAGGCGCGGTTGGCAGCGCACTGGTGGAGGACCCCCGCGTCGCAAAAGTGTCTCTCACCGGGTCTTCGCCCACTGGCAAACGCGTCTATGCTGCTGCTGCCGCGCAAATGAAGCACGTCACGATGGAGCTTGGCGGCAAGTCACCTCTGATCATCTTCGATGATGCAGACATTGAGGACGCGGTGTCCGGGGCGATCCTCGGTAATTTTTACTCATCCGGGCAGGTGTGCTCGAACGGGACGCGCGTGTTCGTGCAAAGCGGTATCCGCGACGCCTTTGTCGCTCGTCTCAAGGAGAGGACCGAGGCCGCGGTTCTCGGCGACCCCATGGATGAGGCCACAAGCTTCGGGCCCATGGTGTCAGAGGCACAGCTCAAGATCGTCGAGGGATACATCGCAAAAGGGATCGAAGAAGGCGCAACCCTCGTTAGCGGGGGGCGCCGTGCCGAGATGCCTGGGTATTTCCTCCAGCCTACGATCTTTGCAGATGTCACCGACAGC
>JBCCPQ010000217.1:0-4905 GCA_039024825.1 Pseudomonadota bacterium
CCCGAGATACGGCCGATCTATGGGAGCGTTGTCTCGCCGCTGCGCCGGGGTCTGGTCGAAGCGCCACCGCGATGTCGAGGCAAAGGACCCGGATGGTTCGATATCCTATGCGCGTTTCAACGCGGGCCCCCCAACCAGCGTCGCACCGACGGACAGGTTCGCACAAGAAGCACGGTCCACAGGTTGGCCCCGATAACGTCCTGTTTGACTTTTGATCGATGGTCTTCCGAGAGAAGAGTGGTGCCGCTGAAGGGCATCCAATCTCTATATCTTGATGCGCCATACTGTTCCGCGTGGATCGCAGACCCAGCAAAAACTGCAGCGTCGATGTTTCAGCCTGTTCCGTTCTGCTCCATTGTACCCCATATATAGAGGGGGACCAGAAAGGGGACACATTGGCGCGCTCACTGCACAAACTGACGAACGCTGAGATCAAGTCAGCGCCACCCGGGAAACTTGGTGACGGTGGCGGCCTTTGGTTGTATCGACGCGAAAAGCGCGATGACCACGGTGCAAAATGGGTCCTGCGGTACACGATCCATGGTCGAAGGCACGAAATGGGATTGGGTCGCTACCCTGATGTGTCGCTCAACGAAGCGCGTGACGAGGCTGAAAAGTGGCGCGCCGTGGTTCGTCAGGGTCGCGACGCCATAAAGGAACGGGAACGCCGCCAGCGCATTTCTGAACGAAATGCTCACATCCTCAGAGACATCGCCCTGGATGCATTCGAAAGCCGGAAGGCCGAGTTGAAAGATGACGGCAGGGCAGGTCGCTGGTTTAGCCCATTAGAACTCCACGTTTTGCCGAAACTCGGACGAATGCCGGTCTCCGAAATCGACCAGCGCGACATCAGAGACGCGTTACAACCTATCTGGCACACCAAAGCAGCGACCGCCAAGAAGGCCCTAAATCGACTTGGCATCTGCCTGCGCCACGCAGCTGCTCTGGGCCTGGACGTGGACATTCAAGCGACTGACAAAGCGCTCGCGTTGCTAGGGCGCCAGCGACACGTGCCGAAACACATCCCCGCAATGCCATGGCAAGACGTGCCAGAATTCTACCGTAGCCTTTCCGACGACAGCACAACTGAACTGGCCCTTCGGCTTCTGATCCTGACGGCAGTACGATCCTTCCCGTTACGCAACATCCACGAAGATCAAATCGACGGCGACCTTTGGACAATTCCCGGCGACGCAATGAAAGCCCGTGTCGGTGATGCCGCAGATTTTCGCGTGCCCCTGTCGACCGAAGCGCAGTCCGTTATCCAGCATGCTCGCAAATTCGCCCGAGAGGGCCTCCTGTTTCCTGGCATCAGGAAAGGCGTCATCTCCGACATGACCATGACAAAGTTCATGGATCGTCGTGGGCTTGATGCGCGCCCGCACGGCTTTCGTTCTTCGTTCCGCGATTGGGCTGCGGAGGCAACCAACACGCCACGTGATGTGGCGGAAACCGCGCTTGGCCATTC
This sequence comes from Pseudomonadota bacterium, assembly GCA_039024825.1. Lineage (GTDB taxonomy): Bacteria > Pseudomonadota > Alphaproteobacteria > Rhodobacterales > Rhodobacteraceae > Shimia_B. The sequence continues at coordinate 1,469 of JBCCPQ010000217.1, forward strand.
TACCGGCGGCGCCGTTGAGCGGGCATACAGACGGACCGACTTTTTAGAACAGCGCCGCGCGCTCATGGAGCGGTGGGCAAACTGCCTTCTTCAACAGTCGGAGGTGATTGCGATAGATGCAACCAACAGATGACGTTCCTGATGACGAGCTGCCAGATTGCTCCCCGATGCAATTAGCCCGCGAAATTATTGATGTGGCAGAAGAGGCTACTAAAAGCTCTCTCAAGGAAATTGCGCAGTTCACCTACCCAAGAATTCTGATTTCAGTGACGCCCGGCCTTGAAGAAGTCTCGCCTGCCCCCGACAGGCTCTTTTACCGTCTGCCTGATCAAGTCGCATTGGCGCTCGCTGTGCAGGCGCACGGGGAGCCCAATGCGATGCAAATTGTTACCGAGATTTGCGTCTGTAACACTTGGGAAGGTGTTCCTGTTCCGAAACCAATGAGGCCAATTTGCATGGCGCTAATTCGGGGCACGCCAAAAGTAGGCACAGGACAAAGGGGGGTACGAGAGGGTCAAAACTTTGGCGCAATCCTCGTTGCTCGTGCGGCAGCGCTCTATCTTGAGAATGCATTTGGGAAGAAAAGGCTACCCATTTCGACGAGTGACGGCTCTGCGAAGCAGACCATCGCGGTGATCCTTAAGGAGGTCTTCGCAGAGCGTGGGGTTCATCGATCAAGGGTGACCTTTGAAGGTTGGCTTAGCAACAAGAAGCACCAAAAGAACCGCGACCGCGCAGACGCCATTATCCGAATGATCCGCGAGCGTGAGCTAGAGCATTTCGGCCTTATCAAGCGGCCACACAATTGGGTTGTGGGCCCAGGCGCCCAATTATGGGAAATAGGGCGTGTGATCAGATAAGATCACACCTGTAAATGGTTGTGCACCACCGCTTACCGGGGTGCGCCATTTCAATCGTGCACCCCCTCAGCCACGAGGTGCACAAATGCGCTATCTTACGTTTCGCGAAGTCCAGGAAAAGCTCGGCGGCCGCGGCCGCACGACGATTTACCGTGACATTGAAATGGGCCGCCTGCCCCAACCCACAAAACTCGGCGCACGCCTTTATTGGAATGAGGCCGATATCGACGCCGTCATGCAGGCCGACGCCGCGTAAGAAACCCCGGTCTCAATCCTTGGATCGAGCCGGGGCTATATCTTGAGGTGCGGTACCCAAGACATGGCACATGTGGCGCGATCCTTCAAGCACGAAGGACGAGCAGTATGCAATTCACCACCAGTCCAAAAGACAAGCGGGCCATCCAAATCCAGCGCCTTCGCATTCGTCACGGCCTGCCAGGACCCACGGCGCGTGCCCTCGCGTATCATTGCTATGGGGGGCGCCACTGATGGAACAGACCAGCCGTAGAGCGCGGCGCGCTTGGGCAGCCGCCCGTCGCAGACATATGAAGCCGGGTCGTATTGTCATTGCTGAATTCCAGCACGATCCGGACTGCGCCATCTACACGCCAGCGCGCCTCTGCAATTGCAACCCGCACCGTGTCCTGAAGGACGAAACCGGACGCATTCTGGCGCGTGTGGAGGGCGTCGGGCATTTCGATCCGACAGAGCTTCTGGAGGTGGTGCCATGACCCGGTTGCGCGACGGGATCGTGCCCCGACACAAGAGCGCCAGCCGTGCCCTTGGTTTTGCACTGACGGCCGTAGACGCGTCGTCTTGGGAGAGCGCCAGCCTGCTTTGGCGCGCCCGTCTCTCACCGGCGGAGAGAGCGAGCCATGCCGTCGCTGCCCTTGCTGCCTGCCAGGCTGAGGATGCGCAACAGATCCTCGGATCGTACGCAACGGAGGCCGGCCCTCCCGTTGTGCCTTTGTTCGACTTGATGGGCGAGGCGTTTGGATGGGCGTCGGTTGCGAGCGTACTGGAGCGCAAGGCTTATTCTCTTGCTGCCTTCCACTCGCTGACAGGCGCTGAACAGGCCGCCTTCCTGGCGAAGGTCGCGGAGGACCAGGCCGCATGAGCTTCGATGAGGAATACGAGGCTTATCAGGCTTACAAAGTGGCAGGCACTACGGAGGACCGCGTCATCAAGGCGCCCTTCGAGCGCGGCAGTCGGTTCTACTCGGCTGCCTCGCTCAAGGGCCGTGAGGTTCCCCTTAGGGAATGGCTGGTCTCCGGTATGGTGCCTCAAAAGACCGTTACGCTGCTGGGCGGCGACGGCGGCACTGGGAAGAGCCTTCTGGCGCTCCAACTCGCTATTGCGGTGACGACCGGCAACGCTTGGATCGGCAGAGCCGTAGAACCGGGTCGTGTGATCTACCTGAGCGCTGAGGATGACGACGACTAGCTCCACCGCCGCACGGACGACATCGTCAACGCAATGGGATGCGGCTATGCGGACCTCTCAGGCCTCACGCTGCGCTCGCTGGCGGGTGAAAACGCGCTTCTGGCCACCGACACGCCCAACGGTCTGATCGAGACGGAACTGTTCAAAGAAATCGACGGTCGCACCAAGGATGAAGACGCTGATCTTGTCGTGATCGACACGTTGGCTGATGTCTATCCGGCCAACGAAAACGACCGCGCCAAGGTGAGGCAGTTCGTTGGCATTCTGCGCGGATTGTCCCTCCGCCGGACATGCGCGGTTGTGCTCCTCGGCCACCCCTCCCTCACCGGGCTTTCCAGTGGCACCGGCATGTCTGGCTCGACCGCCTGGAACAACTCTGTGCGCTCGCGTCTCTACCTCTCGCGCATCGAAGACGAGGGCTTTGAGCCCGACGCTGACGCCCGCATTTTGACGACCAAAAGGGCCAACTACGGGCGCACAGGCGAAGAGATAAAAATGCGCTGGGAAGCTGGCGCATTCGTCGCCGAAAAGACCCCCAGCGGTCTTGATCGCATGGCAGCCTCCGCGAAGGCGGAGCGGGTCTTCCTGAAGCTGCTCACGGAGTATTCCAAACAGGGTCGCAAAGTGAACCACGCGGGCGGCCAGACTTACGCACCGACAGTCTTCGCGAAGGACCCAGGGTCAGAGGAAATGACGAAGAACGCCCTTCGCGGCGCCATGGATGAGCTGCTTCGAAAAGGGGCCATTCGCATCTCTCAAGACGGCCCTCCATCCAAGCGGCGGCACTATCTGGAGGTAACCAAATGAGGCTTCCAACCCCCTTCCAACCCCCCCTTTCCAACCGGTTCCAAAGGTGCTTCCAACCCCCTTCGAAACCCCCTTCCAACGGGTGTTCCACTATATCCCCATACCCCTATAGGGTCGGAACGCTCCCCTGACGGTCGCTCCGACCTTCAGTTTGGTGGTGAGCGGCCGCCTCTCAGCGGCCCGCTCAGCCGGATGGTTGGTTCTCGGCTATCGGGACTTCGCGGCGAGGTGGTGCAGCTGGCCGGTCGGCTTCCTCTTCAGTCTCGTCAATCGGAAAGCCTCAAAACTGAAAACCTCAGGACGGAGGCGGCAGCGTGACTGACCGAA
>JBCCPQ010000218.1:0-4883 GCA_039024825.1 Pseudomonadota bacterium
CAAGGATCGCGGGACGCCAGCGGCGAGCGCGAGGATCGTCTCGTCCGGGATCGTTTCGCCCGGCTTCGGCCCATCCTCCATATTGGTCAGCAGGCGTGGTGAGCCCTCGGTTGCGAAGGGCGCCAGCTCGGGCATCCTCTTCAGCGCGCGGGCGACCGCCGAGACGGAGCCTTCGACGGGGGTATCGCTGAAGGCAGCTGCGATATGCCGGTCCGCCATACCAGCGGCATCGACCGCCTCGAGCATCCGCGAGACCAGCGCGGCCAGCGGCTCCTTCCGATTCACCTTGAAGGTCGTGAATTCAGCAACGCGCATAGTCCCGCTCCGAATTGGCTCCCCCGGGGCGCCAGTCTCACTGTCCCGTTGCGAATGCGTCAATCGGGAGTTTTGAGCAGCGTCTGTTCGGTCGCGAACCGAACAGGCGGGATTTCACCGGGATCAGCAAGTGACAGACAGTGGCTTGCGAAGCTGTGCCCTATCGCGTCGCAAATGTGTTGCCGGGACGCGGACACAGTTCCCGTGCTCGGACCTTGGTGGTCTCTTGCTGACTTACCACTTCAGGATTTGAACTCATGGCACAGATCCGCCCAAACCTGTATCAGCTCCACCCGCTGCTCTGAGTACGTTGTCCGGTTTTAGGTCCGTCTGATCTCGTTAGAGTCTTGGTGGGCCAACACCGCTTCGATCACATAAGGTTTGTACTCTCGGGCGTTTAGGATCGTGCTGGCGGTTACTCGGAACCCTTGCGCCGTGACTTCGTCTCCGGAGTAGCCAAGGCGCCGCAGTACTGTGCCGAAGCCGTTCTCCAAAGCTTCGAACCTGTTTTCTGCACCTGGAGATAGAGGCCCAAGCCATCACTGAGTCGGTAGGCCTTATTTTTCTGTTTTACCCTGCGAATCTTCAGGTCAGACAGCGACATCTGGGCAACGGGTCTCCGCGGCACATCTTGGCGCCCGTTACCCAGTTCGCTACCCAGAAATGGGTGCGATTTCCTGGGTCAGGCGGTCATCTATGTTCAGGAGAATACCCGGAAAGCTGTTGTTTTTCCGAGGCTTTGGACGGCTATGTTCGGGAAGACTGGTGCCCAGGAGAGGCAACGAATTCCAATATCTTGTGGTAGCAACCCGTCTCGATCTGCCGCGCCATTTCAACGTTCACGATTCCTGCCCATAAATCAGTATCAAACCGACTTCAGCACGTAGCAAACCGTCTCATCCTATCCTACATATTGAAGGTGGACTGAGGAGTGGACTGTGCCGAGACCGAGGAACAAGCTGTCGAATGTAAAGGTCCAGAAGGCTGGTCCTGGCAAGTACAGCGACGGCGCGGGCCTATGGCTCTTCAAGACGCCTGAAGGAAACGCGAAGTGGGTGCTGCGGTACACCATCCATGGACGCCGCCGTGAGATGGGCCTCGGGGCGCTCGGTGACGTCACCTTGAAAGCTGCGCGTGAGGCTGCTGATAGGTGGCGCCCGCTGGTGGCGGCGGGCAAAGATCCCATCAAGGAGCGCGAGAAAGAGCGCCGCCAGCTTTTGCGTGTCGACAATTCGCTCGCTGCAGTCGCCGAGGACGCCTTCACCGCGCGACAAGCTCAACTCAAAGACGATGGCAAGGCCGGTCGATGGTTTTCACCGCTCCGGCTCCATGTCCTGCCTAAGCTTGGCAGGGTGCCGGTCGAAGATATCGATCAGCAAGATATCCGAACGACCATCGCACCCCTTTGGCACACAAAGGCGGACACTGCGCGCAAGGCGCTGGACCGGCTCAACATTGTGATGCGCCACGGTGCTGCACTCGGGCTGGACGTAGACCTCCAAGCTGTTGCCAAGGCGAAAGCCCTTCTTGGGAAGAGCCGCCATGAAGCCCAACACATCCCGGCTATGGCGTGGCAAGAGGTGCCGAGCTTCTATGCAACCCTCGCGGAGCCCACGGTCACTCACCTGGCGCTTCGCCTACTCATTCTGACAGGTGTGCGATCCCGCCCACTCCGGTTTCTTCGCGTAGATCAAATCAATGGCGATGTTTGGACCATTCCCGCTGAGCTGATGAAGGGCGCTAAGGGCAAGACGTCCGACTTCAGGGTGCCGCTGTCGGTCGAGGCGCAAAAGGTCATCGGGTTGGCGATGCCCCATAGCCGCGACGGCTTCCTGTTTCCAAGCGTGCGCAAGGGCGTGATCAGCGATGCGACCATGGCTCGGTTGATGGAGCGTCGCGGCATGGATGCGCGCCCACATGGCTTTCGATCCAGCTTGCGCACCTGGCTCGCCGAGGCGACGGACGCGCCATACGAGGTCGCGGAAACGGTTCTTGCGCACACTGTGGGGAGCTCAGTTCAACGCGCTTACAGCAGGACTGATTACCTCGAACAACGCGCGGTGCTGATGGAAAAGTGGGCTGACTCCCTTACTCAAAGTGCTTTCAAAGCTGAGAAGGACTGCACGCGATGAGGGTTCTCCCCATTTTTTCGAATGGGCATACCGTGGAATGGGCAACGATGAAGGCACAGTGCTACCTGCTCTATCCCGAGAATGAAGCAGATGCCGAGGCAGCCTACCGTGCATTACTGCAAGACCGCAATGAGTACGCAGAGGGAGTTAGACAGAAAGACAGCGCCGCAGCAATGGCCACCCGAAGGGCGCTCAATACTCGCCGACGGTCCGCCAGATTGTGCGGCGCAGTCCTCAATCAGATCATTCACAATCTGGAGAACCGCAGTGCGATAGACTTCAATAAAGCGATTTACATTATCCAAGAGTCAGCTTCTCGCATTCGAACAGACAAAGGAAAAACGCTGCCAAGCGATGGCAGAAGGCTAAGAAAATCCTTCAAGGAGTATCGTTCTGCTCTCCTCTTTTGGGCTGCCTTTGAGATCCTTCCAATTCCCGTCCAGCAACGATCCATTGACGACAATGAGGCTTTCATAGCTTGGATGCGTGTAAGTGCACGGGTCGAGCAGCGGGCACTCGAGCTTGGTCTGTTTGAGGTTGACCAAGATCCCTTCAAGGAGTGGTTGCCTTGGTGTGTGCCGAGAGTTTTCCACACCTTAGACTGTTTCAGTGACACTTCTATCGTCGTTAAAGACCAACCACACGCTGTTTTGCCAGCCGAAGGCGCTTGGGTCCGAGAGCACTTGGGAGCCTACCGCCGGGCAACGCTCAAAGACTAGTTGCACGACCTTTCTGGCAGGAGCCCGGGGTAGAGGAGGAGGGGGGGGGAATTCTCTCGTCCCCCCATTATGCGCGCTTCAATCCGAAAGCATCTTAGGACGCGTCAGAGCAGACGCGTTCTAACAGGCATGGACGCATCTTTTGGTTGAAGCGCCGATGCCTGCTGTGCGGCGCTTTATGGGGAAAGGCGCCCACGTGCGATACATTGATATGTCCGAAGCGTGCCGCAAGCGCGGGAATTGCTCGAGGAACACCATCTACTTGGAAGTGGCTAATGGCGCATTGCCAGCGCCTTTCAAGATTGGCCAGCGAAATTTCTGGCTTGAGCATGAATTCGACGCGGCGCTTGTCTCCTTAGCCGAACGCGCGAAGGGCCAGACTACGAACCAAGCCGCCTAACGAAGCCCACCCAGTCTGGGACCGGGCGGGCACATTCGTTGGGCTTGTGGAATAGCCAAACAATAGTCGCTTCGACCCGGTCCTTCAAGGAAAAGGACCGAGCAGTTGTCCAAATTCAAAAAGAAAAGCCCGAAAGACGCGCGCTGGATTATGTCGCGACGCGATTTGCCGCAAACGCGTGTCCCATCCAGCTACCTGCTGAAGAAAGAAACCGGCGACGAGCGTACCATCACTCTCTCGCACCGTTATTTGCAGGTGTTTGAGGCCCTGCGCATCGGTCCCATCCATTGCGCGAGCCCGCTCCGTCTGAGCGACGCGGTGCTGATCCTGCGCCGCGATTACGAGGTCGACATTGTGACCGATTTCCACACGGAAGGCGTTGGCGAAGACGCGGTGACCTACGGCACCTACAGGCTGGTCGACACGGTCAGCCCGATCCCGCGCTCCAAGGCGGAGGCGGCGTGATGAAGGCTTACAGGGCTAGCCCCGTAAAGCGCCGTCGTGCCAGCAAGAGCGAGATGGAAGAGCGTGCGCGCTTCTACATCGAATACGCGCTGGCGCATGGCCCCATGACGGTACGCGGCCTCTACTATCAAGCGGAAGTCGCTCATCTCCCCGGCATCGACAAGACCGAGGCGAGCTACGCGAAGGTTCAGCGGCACGTCCTCAACCTGCGCCGCGACGGGCGGTTGCCGTACAATACGATATCCGATGCCACGCGCTACACGCGCCGCCCCAGGACGCATGACGGCTGGGAAGATGCGCTGCAAGAAACTGCCCGGCTCTACCGCAAGAGCCTGTGGGCGGACTCATTCGATGAAGTGGAAATCTGGATTGAAAAATCGGCCCTGGCTGGCGTTCTCTACCCGGTAACCGCTGAATACGACGTGTCGCTGATGCCCACAGGCGGCTACACGTCGGAGACCTTTGCTTATGAAGCTGTGGCCCGCCTTAGGGATACGGGTCGAACGCTCCACGTCTATGCGCTCTATGACTTCGACAGGTCGGGCCAGTCCGCCGCCGACAGTCTGTGCGAAAAGGTCGAGCGGTTCGGCGACGAGCTCGACGTACCGGTTTCGTTCATCAACCTCGGCCTCTCCCTTGGCCAGGTGCGCGCGATGAACCTACCGACCCGCGAGCCCAAGCGGAAAACGGCGGCAGACATGGCCTGGCCCCATGTGACCTGCTCCCCTGAAAAGTCCTCGATTCGGGGTTAGCCTGTTCTCCAACTGAGGAGACAGACAATGAAGAGAAGCCGTTTCAGCGAAGAACAGATCATTGGTATTTTGAAAGAGCATCAGGCCGGGCTTGGCGCGA
>JBCCPQ010000219.1:0-4876 GCA_039024825.1 Pseudomonadota bacterium
CACGCGAGCGCTGCTTGACGGCGGCGGGACGGGTGACGGTACGGATGCCAGCTTCTTCGAGGGCGGCGATGGCGGCGTCGAGGTTCATAGCAGCTCCTATTATTCTGCCACGGCGGCCGGTGTTTTGAGCGGCGCCATAAGTGGGTCGAGTTCAGCGAAGTCCGGCAGCATCCGGTCGATGGCGCGTCCGGCGCGCAGGACAATGCGATCAGATTGCGGACGGGCGAAGAGTTCTGTCCAGGTACGGGCCTTGCAGATGACGAGGTCTGCGGGGGCACCCGGCGCGAGGCTCGGCGCGTCAAACCCGCAGGCCGAGGCGGGGTTCGTCAGGAAGGCGTGTGTCCAGTCCGGGTCCGCATGATCGAGGTGACCAATACGTGTCGCCTCCCGCATCACCTCCAGCATGTCCATGTCGCCATAGGCGTAGAAGGGATCGCGGGTGTTATCGGACGCAAAAGACACGGAGATGCCACGGGCCTTCATCTCATGGACCAGCGTGATGCCACGGTTGCGTGGGGTGCGCGCCGCGTGGCGATCCTGCAGGTAGAGATTGCACATCGGCAGGCTCACAACGTTGAGGCCCGCTTTGGCCACAAGGTCGAGTGTCGCAAGCGCGTCCGCCTCTGGCATGGTGGAAAGCGAGCAGAGATGACCCACGAGAACGTCGCTTGAGAAGCCCGTCTCTATGGCAAGCTCGGCGATGTCCTTGAGGGTGTTGACCGTCGGGTCCATCGTCTCGTCCACGTGGAAGTCGAGAGCGAGGCCCCTGTCTTCAGCGGCTTTGAAAAACGCCGCGATCTCCTTGCGCTGGTCTGGGCCCGGATAGGTGCAGTTGCCCAGGATGCCGCCGTATTTGGCAACCGTGTCGGCGCAGCGGCCGACCTCGCTCGGGTCCTGCCCGAGGTCGCCGCCCGTGAGCACCGCCGCCTGCAGCTCTATCCGGCCTGCCCATTCGGAGCGCAGCTCATCGAAGACGGGCCAGGACGCCTCTGCAGCGGTCAAATCGCCGAACCAGTCGAGATGCGTGCGGATGGCGCGCGTGCCATGGGCGAAGGCTGACTTCAGCGCGAAGCTCATCCGCGGATAGAGGTCTGCCCGGTCCCAGCGCCCGATCTTGTCGTGTCCGACGGCCTCAATGGCGCCGTCAAAGGAGCCGTCTGGGTTCGGTGTCCGACCCCACATCTGCGCCTTGTCGAGATGCGTGTGGCAATCGACGAAGGCCGGGAAGACCATGGCCCCCTTCATGTCGATGGGTTTGGACGCGGGCGCGGCGGCGACGATTTTGCCGCCGGACAGAAAGAGTTCCGTCCGAACAAGCGCCTCCCCCTGCCCCAGAAGGCAGCCTGGAACGGTGACATTCGTCAGATGGACGGTAGCGGATGAGCCGGCATCGGGCAGCGCCGTAAAGTCCATCCGTTACTCCCGTTTCAGCGCCGATTCATGCCACTTGCGCAGGGCAAGGTGGGAAATAAGCGACGTGGTCGCGTAGATGATTACGCCAGTCACCGCGATGAGGATGAGCGCGGCGAACATCCTCGGGATCTGCAGCCGGTAGCCAGCCTCCAGAATGCGGAACGCAAGTCCCGATCCGATCCCGCCGGTGCCTGCAACGTACTCCGCCACCACGGCACCGATCAGGGCCAGACCACCTGCAATCTTCAGGCCACCCAGGAAGTAGGGCAAGGCGGAGGGCAACTGCAGATGGATCAGCCGCTGCCAGCGGTTCGATTTGTAGATGGTGAAAAGGTCGCTGAGGTTATGATCGGTGGATTTGAGACCCAGCGTCGTGTTCGCAAGTATCGGGAAAAACGCGACAATCCATGCGCAGAGTAGAAGTCCGATTAGCCGGTTTTCAATGTAGATGAAGATGAGCGGCGCGATGGAAACGATGGGCGTCACCTGAAGGATCACTGCGAAGGGTGAAAACGACATCTCCGCGTAGCGCGACAGCGCAAAGATGACGGCCAGACCAACCCCTCCGATGACGGCCACCGCGAGCGCCATGCCGGTAATCTGAAGCGTCACCATGAGCGAGGTGGAGAGCGTCCCCCAATCCTCTATCAGCGTGCTCAGCACAAGGCCGGGGCGCGGCAGGATATAGGGTTCGATCTCGTTCCAGACCACCAGCCGATCCCAATACCAGATGGCCGCGATCATGACGCAAGCGGGGATGACGTATTTCGCGATCTCCTCAATGCGCCGTTTCCGGGCGCGCCGTACTTCATCGGCGTCGACAAGGGCTGCAGTGTCAGCCTCTGTGGGGACCTGGGTATTGGTATCTGCAACCGTCATTCCGCAGCCTCCTGCGTGTTGAGCGCCCCGTGGAGCATGTCTGACGCCTCGCGCGCGACCTCTCCGTACCGTTTCGAGGTGCGCCACTCGATCCCGCGCGGATACGGTGCGTCGACTTCGATCTCGTGGATGATCCGCCCGGGGCGCGCCGCCATGACGAGGATGCGGTCGCTCAGAAACACCGATTCAAAGACCGAGTGCGTCACGAAGATCACCGTGGCGTTGGCCCGTTCCTTGAGCTTGAGCAGGTCGTCGTTCAACTTCTGGCGCGTGATCTCATCGAGCGCCGCAAATGGCTCGTCCATGAGGATGAGGCGTGGGTTTGTGGCTAGGGCGCGTGCGATGGAGACGCGCATTTTCATCCCGCCTGAGAGCTCCCTTGGATAGCTTTCGGCGAAACTTCCCAGTCCGACGAGATCGAGCACCTCGTGGATGCGGTCGCGGACGGCTGGGAATTTCTCTCCCCTCAGGCGAAACGGCAGAAAGACGTTCTTTTCCACCGTCGCCCAGGGCATGAGCGTGGGTTCCTGGAAGACAACGCCGAGGTCATCGGCGCTTTGTCCCCCTTCCCAATCGATGCGGCCCGCAGTGGGCGGCATCAGGCCGGCGATGAGCCGGAGTGCCGTGGACTTGCCGCAGCCCGACGGGCCAAGGAGGGAGATAAAGTCCCCCTCGTTGACCTGAAGAGACATGTGCTGAAGGGCCACGACACCGCCGTTGAAGGTCTTGTCGACCTCCCGCATGTGCAGGACCGGGTCCCTTTGTCCAAGCGGCAGGGCCGCCATTACATATTGTCCGGGCGCAGCTCGAGACCGAGACCCTGATTGATGTAGGTCAGGTCGTAGGCCTTCGTGTAGTCAAGGCCCTCCGGCAGCACGCCCGCCTCTACCATGTTGTCGTAGAAGCTCTTGGAGCGCTCGTCCGTCATTGCCCCGATACCGAGCTCCAGCGTGTCACCGCTATCGACGATCCCGTTCTCGATCATCGCTTCGATGGCGAAGTCGATCTTGTCCTGGGTCATGTCGGGGTTGTCGGTGAGGATAAGCTCATCCGCAGCGGCGTTGTCGCCGTAAATGTAGTTGTACCAGCCAAGGATTGATCCCTCGACAAAGCACTTCACTACATCCGGGTTGGCGTCGATGAAGGGTCGGGTTGTCTGGATCGTCGTGGAATACGCGTTGTATCCGGCATCCGCGATCAACCAGACATCAACCTCGATGCCCGTCTCCTGCAGGATCGCATAGGGCTCTGAGGACAGGTACCCCTGCTGGGCGCTGTTTTCGTTGGCGATGAAGGGGGCGGAGTTGAAGGTGTATGGCTGGCGGTTATCGTCGCCGAAGCCGTAAGCGGCCTTCATCCATTCGTAATAGGTCGCGCCGTCCTGCACGATCATCCGAAGATCCTTCAGCTCTGCGAAGGAGCTGACCTTGCCCGGATGAGACATGATGACCTGCGGATCTTTCTGGAACGAAGACATCACGTTGACGAGCGGGAGGCCTTCATTCACGCCGAAGTAGGCATCGAGATGGCCACCCATGTAAAAATCGATCCGCCCCGCCAGCATAAGCGCCGCGTTGTTCACCTGTGGGCCGCCGGGCAAAATGGTGACGGCGAGGCCGCATTCCTCATACGTGCCGTCGGCGACGGACTGGTAGAAGCCACCGTGTTCCGCCTGCGCGACCCAGTTCGTGCCGAACGTAACTTCGGTGAGGTGGCCGTCTGCCTTTGCGGCGCTCCCGACGAGGAGTGCGATCGTCCCGGCGGTGGCAAAAGTAAGTGAAGCAGCTTTCGTCATGTTACCCTCGAATCTGTGATGCTTGATTGCAGGCCAGAGGCGGCGCGCACTCAAGGTGAGCACCAGCCGCCCCCCAGCAGCCTGAGACCAATGCTCAATAGCTACGCCATTTCCGGCGTTTTTGCCTAATTGTTTTGCAATCCTACTGGCTCCTCGCCCGCTTCCTGCGCGGACATGACGAAAAACGAGGCAGTTGCTAGGGGTATGAAGACCGACGGAGCACGCCACACGATGAAATCCCTTTTGCCGCGCAGTATTGCACAGCCGTTCGGACGATACGCCCACGGGATTGAGATCCCTGCGGGCTGGCGTATCGCCGTTACATCGGGCCAGCTTCCTTTGGCACTGGACGGCTCCGTACCCGACGGCGCCGAGGCGCAGGCTGCACTGTGCTTTGAAAACTGCGCGCACATCCTGAGAGAAGCGGGCATGGGGCCTTCTGACACTGTCCGTATCGCTGCTTTTGTCACGGATCGCGCGCACATGGCGGGGTACATGGCGGCACGCGACGCGTGGCTGGGGACGCCTCCGCAGCTTCCGGCCTCAACCCTCGTGATCGTCTCCGGCTTCACGCGCCCGGAGTTTCTGGTGGAGGTGGAGGTCACTGCCGCTGCGCCCTAAGCGCTTTCCGACGTATTTTCGACCTTGCATTGCATACCCAGCGTCACCGACACACGCGGGGCAGATGTAGGGGGGATCAATGACTGACCGACAGGACGTGGCGATCGTCACAGGAGGGGCTCAGGGCATCGGGCTGGCCTGCGCGCAGGCGCTGGCTGAAAAGGGCGC
>JBCCPQ010000220.1:0-4808 GCA_039024825.1 Pseudomonadota bacterium
AAATGCCAGATCCACGTGCGGCACGTAGTGCATCACGAGCACAACGCCGGTGATGATCTGAAGCGCAAGCGTAAAGGTCAGCACGATCCCCCAAATCCACATCCAGTTCAGGTTCTTGGGCGTGGGGATCATGATTGTATCGTAGAGAAGCCCGATAATCGGCAGGCGCTTTTGCATGCCTTTTTCGAAGCTTGTCTTCGGTTCGTAGTGGTCGTGGGGAATGCCGGACATTGGTAAACTCCTCTTAACCAAGCTCGATCGTGCCGTCGTCCACGAAGGCCGCCGGCGGGATTGGAAGATTTTGCGGTGCGGGGCCGCGGCGGATGCGACCCGCGGTGTCGTAGTGAGAGCCGTGACATGGGCAGAACCACCCGCCGAAATCACCCGCGTTGCCAAGGGGGACACACCCAAGGTGAGTGCAGACGCCCATCTGTACAAGCCACTCGCCAGCCTCATCGAGGGTGCGATTCTCGTCGGTTGCGTCGACTTCGCCGTCGATGTTCTCGTTCCGAGCAATGGGATCCTGGAGATCGCTTATTGCGACGGCGCGAGCCTCTTCGATCTCTTCCGGCGTGCGGCGTCGGATGAAGACCGGCTTACCCTGCCAAAGGACAGTGATTTGCGTGCCCTCATCGAGCCCGCTCACGTCAACACGGATAGACGCCAGCGCGAGAACGTCCGCTGACGGGTTCATCTGGTTGATCAGAGGCCAAACCGCTGCACCAACCCCTACGGCACCAGCACCGGCGGTAGCGTAGTATATGAAATCTCGGCGACCTTCGTCGTGGCCGTCTTCAGGATTAGACAAGTATTCCTCCGTCTGGCTGCGTGCCGTGATCTAAGCACGTGGCATCCGACTCGGACCTAGGGCATGGAATCCCCGGCTCAAGTTCGATTTCGTTTACGGGAAGATATTTTCGGGTCCAACCGGACAATCGGGCGCAGGGCCGGGACCGAAAGTGACTGAAAAGCCGGAGTTTCCGACCTTTTATGTCGGCTTAGTCGCCTCCATGGACGGCCGCGCGGCACATTTTTCGTACCATTCAGCAAGACCCGGACGCGCATCACGCCAGTTCCGAGCGCCATGCCGTAAGTCAATGTAGCCGAGCGCGCAGCCCACTGCGATGTGGCTGGCGTCGAAGGGTCGGTGCAGATGGGACATCCAGCGCGCCTCGATGGCATCGAGCGCACGGGCAACCTTGTCCCACTGTGCTTCGATCCACGCTGGTGATTGCTGCTCTTCGGGCCGAAGGCGCACCTCGTAGGCCATGGAGACGGCGCAATCCGCCATGCCCTGGGCCGTGGCCTCCAGCGTCAGCACCTCCCAAAGTCGCGCCTCAGGGTAAAGTCCGCTGCCCGCGCGCGCGTCAAGATACCGGCAGATCACGCGACTATCGTACAGGGCACCACCTTCGGGTCGCACCAGCGCCGGGATTTTACCCAAGGGGTTGGCCGCTGCCGCCTCCGGGGCGGTTTCAAACGCGTTCGTTGTGACGCTTCGAAGGGTGATCTGGTCAATCAGACCGGTCTCATGGGCCGTAACAACGCACATCCTCACAAAGGGTGAGGCACCCGAATGGATGAGCTCCATCACTCGACCCGACGCAGGCGGACCCGAGCGAGCGCTGTTGCATCAAGCTCGACTGCAACCCGACCCACGCGCACAACCCGCCGGAAGCGACCCGTCGCATTCATCTGCTCAGGGTCGCGGCGCATCTCCAGGCCTTCTTCTACGGTATCGAGGCTGTCTTCTACGTTCTGGTCTCGCCGGAGCTTTGGGATCGCCCGCGTCGCCGCATAGGTCGCCACCGCCACTGCGCCGTAACGCAAGGCTACTCCCGCAATCGGGGCCAAGGGTAATGCCATGACATCTCTCCTCTTCCCAATTGGACTTAAGTACTCAAAGCCATCCTGTCCACGAAGTGGTTTTCTTTGTGCCACATACTTCGCGGGCCCGGCTTTAGAAACAGCGTGTCAGGCCGTGAGCTGAGTCGCGATACGCCCCGTGATGTTCACGTGCAGGATCTCGCCCACCGGCTGGTCGTTGGCAAAGCTCACTTCGGTGAAATGTTCCGTTCGGCCCATGCGGGGGTTTTCCAAGAGAACCGCCCGGCGCGCGCCGATCTGCTCGACAAGATGGCGGTCCACAGCCGCAGCGCCCGCATCCCGGAGCCGCGCGGCGCGGGCCTTGATGTCACGGCCGTCGACCTGAGGCATGCGCGCGGCGGGCGTTCCGGGACGTGGCGAGTATGGAAAGACGTGGAGCCATGTCAGGTGGCACTCCTCCACCAGCCGCAGGGAGTTCTGGAAATGCGCCTCCGTCTCAGTGGGGAAGCCCGCAATTATGTCTGCGCCGAAGGTCATACCGGGCCTTAACCGCCGCGCCTCCTCGCAAAAGCGGATCGCATCATCTCGCAGATGCCGACGCTTCATGCGCTTGAGGATCAGGTCATCGCCGTGCTGGAGCGAAAGGTGCAGGTGCGGCATCAGGCGCGGCTCGGTCGCGATGGCTTCCATCAGCGCCTCGTCCACCTCAATCGAGTCGATGGAACTGATCCTCAGGCGCGGTAGGTCCGGTACCAGTTTGAGGATCCGGCGCACCAGATCGCCGAGCTTCGGCTGCGCGGGAAGATCAGCCCCCCACGACGTCATGTCGACGCCTGTGAGCACCACCTCGTTAAAGCCGCGATCCACGAGGCGCTTCACCTGCTCCACCACAACGCCCGCCGGCACGGAACGGGAGTTCCCCCGGCCATAGGGGATAATGCAGAACGTGCAGCGGTGATCGCAGCCGTTCTGGACCTGCACGTAAGCCCGGCTGCGCGTGCCGAAGCCATCGATCAGATGCCCGGCGGTCTCCGTCACTGACATGATATCGTTGACCTGCACGGGCTCGCTCTCGCCAGTGCTGAGCAAGGACCACGTGGCGGGCTGCATCTTTTCATCGTTGCCGATGACGTGGTCGACCTCACCCATGGCTGCAAAGCCGTCCGGGTCCACCTGCGCCCCGCAGCCGGTGACGATAATGCGGGCGTTGGGATTGTCCCTGCGCCGCCGCCGAATGTCCTGCTTTGCCTTGCGGATGGCTTCCTGCGTCACCGCGCAGGTGTTTATGACCACCGCATCGCTCAAGCCAGCCTGGGTGGCGAGTTCCCTCATAGCCGCGGTCTCATAGGCGTTGAGACGGCAGCCATGGTTCGAAAAGACCGGGGGCCGCGTCACAGCGCTGCCAGGAATTCGGCGGTCAGCGTGCCGTCAAAGACGTGGGCCGTTGGACCGGCCATCCAGACACCGTCCTCGCGCCAGTCGATCTGGAGCGTGCCACCATCGAGCACCACGTCCACCTGCCGCCCAGTCAGACCGCGCCGCACCGCCGCGACGGCCGTGGCACATGAAGAAGAACCAGAGGCGAGGGTGATCCCCGTCCCCCGCTCCCACACCCGCATCCGGATGCGGTTCTCACCAAGGAGAGTGGCGAACTGCACATTCGTGCGCTCCGGGAAGAGGGGATGAAGCTCTGTCGCGGCACCTCTCTCTGCCAGGTCCACCGCGTCGGCGTCTTCTACAAAGAAGGTGCAGTGGGGATTTCCCATGCCCGTGGCCGTTGGCCCGCCGGGCAGTGGCAGCGCAAGCGTGTCCATCTCTTCAGACAGTGGGATATCCCGCCAATTGAATAGGGGGTGACCCATGTTCACTGCCACGAGCCCGTCGGGCCGCCGCTTTGCGATCAGCGTCCCGCGCCCGGCGACAGCGATCCGGAGCTCCGTTGCGCCCTGCTGGCCCATCTCCCGCTCTGCAATGCAGCGCGTGGCATTGCCGCACGCAGCGGAGGTGGAGCCATCCGAATTGTAAAATTGTACGCCAATCTCCGCCTCGTCTGATGCGGTAACCACGGCAAGCTGGTCAAACCCCACCCCACGGTGCCGGTCTGCGAGGGCGGACACGAGGGCCGCAGACGGCTCTTTCCCACCGGCACGGGTGTCCACAACAACGAAATCGTTGCCAAGGCCGTGCATCTTCATGAACGGCAGGGGAGAAAGCGCGGTTGCCATAGGTGGCGGATATAGCCACGGTCCAGGGCGGTGGCCAGAGGACGGGCGCTTGCGCATCAGCCGGGCACCGCATTTGTCCTTGACCCCCGTAGACGCCCTTTCTATGTGAGCGGCCTGAGTGGGCCGTTAGCTCAGTTGGTAGAGCAACTGACTTTTAATCAGTGGGTCGCAGGTTCGAACCCTGCACGGCTCACCACTCACACCGCAGAAGCGCTCAACACGGGACGTGCAGGCACAGTCGCGTGAATTTTCAGTAAACGCGCCTCGCAGAGCACCTTTACAGCGTGATTTTGGGCCCGCAGATCCCCTGCAGGCCCTTGAAACGCCTTGGTTTCACGCTGCAAGTCCGAGAAATCACGCATTACTCACTGCGTGAAACGGGGAAGCAGGGCGCATTATTCCCCCCAAGACGCCACGTCATCATCGGCGTCGCAGACGGGGAGTGCGGAACATGACAACAACAGCACGAGACTTTCACGACCTGCCGCAGGACTTCACCTGGGCCGAACTGGCCGAAGATCCGCGCCCGGTAAATGACGACTCTGCGCCAATCCTAATCGAGGACGTGGCGCGTCATGCAGACAAAGACGCAACCATGGAAGCCGCGCTCGCTGACTGCCTTGCAGACATGCAGGCGCCAGAGGCCAGCAGCCGGATCGAGGCGCGCCTTGATCACATCCGCCGAAACGCCGCTGCGCCGCTCAGCGCGGCAACGCTTCAGGTCACGCGCGGCCAGTCCACCGAAGCGCTCGTTCT
>JBCCPQ010000221.1:0-4761 GCA_039024825.1 Pseudomonadota bacterium
AATCAAACCCAGATTGGGAAGTCCTTGGCCTAGTGCGCACGGCCCAGCCCGTCCCTGACCTGCCGGACAATGTCACGCTTGTGCCCTGGGGTCCGCAGCGGGCGCTCTTGGAACATGCGGATGTGGCCGTCATCCACGCAGGAGTCGCGAGCGTGATAGAATGCATTGAAGCTGAGGTGCCGATGCTCCTTTACCCCCAAGTTAACGACCAGCAGGGCAATGCTGCGCGCGTCGCATTCCATGGCCTGGGTCTGATTGGGGACCATGGCGATACAGCTTTGACGCTTGCCCGCCAGATAACAGAACTGAGCCGCGACAAGGATGTCGCCCGACGTCTTGCTGAGATGCATCGGAGATTTGATGCAGCCGCAGACGACAAAGCGCTTGAACGCGCAGTGGCGACCCTGGCAAATACTGGCCGGCTTTCGTGACCGCGAAGATGGATCGGGAGCTTTCCTGTGTTCCAGACGACTTGCTCCTCGATGCCGAAGCGCTTTTTTCGGTACCGGGGCTTACTAAGGGCTGGTCCTTCCGCGCGGCGCGACTTGGTCCCGAGTGGGATGCTCTTGCCGGACAGCTGATGCCCGAGGAACTTGCCCCAAGTTCGTCCCGCGTCGCAAAGCGCACGCGAGAAATCATAGCTGGCCGCATACTAGCGCGGGTCCTGATGGTGGAAGCCGGGCTAAAAGCCACGCCTCTGCCCATGGGGGCGGACCGCGCACCTATCTGGCCAGCAGGATACACCGGTTCCATCACGCACACGGATGGCATCGTCGCCGTCGCGTTAGGCCGCCGGCACCTCGGCACAATCGGGATCGATATCGAAGGGTTCAAGCAACTTGATCCTGCGGTAGGCGAGCGAATCAGGCGGCATGACGAAACAGGAAATGCGATCAGCCTGTTCGTGGCAAAGGAAGCGGTTTTCAAAGCTCAGTACCCGCAAACCGGCGAAATGCTATCACATCATGAAGTCCGTATTCTTTGGACCGAAAGTGCTTTCGACGCAGAGATTAAGGGCGTTCCTTACCCAGCACGTGGCTTTATGCGAGAGACGAGCGATTGGATCGCAGCAGTGTGTATTGTGGCGGACATGTAAACAGTGAGATGTGTCGTGATAGATTGACACCGCAACATTTCATTTTCATCCTAACCGGCGAATTTCGCGTATAACGGGGGATGCGAGAAACGGAGCGCCAGTGCGCGGTCCGTTGAGACGAGGGGGAACGAAGAGTATGGGTGAGAGGGAGGTTCGTTGGAGCCCTCAGAGTACCGTGCATTCCGGTTTTGTGGAGATGGCCGGACGGGTTGGTGCTGACGTTGCACAGGATGACGCGGACGGGCTTCACAGTTTTGGGGATCTCCATTCGCGTTCTGAAGTCATTCGATGCCACTTGCAGACTCACGGTATAGAGCCGGGGGACCTTGTGGGACTGCTGCTTGACCGAGACCTTGATCTTCCCGCGAGCATCATGGCCGTCTTCGGTGCCGGTGCCGCGTATCTCCCTCTCGACAAGGGAGACCCAACAGAGCGGCACATGCGCGCCCTAAGGCTTTGCAAGTGCCGCTGTGTTCTGGGGCCTCGCGCGAATATTCTGCCGTTGCGCTACGCGTTCGTGGAGAAGGGAATCCGCCCGATCCCGGATTTCATCGCATTTGAGGACATTCTTCCCGTTGCAGGCAGGGGCCCTGATCCAAAACCGTCCAAGGCGGGCGACATTGCCTATGTGCTTCTCACCTCCGGGTCTACGGGCACGCCCAAAGCGGTGAATGTCACCCATGGCAATGTCATGACCCTGCTGACGTCCGCCGGCGACCGCTTGAGCTTCACGGGCGATGATCGCTACCTCGCGACGTCGCCGTTGACCTTCGATGCCTCGATACCGGAACTTTTCCTTCCGTTGATCACAGGCGCGCGGATCGTTCTTCGTGAGCGGGACCTTGTCCTGCGCCCAAGCGCATTGGCAGAGGTAGTTAAGACTTCGGGCGTGAGCATCGTGCAGACGACACCGTCCACATGGCAGGCTGTCCTAACGGCAGAGCCTGACTTCCCTCCAGTTCGCGTTCTTATCACTCATGGTGAAGCGGTTTCTCCCGCCTTTGCGCGTAGCCTCGCGCCACGTGCAGAGATGGTATTGAACATGTATGGCCCAACTGAAACGACCGTCTGGGCTACGGCGCACGCGCTGACGTCAGACCTGCCCGATGGCCGTTCAGCAAGCTCCGCACCGATTGGCACGCCTTTAGCCCATTTCAAAGTCGACATCGTCGATGGCGAGGGCCGCAGCCTGCCCGCAGGCGAAGCTGGGGAGCTGTTACTCGGCGGAGACAGCGTCACGCAGGGCTACCGCAACGATCCTGAGCGTACGGCGCTCGTGTTCACGGAACGGGACGGGGTTGCGTTCTATCACACCGGCGACCTAGTTGTGCGCAACGAGGACGCGGTAATCGACTACCTTGGGCGCATTGACGATCAGATGGCCATCAACGGCCTTCGGATCGAACCGGGGGAGATTGAGGCGGCTCTTCTTGCCCACCCTGCGGTCGCCAGGGCAGCGGTCACTTGGTATCCTGTGACGGATGATCAGCGATCCATAGTCGCCGCCGTCGTCCCTGAGACTGGCACGCACGTTACCGCAGAAACACTGCGCACATGGCTCTCGGAGCGTCTGGGCCGCGCCATGCTGCCGGCTCGTTATCAGATCCTGAGCGCGCTGCCGACACTCACGAGCGGCAAAATCGACCGCAAGTCGATACGTGCAGTGGCGCTAGCATCTGGCGGCGACACGACTGATCTTTCCGCACCTAAACTCACTGAAACCGAAGAATTGGTTGCTAGCATCTGGCGGTCTCTGCTGAAGGTCGACCATATTGGCCCGGAAGACAGCTTCTTCCTGATCGGTGGAGACAGTCTAGCGGCGGTCGAGATGATCACCTTGCTTGAAGCCGAACGCGGAGAGCCGATCCCCATCGAGATGATCCTTGAGACGCCGAGGCTCAGCGAGTTCGCGGCGCTGCTTGACGCGGGACAGGATGCACAGGCGGACGAGGACAGCACCGTAATTCAAGTCAAGCCCGCGCCTCAGGGCACACCGCTCTTCTTCGCTTTGGCGGATTACGGCTATGTTGGGCGGGCCGGTCAGGCGATCCCCTACCCGTTTTATAACCTGACCGTCTGGAACCGGACGGACGGGATCGTGACCATGGACCGCCTCGAAGACCTCGCAGCGCGGTACAAAGAGGAGATCTTGGCCGCCCAACCCAAGGGTCCTTTCCGTCTCGCTGGCTATTCTTTCGGCGGCCTGCTCGTGTTCGAACTTGCGCGTCAGTTCATTGAAGACGGCCATCAGGTTGCGTCGCTGTTTTTGTTGGACGCGTCGGCGCCGACCTTGCTGGAGCTGAAAAAGGGCACGATCGTAGATGGCCTTGGCCGAACAGACGTCACTCGCGGATTTGGACCGAGCTACATCCTTGAAGAGGCCAGACGCCGGGCCCGGCGCGCGCCGCTCGATCTGAAAAGCCTGCCCTGGAAGCGCCGGTACCGTGAAGTGACCCGTGCGCTGCAATCCGGCGGCGGGAGCAAAATCGATCGAACGACGCGTCACCGTGCAATGGTTTATTCTCTCGGTCGGATGGCGTCACGCTATGTGGCGAAGCCGCTTTCTGTTTCTGCAACGATCATCGGCTGTGATCCCGGGATGACGCGGATCTGGCAGACCCTTCTCCCCGAAGCCCGTGTCGAACGCCTGCATATTGCCCACCGAGACGTCTTCAAAGCGCCCATGGACGAGGAATGGACGCGCGTTCTTTTGGATGTTTTGGAGAATGATGGGGCGGATGCGTCGCTTGTTGAGGCTGCAGAATAGCCGACTTAGAGCATCCCGGCGATAATCTGGCGTTGTATGTCGCTGGTGCCGGAATAGATCACCGATCCAAGAGTATCCCTTAGGTCCATCTCTGGCCCGGTGCCGCGCAGGTAACCCTGGCCGCCATGGATGCGCACCGCATCGAGGCTGGAGGCCAAAGCGGCTTCACTGATGTGAAGGTTTACCATAGCTGCGAATTGCGCAGTGGCGGTGCCCATATCGATCCTTACAGCGGCTTCCGCCTGCATGAGGCGGCAGGTCTCGAGCCGAAGGGCCATATCTGCAAGACGATTTGAAACTGATTGGTGTCGCAGGATCGGGCCGCCGCCCACATGACGCTGCTTCGCGAAGGTCACCGCTTGCTCTAATTGTCGGGCCATGGCCCCGACGTGGCTTGCAAGTATGAGCGACCGTTCCCAAAGCATTGTGTGTTGAAAGATTGCCTGCCCGGCACCTTCCTTGCCGAGCAGTCTATTGGCCGGGATGCGGCATTCATCGAAGGTGAGCGTGCCCATAGGCATGGTCCGCAGGCCAACTTTATCCTGGGCGTCACCGCGCGTGAGACCCGGATCGCTGCCCTCGACTATGAAGACGGAAAGTCCCCAGTGCTTATGCTGCGGAGCGGTGGAGGCAAAGACAACGATCACATCGGCGACGGGTGCCATGCCGATATAGGTTTTTGTCCCACTCAGGACGTAGTAATCACCGTCCTTCTCCGCTCGTGTCTGGAGCCCCAATGCCTCGGAGCCGACGTCTGGTTCGGTCAGTGCATAGGCGCCGATTGCTGCGCCGGAACCCATGTCTGTGAGGTATTTGGCCCGCTGCGCCTCCGTGCCGAAGTGCCGGATCGGCTCCTGAACGGCGAAAAGCTGCGCGCAAATGTGAAGTCCGAGGCCGG
>JBCCPQ010000222.1:0-4740 GCA_039024825.1 Pseudomonadota bacterium
CGCTCCGAAGTGGCCCGGAGTGTTGAGTTGATCTCGTCGATGTCCGGCAGCAGATCTCGCCGAGATCCAGCCACGGTGGCAATTGTCTCCTGATCAGGCTCGGGAGCGGGCCTCGAGGGAGGTTCGACCAAAGGCAGGTCGTCCTGATACTCCATCCCCACGTCTTCTGCCCGTGCGCGGGCCTCGAACGCAGCCTCTTCGCGCAGGACGTCTGTGACGCTGGCATCCAAAGGCTTACGCGGGCGCGGCGGCAAGGGAGGAGCTGATGCCGCAACTGCTACCTCCTCCTCCGGTTCGAACTTAGCGTAGAGTTCGGCTGCCGGCTCGGGCTCTATTGTAGGCGTAGCTAGAGGTTCTTCTTCAGCGATCTTCGCTGGTTCTGCCACGGCCGCCTCGGGTTCTGTCTCCAACGGCTCCGAATTCGTGGCCTTTGACGGATTAAAGAACCAAGCCGTCCCACAATTCGAGCACTGCACATCGCGCCCTTCTTGAGGGATCACGCTGTCGGGCACCTCGTAGGTCGCGTCACAATTCGGGCATTCAAGCCGCATGTGATCTTTACCCCTGTCTACTGCATTACCGTGGCAGGAACCGTCCCGCCTGGTCTCAGATGCTTGTCCTACGGACGCCGTTCAAAAACAAGACATAGGGCAGCCGTGCCCGAGAGGCTGATTGCAACCGTGGCCCCCTTGCGGCACTGTCCCGCCAATCAAACGGGGCGAGCAAGTGATAGAGTTGGATAAGGTTGCGTATTCCTACGGCGGCGGCGAGCTGTTGGCGGATATTTCACTGAGCGTCCAGCCTGGTTCTTTTCACTTCCTTACCGGACCCAGCGGCGCCGGGAAAACCACGTTTCTCAAGCTGATCTACGGTGACCTGCTGGCGACGTCCGGGCAAGTGCGGCTGGGTGGTACAGATACCCGTGCTATGAACCGGGACCAGATTGCGCTGATGCGGCGCAAGATTGGCGTGGTGCCCCAGAATACGCAGTTTCTTGACCACCTTCGCGTCGCAGACAACGTCGCGTTGCCTCTGATGGCGTCTGGCCGGGATGCGGGTGACGCACAGACAAACCTGGATGAACTTCTCGGGTGGGTCGGGTTGAGCGGTCACAAAGATGCCCTGCCGCCGCAGCTATCCGGAGGCGAGAGGCAACGGGTTGCGCTCGCGAGGGCGGTCATCATGGCCCCAGATGTGATCCTCGCCGATGAGCCCACGGGCAACGTGGATTGGGAGATGTCGCAACGCATTCTCAAACTCCTCATCGAACTCAACAAGATGGGAAAGACCGTCATGATCGCCACCCATGACATGGCGCTCATCCGTGCGTCGAAAGCGCAAGTGCAGGCGCGCGTTTTGCGCATTGCCAACAGACGCTTGCAATTGGCGGGGGCAGATCTGTGAAGCTCCTTTCTTCAGCCTTTGCTTTCATTGTGGGAGACCCGCAGGCTGATCGTGTCGTGCCGCCTACCGGTTTTACGGCGCAACTCACCTCGTTCTCAGCCGCTGCCATGGCATTTCTTGCTTGCTTCGCGCTGGCGCTGTCGGTGAGCTCCGGGCGTCTTGCGGACCGTTGGTCCGAAGAACTCGCGCAGTCGCTGACCATCCGCATTTCAGCCCCGACCGAACAGCTGCAAGCGCAGACTCAAGCCGTTCTCACCGTTCTGGAAACGACACCCGGCATTCGCAGTGCCCGCGCACTAACAGCCGATGAGCAGCGCGCGTTGCTCGCTCCTTGGTTCGGCGGCTCGCTTCCGGTTGAGGACTTGCCTATCCCGCAGCTCATCGACGTGGTCGAAGACGGCGGAGACCTTGATGTTGAGGGTCTGCGGCTGAGACTTCAGGCGGAAGCACCGGGAGCCATTGTGGACGATCATTCAAGGTGGCGTAGGCCACTTGTGGAGGCTGCGGGACGACTTCGCGGCCTTTCGGCGCTCTCACTCGTTCTTATTGCCGGGGCGATGGGAGCAATGGTGACCCTCGCTGCCAACGCAGCGCTGGCGGCGAACCGCTCGGTCATCGAAGTCCTCAGGCAGGTCGGCGCGCGTGACGGCTATATTGCGCAGGCCTTCGTCCGCCGCTTCACACTGCGGGCGGCGCTGGGCGCGGCGGTCGGGACCATGGCCGGCATGATTGCCGTCGCCCTCCTTCCGTCTACGGATGCCGCAGCGGGCTTTCTTACGGATCTGGGCTTTCGGGGGCTCGACTGGCTCCTGCCTGCGGCCATTCCGCTCCTTTCCGGAGCAGTGGCTTTTGCATCGACTCGTGTCGCGGCGCTTCGCACACTCAGGACCATGGCGTGATGGGGGCGGTGCGCTGGTTGCTATCCCTGCTCTTTATTGTGCAGGCCTATGCCATGATGCTTGTCATGGGCATTCTATTCCTGCCATGGGCGCTCTTTTCAAAGCGAGGGGCTTGGGCCGCCTGCCATACGTGGGCGCGATGGGCCATGTGGACGGCTCGCATCATGGTCGGCATCAAGACAGAGGTCCGCGGGGAGGTTCCGCAAGGCGAAGTTCTAATTGCCGCAAAGCACCAGAGCTTTCTCGACATCATGATCATTTACTCCGCCCTGCCGTGGGCAAAATTCATCATGAAGCACGAGTTGCTCTACACGCCGATCATAGGAATCTACGCGTGGCGCTTGGGCTGCGTGCCGGTCAAGCGTGGGCGGCGCACTGATGCGATACGAAAGATGCTGACCGACGTGCGCAAGGGCGCGGCCAATCCAGGCCAGTTGTGCATCTATCCCCAGGGTACACGCGTGAAACCACGCGCGCAGGTCCCGTACAAAGTCGGAACTTACGCGCTTTATTCAGAGCTGGGACAGTCCTGCGTGCCGGTCGCAACCAATGCAGGAGTGTTTTGGCCGCGTAAGGGCATTATGCGCTATCCCGGCACCGCTGTTGTGACCTTTCTAGACCCCATTTCCGTTGGAAAGGACCAGCACAGTTTCATGTCGGAGCTGGAAACTCGTGTAGAGGCCGCCTCCGATGCTTTGCTTGATGAGGCGGGCGCATGAGTAAGGTTAGCACGATTGCGGAGTTAGAGGCGCTCTACGGCCAACCCGACCCTAACTCTCTCGCCAAGGTCGCAACTCACATAACGCCGGAATATGCGGCGTGGATAGAAGCGTCTCGCTTTCTCGTTCTCTCTACTGTTGGCCCTTCGGGCACTGATGGGAGTCCTCGTGGCGATGATGGACCGGTCGTGCAAATTGCGGACAGCTCAACGCTGCTCTTGCCGGACTGGCGTGGCAACAATCGCGCAGACAGTTTGCGCAACATCATCGAGGACGGGCGCGTATCCCTGATGTTTATGGTGCCCGGGAAGACCAACGTCATTCGCGTGAATGGCACCGCTTTCTTGAGTCGGGATGACTCCCTCCTTGCGCGTTTCCGGATCAAGTCGCGAGAACCGCGTTTGGTAATCCAGATCACGGTGGAAGAGGTCTACAGCCAATGCGCGCGGGCGCTCTTGCGTGCAGGTCTTTGGACTGAGGATCACGCGGACCTGCCACTTCCCACGGCGGGTCAGATCCTTGCTGCTCAAACCGCGGGTGCGACGGAGGCCAGCACCTATGATGAAGCTTGGGCCGACCGTGCTGCACGCACGATGTGGAACGCCGACAACTAACCTTTTCAAGGCGTTGAGGCGCTCCTGTTCCCCCCGATCCGGCTAAGACAAGTCCGCGAGGCGCGCGTCTTAACGCGTGTCGGTACTCTGACCTTACGCGAGACGGGCTGGAGCGTTTGCCCGATAGTAATCGGTTTCTCGCGCCCCGGTGTGGCTGGGATCTCTGGGGTCGCTCCGCAAGATCCATAAAGCTCACCGTGCTGCTTGCATCGCTAGGGAGGCCGCCATGGCCCGCATTCCCAAGCCCGCGGAGCTGCGCTGGCTTGCTCTCTTTCTGATAGTGCCCTTCACCGGGCTGGCTGCGGTTGTCCTCACCGTGCCGGAGGTGCAAACGGTAATCTCTGCTGGACCAATCCAGCATGGCCATGCGAAAGTCTCATGCGACGGCTGCCATGAGGCGAGCACGGGCACGGTTCGCCAACAAGCTCAGGCCAACGTCAAATTCGCCCTCGGGCTCCGCGCGCACCCTGTGGATTTTGGCTATGCGGAGGTCACATCCGCCACCTGCCTCGGTTGTCACGAGCGGCCAAATGAGCGCCATCCGATCTACCGTTTCAACGAGCCGCGCTTCATTGAGGCACGGGCCACCGTGGAGGCCAATACCTGCCTAGGTTGCCATTCCGAGCACACAGCCGAACGTGCCTTTGCAGAGCCAACCTTCTGCGTCGCTTGCCACGAGGACCTGACGCTCAAGAACGATCCCGTGGACGTGCCGCACGTGACACTCATCGCAGACAAGCGCTGGGATACCTGTCTTGGTTGCCATGACTTCCATGGGAACCACGCGGTGAAACCGCAAGTAACGCTCGCCACAGCATACGACGAGGACGCCATCCTCGACTACCTCGCTGCCGGAGACAGTCCCTACGGCGCGAAAAAAATCTATGAGGCAAAGACAGAATGAAATCGCTTCGCTACTCCCTCGCCGGCCTCTTCACCCTTGTTGCCATTTGGCTCTTTGCTACTGCACCCCCGGAGCTGCCTGACCAAGCGGTGAGCGTTGCCTCAGCACGGAGCCTCGAAGTGGAGAGGATGTTCAACTCCGTCAACGCGATCAACGATGCAGCGCGTACGATTTACACCGGGAAGATCGTCGGTCCCGGC
>JBCCPQ010000223.1:0-4739 GCA_039024825.1 Pseudomonadota bacterium
AGGTCAACAATCGTCTGGTCGTCACGGACGAGTGACGGCAAGGCTGCAAACCGAGGATCATTTGTGCCGACAACAACCAGGTCGCAGCGCTCGATGAGCGTTTCGAGATCTGGCACCATAATCGAAGAGATATGCGGTATACGTTCCAGTGTAAAATGCCGGTTAGACCCAACGAGTGCTTCAGCCTGGACATTGGGATCGTAGACCGACACTTCGTATCCCTTGCCGATGAGCCGTTCGATGAGTTCAACAATAGGGCTTTCGCGGAGATCGTCAGTAAATGGTTTGAAGCTACACCCTAAGACGCCCACCCGGCGATGACCGAGATCTATCACCGTATCAAGGGCCCTTAGAACGTGATCGCGATTGCTAGGCAGAATGCTATCAATAACCGGAGCGCTCACACCTTCCCGCCGTGCAAGGAAAGCGAGACCGCGCGTGTCCTTAGGAAGGCATGACCCGCCAAAAGCATACCCAGGGGTCAAGTACGACGCTGAGATGTTATGCCGGGTGTCGCGAAAGAAGACATCCATGACATCGTGGCTGTCGATCCCGACCCCCTTGCAGATGGCGCCAAGCTCGTTAGCAAAGCTGACTTTCAGTGCTCTCCATACATTCGCAGAGAGTTTCACGGCCTCAGCAATCTCCACGGGAACACGGACCTTAGGCCCCGGAAGCTGGCTGAATAGGTCCGCCAAGAGCGCGCTGGTTTCCTCATCATCCGCACCAATCACGGTTTGCGGCGGGTTGAGGTAGTCCTCAATGGCTGAGCCCTCGCGTAAAAACTCTGGGATATGGGCGAGGCCAAAGCCCACGCCGGCATCCATCTTCGACGCACGCTCCAACGCTGGCACGATCAGATCACGTGACGTACCAGGAAGAATGGTGCTGCGTATCGCCACGACATGGCGGCGGTCTCTAGGTAGGTCGAGACCAATCGTCCGACACACCCGCTCAATTTGCTGGTAGTCCGGTCGCCCGTCTCTGGCGGACGGGGTGCCGACGCAAATAATCGATAAGTCTGCACGGGTAGAAACGCCAAATGCTTCGGTGGTTGCTTGCAAACGACCTGAAGCCACTGCTTCGGCAATAATCGCGTCGGTGCCCGGCTCGCGTATCGGCGACTTCCCGCCGTTAATCAAATCGACCTTGCCGTTGTCGACATCAACGCCGATTACGTGATGCCCTTCCGCAGCGAGACAGCCCGCGGTCACAGTGCCGACGTAACCGAGGCCGTACACCGCGACTGTGCGCTTTATGTGCCCGTGCGCACGTGTGTTGCGCATTCTTCGCCCCGCTCTCCCCAAAAGATTACTAAAGGTTTCATATCTGATGAAATATTGCAAAGAATTTTTGTGAACGATCTCTAGTCAAGCGTATTGGCAATCTGAATAAACTCAAAGGCTAAGGAAGGTTTTCGGGCCAACCGTCTGATGCGAGGCAGTTCTTGCGCACCAGTCACCATGGATGACGCAAAGGGGTCCTCCTGGCCCTGTGTCAATACACTCTAATTCGTCTGGGCCGCCAATCGAGTGTGAGGGACCAGCCCCACGCAAGGCAGTCCAAGAATGTCTTCGATTTCTGCCGGGTCGAATGTGCGTTCATCAAGATATTCCACAATGATGCCCAGCATGACAGCCATGCCCAACCCGCTAACAATGCCGAGAAAGATGATGAGCAGTCGGGAGACAGTCGGCTTCGCCGGCAGATTCGCTGGGGACACCAGTCGAACGTCGAGAAAGCTCGACTGGGACCGCTGCGCGGTTACGGCGGCCTCGTATTGTGCCTTCAGCTCTCGCAACGACCCTTCGTCGTTGGCAATCCGGCTGCGGATCTGCTCGGCTTCTGGTGAGACCGCACTCAACGTCGCAAGCTCTGCCTCCGCGTCTGCCACTGCCCGCTTCAACGCGGTAACCTGAGCCTCCGCGCGCTGCACTTCAGGGTGGCCAGGCAGAAACCGCTGTAAAGCTCCTGCAAGCTCAGCCTCCTGTAGTGCCAGAGAACCCTTAAGCCGCGAAACTTCCGCGCGCAGGCTTATGACCAGACTAATATCTTGGTCGGCAGTCGAAATCTCCTCAGTGAGACGTCCACGGAGCTCCGACAGGTTGGCTTCAACGTCAGCAACCCGGCCAGCATAGAACTCCGGTAAGCCTTCATCGGAAAAAATCTCCTGGTGCCGTTTGATGTAGTGACGCGTGGTAGAGGCCACGATATCCCGTGCAAGCATGGGATCGGTGTTGCTGTAGCCGATCGTCAGTACACTTGACTGTGTACCTGGTTTGATGAGCAGGCGTCGCTCAAGGTTACTGATCCAACGTTCCTTGGCCGGAAGATCGGTCGATAATCCCATGCTAACAAAGACGCTCCGCAGGTCTGCCATCACTTTACCGATGCCCTTCGGCGTGCGGCCACGCTCGTCTAAGCTCAGCTCTTCAACAACGGCGGTAAGAACCGGACGCGATTGAACGATCGCTGCCTCGGTGTTGAGGATTTCTACCATCTCTTGGTTGGGAGCGTAGGTAAGCGCGACAGATGTGGCTCCGGTGCGCTCAACCAAAACGGATGCGGTAGACTGGTAGCCTGGCGGAAGGATGTAGGCAAAGATCGTGACAAACAGCACGATGGTGCCGAACGAGCCTATGATGATGCCGCTGCGGCGGTATAGGATTGCGAGGATATCATGGATCGTCATGCAGAACTCCTCCGCGCCTAAGACGTCATCTGCGCGAGTGCGCGGGGCATGGGATCAGCGTACCGATTGCCGACAAAACCGTCGAACTTGAACGGCATCCTGTCGAGCTCGCGGCGTAGTGCGACCAGCTGGGTTCTGCGAGCGTATTGAAGATCAAGAGCCAAGAGGCGACGGTCAGCCAACTTGGCGTGGCTCAAAAATGAGGCCTCGTGAAAGGAGCCGCCGTCAATGAAGATGTAGCCGTAACGCAATTTCAGTCGGCTTAGTAGGGCTCGACGCTCGTGGGTCTCTTCAATACTTGTAGCAAACAGCGCTCTTGGCATGGTGTCAGCTTTGCCAAAACCGCGACTGATCGTGCCGTCGTCTCCGCCGTTGCGGGATCCATCTCCAGCAGGCTTAAAAGCGTTGTGTACGTCCTCATCGATCACTGCCAACACATGCCGCTCAGCACCCCGCGCGCACGAGTCCGCTAGGCCAATGGTTAAACTGGTCACTCCTGCGCCGCGCTCTGGCGAGGCGATGATGAACGTCTGACCGCTGTCTTCCTCGTCGCCGCTAAGCTGTCCTTGTGCCCAGAGGCGTTGCCGAAGTCTATCAAACGCATCCGGACTGCGGTCGTTGTTGACTGCAAGGGCCGTTCTACTCACTGACATCGTACACAAGTCCCAGTCCAAGGTTCGGCGGTAACATCTCGCGAATGAACTGTTCCACCCGAGTGTTGGCGACCACCACACCGCTCATCGGCACATAAACAATGTCCTGGTCCCGCAGAGCGAAATCACCAGACGAGAGAAGCTGTCCTTCTAAGCCCCGGCGCAGGTCCAGAGCGACAATCTGAAACGTTCCGTCTCGGTCTGCGCGCAGAACGCGAACTTCGGAAGCATTAGCGGTTGGTGCAAATCCGCCGGCTGCACTTACCGCCATGAACGTGGTCATCGGGCGACGGAACGCCACCTCGCCAGGATCGACCACTTGTCCAACAACGAAAACCCGGGGGGGCAGGCGGCGCTTCAGGTTGACCGTCACATCGACGAGCCCCGCGAATTCAGCATCGTAGGCCTGCCGTACGCGATCCTGGATGGCCCTGAGGCCGCTCTGTGTGCTGACAGGATCAATAAAGGGAAGGTCGATGACCCCTTCTTGATCCACCGTGATCTCGAAGCGATTGTTCATGTTGAGGGATGGCGTGGTGAGGCTTTGTACGCGCACATCCGCCGCCTTCACAGACACGCTGACCACCGCGTCTCTCAATTGTCGCCGCCTATAAGCGGCCGTAAGTTCTTCAGCCAAGTCGTTTGGCGTCTTTCCGGTGGCAACGGCCTGAGGAACACCGTCAAGGGCCACCGTTCCGTCTGGCAGAACCACCACTTCATCCCGCGATATATCAGGATGACCAAAAACTTGGACACTGAGGACATCGCCAGGTCGCAGTAGATAAGCACGGTCTGAGGTCGCGCCGGTTGGGAAGAAAGTGATCTCAAGGATGTCACCAGGACCGACGCCAAGCCCGTCATAGCCAGCAATTATGGCTCCAGTTTTTGGTAGGTCGGGAGACGTCCCGCAGGCAGCTAGCAGCAGCACAGCAACCCACTTCACCCGTCCCGCGAAAATGCGTTCCAACGCACGCGCCCATTTT
The DNA here is from genome assembly GCA_039024825.1 of Pseudomonadota bacterium. Taxonomy (GTDB): domain Bacteria; phylum Pseudomonadota; class Alphaproteobacteria; order Rhodobacterales; family Rhodobacteraceae; genus Shimia_B. Next base: position 4,329 of record JBCCPQ010000223.1, read on the forward strand.
GCGGAAGATCGCACTGATTTTACCCTCAACTCACCGGCTTCCCGGTCCCCATTCATTTTGCATGCCACGGGACGGGCGTTAAAGCCAGAACCGGGCGGGTTGGTACTTCTTTTCTTTAGTCCCTTCTCGATAAGGCAAGACGATGGACACGAGCACAGGCTCCAAGATGGGCAAAAAACTCACGGTTGCCGCTCTGATGCCGTGTCTGAACGAAGAGCAGAGTGTTGATCGCAGCCTTGGTGCTTTGTTTAATGGAAGCCGTTGGCCCGACGAGATCATCGTCGCCGACGGTGGCTCGACGGATGGGACCATGGCGAAGATCTCCGCATGGCGCGAGCGTGGCCTTCCCATCAAAGTGGTCAATAATGTCAAGGTGCTCCCCGGTGCTGGGCGCAACGCAGCCGCGGCGGC
>JBCCPQ010000224.1:0-4668 GCA_039024825.1 Pseudomonadota bacterium
GCGGCTATTGATCGCTGGGCTGTGACCTCTGCCATCAACGCGCCCGTGCCGACGGCAGATGATTATTGGGACCGCTACCCAGATCGGCGCCCGTCCACGTCGTCCCCGTCTACGGGGCCGAGCAATCTGGCGCGTGTCGGCTACGCGGTTGGCGGCACACTGGCGCTGATCGGGGCGGGGGCCTTGCTCTTTGTGCCGTTCGACGGGCCGGTGGGAGAGTACGCTGCAGGCGCGGCTGGAATCGGGATGTGGGGGCTCGCGACGCAATGATCAAAAGCCGTGACGCGCGGGGTCAGGCGCTCGCTCTGTTGGGGTTTCGGGGCGCCGAGGCGTTGCTGCCCGAACTTCGTCTGCGCCTCGACCAACCTGACCAGCTACGGACATGTGTTCGCGTTAGCGCGCAGGAATGCACCCCTGCCGTCTACCATGCTGGACACCAGATGTGGTTCACAAACCACGACACGCTCCATGACGTCTTCTGGGCCAATGCTCCCGCGCATCTTGGCCCTGATGACATGGCAGCCATTGAGCGCTGGTTCGCGCGCGGGCTTGGTCACCACGGCAGCGACCTTGCCACATGGATATGGTGGGGGGCCACCAGCCGGACCGGCGGCCCGGACTACGACCGAACCGATATGACCGATGAAGATATCCTCATCATCAACGGCTTTATCGCTGACGTCTGGGAGGCTTGGCGCGACGAAGATTATGCCGACCTCGTGGAGGAGATGCGCGACGCAGACCTCGACGATGCCGAAGAGGACCTTGAGACGCGCTTTGCCATTAACTTCTACGACGATGTGCTCGACCCGCTTGATATCTTCACGTCGATCCGGAAGGGCAACATCCTGCATGAAGCGCTGGATGCTTGGGAGGACCGGCTGCCGTTCATGCACATGCCGGCGGTGGCGCAGGCCTATCTGGACGGGCCCGGTCAGGCCTTTCTCGACGATAAGCGCGGGCCCGAGGCGCGGCGGATAGCGGCCGATATCCGCACAATCCGCGCGGTCTGACGTGGCCACGGACGCCACTTTGCAGTCGATCCATGCCGCCGAGTTTGCGGTGCATCTGGGCCTCCATGCCTGCGCCCCGGTCTGGCTTCATCTTTTCGGGGCTGAGGTCGATCCGGCCCGCGTCGATCGCCTTTCCGCGCATCTGATTTCGTCCGAGACTGCCTTGTCGCACGCCCAGGTCGAAGGCATGGCCGAGACGGCGTTTGGTCCGGCGGGTGTCGCGTGGATGCGGGACGTGTTCTTGTCTCATGGTGTCCCCCGGATCGAACGTCAGCGGCGGGTCATGCTCGGGGCTGTTGCGCCGTCCCTCTCTACGGACACGGAGGCCCCTGCACGCACCGCTCTTCTTGCTGCGTTGTCCGAGGCACCGCTTGCTGAGCTTGCGGCGTTAGAGGCTCTGATGGATGCGCTGGAACGAACCCCTGCCGATCCCCGGGACGAAGCCCTGCTTGAAGGTGCCACGACACTGATTGACGCCCGTTTTCCTGCGCGCCAGCTCCTTGAAAGTGAATACATGGCCATCATGGAGCGCGCGTTGACGGCGAGGGCGGCACCGGCATGACGTTGAAGTTCTCCCTCGATGCGCTCGCCCCTGCAGCGCAGGCGGCCCGTGCGGACCAGATCGCGAAATCGGCTGAGCTGACAGTAAAGGCTTTGTCGGCCCTCAAGCCGCCGGTGCCGGCCGTTTTCCTGAGCGTGAACTATCGCTTTCTCGTCATCTCTTTGCAGCGCTACGGCGTGTCGGACACCGGCGCGGCCTGCGGGCTTGCGCATCGCTATTTTCTGTGCGGCGACGTGATGGCGACGCCGCGTTTCTCAAATCGCTGGCAGCAGATCCTGATGTCGCGGGAAATGTCGGAGGACGCGCGGCTGACCTCTTTGGACAAGTTGCTGAGCCAGGCCGAACGCAAGCAGCGCTAGGCCTGCGGCAAACTCCCCCTTTTCCTTCCTCGCGGGGGGCGGTAACCGAAGAGGCCCAGCGGGAGGACCCTTTGATGCCTGAAGACCTGATCAATTCCTTCATGACCGGCCCCGATGAGCAGGGCCGCTTTGGCCAGTTCGGCGGGCGGTTCGTTTCTGAGACTTTGATGCCGCTCATCCTCGACCTTGAGGCGGAGTACGAGAAAGCCAAGACGGATCAGTCCTTCTGGGACGAAATGAACGATCTTTGGACGCATTACGTGGGTCGCCCGTCGCCGCTTTATTTCGCGGAGCGTCTGACGGAGCGGCTGGGCGGCGCGAAGATCTACATGAAGCGCGATGAGCTGAACCACACCGGCGCGCACAAGATCAACAACGTGCTGGGCCAGATCATCCTCGCCCGGCGCATGGGCAAGACGCGGATCATCGCGGAGACGGGCGCCGGTCAGCACGGTGTGGCCACGGCGACGGTGTGCGCGAAGTTCGGGCTTAAATGTGTGGTTTACATGGGAGCCCATGACGTGCAGCGTCAGGCGCCCAATGTCTTCCGGATGCGCCTGTTGGGCGCGGAGGTGGTTCCCGTGACGTCCGGTCGGGGCACGTTGAAAGACGCCATGAACGATGCCCTGCGCGACTGGGTGACCAACGTGCGCGACACCTTCTATTGCATCGGCACGGTGGCAGGTCCGCACCCGTATCCGGCCATGGTGCGCGACTTCCAGAGCATTATCGGCAAGGAAACCAAGGAACAGATGATGGCCGCCGAGGGCCGCTATCCCGATACGATCATCGCCGCGATCGGCGGGGGCTCCAACGCCATGGGGCTGTTCTTCCCGTTCCTCGATGACAGCGATGTCTCGATCATCGGCGTGGAAGCCGGCGGCAAGGGCGTGAATGCCAAGATGGAACATTGCGCGTCACTGACGGGCGGGCGTCCGGGCGTGCTGCACGGAAACCGCACGTACCTTTTGCAGGACGATGACGGGCAGATCCTTGAGGGCTATTCGATCTCTGCGGGTCTTGATTACCCCGGCATCGGGCCGGAGCATTCGTGGCTCCACGAGATCGGCCGCGCGCAATACGTATCGATCACCGACCGCGAGGCGCTGGCCGCGTTCCAGCTTTGTTGCGAAACCGAAGGCATTATCCCCGCGCTCGAACCCTCCCACGCGCTGGCGCATGTGGAGAAGATCGCGCCGGAGCTGCCCAAGGATCACATCATTTGCATGAATATGTGCGGGCGCGGCGACAAGGACATCTTCACCGTCGCGAAGGCGCTGGGCTTTGACATGTCCGATACCCAGGAAGGCCGCAGCTTCGATTAAGGATCGGCGGCTTTCTCTCTGCAAGGATTAAGCACCTGTAGGCTACCGAAACCTCTCTTGTCACAAAGCACATACTGATGAGGCGATAGGCCCACCGGAGGATTGCCTGAGTATGCCCAAGCAGAGTTTTCGGGATCAGTTGGGAAGATTGCTAGGCCCAACTCCTTTGTGTTCGAAAAGTCCGCTCCGGAAACGTTCGCACGGCCGAAGTAAGCGTCTTCCACGTATGCTCCGACTAACCGTGCGGAGGACAGGTTCGCTTCGGCAAAGCTTGCATCATACAGCCATGCGTTACTCAGGTCAGCTCCGTTTAGACGCGAGTGTCGGAGGTTGGCATCCTCCAAAACGGTCGACCTTAAGTCGGCTCGTGCTAGCACTGCCTTGTCGAGCTGTGCATCCTCAAGTCCTGCACCGAACAGGTTTGCGCGTGTGAGGTCTGCCCTTGAAAATTTGGCGCGGTGGAAGTTCGCGCGCTCTGCAATGATGTATCGCAGGCTAGCTCGCTGAAAGTCCGCCCGATAACCGTAGACCATTGTGAGGTCGGAAAAATCGAGGGTGGACCCGCTAAAGCCCGTTCCTTCCAAATCCGTATTGCTTATGTTGGAGTTCTTGAGGTTCACGCCTTCAAGCGAGGACCCTTCCATTACTGCTCCCGTAAGATTTACAGGGCTCAAATACGTAGGAGTTTGGCAGCGAAGTTGTGCTTCATCCCAGCCCCCACCCATAGTTTTGCAGGAAAGGTCTATGCCGGTAAGTGGCACACCTTGTTTAGACAGAAACTCTATTGCAGGTCCTTTTCCAGAGTTGCCAGGCGCATGCGTTGTTATAATTGACCAAGCGCGGTTAACACCATCTGCCTTGCGTTCTGCGCGCTCTTCTTCCCAAATTCTGGTTTCTTGTATGTAAGCTGAAACACCCACTACAATTGCAACCAATGTTGCAAAGGCGATAGCCTGTGAAAAGCTTCTAGCGAAGCGCCTCGTGAGGGAGTTCCTACGATGTTCAGTTGCGCTCATGGCTTTGCCGGCTTTCCGCCGAGCTACGATTGCAAGGTTTAGTTGATGAACTCGATGCATATTCTCCTCCGGTCCCGAAAGACATATGCGCAAAATTTCGAAATTTAAGAATACCGTCCTGAGAACCAGGATGTGGGTGGCCGCGTCGAAGGAAACAACTTCGCCGCCTCGCACGTACTGCGCAATCGCATGGTCGACGCCTGTAAAGGTCACTGCATCGACTTACCTACCAACCCATTCATCGATGGCGAGAACGGGTACGAAATGTGCGCTTTTACCGATAGCGCATCGCTAGCTCTGGTTATGCATGATTTTGTGCTGGCATTCTGCGAGATTGCAGAAGAACGTCGTGCCACAGATTTCGAAAGGGATAGAGCCATGGGGATTTCAGAA
>JBCCPQ010000225.1:0-4659 GCA_039024825.1 Pseudomonadota bacterium
ACCCGCCACCACGACGAGGAAGGTGCCCAGGAGGATCGGGTCGTAGAATGGAAAGATATCCCAGGTCAGCTTGCCCCAAAAAGGGTGCGCGACCTCGGCTCCTTGGGTGCCCCGGATGTGTTGGCCTGCAAAGTCAGGTACGGAAGTTGCCACGGTCAGTTGCTCCGCGTCTCAGTGTCTTGGGGGGGAAGTAGAACGGACGCATAAAGTTCCGCATTCTCCCGTAGTTCAGGTTTGATGAGTGCCAGCAAGGCGCGCGGATCGTCGGCATCGCAAAGACCCGCGAAGACCTCCCGGTTGAAGAGGCCGTCAAGACCGCCGCCACCCAACGCATCCACCATCATCTGGTCATCGAGGCACAGCGTATCGGCTTTAGTGCACATGTTTAAAATCCGGTCGTAGATGCCGTCTTCGAGGCTCGAGTAGGCGACGACCTCGTCGAAGGTGGACGGCAGTGCGAGAGCATTGAAGGTCGTATCACCTAGCTGCCCGGACGACACGGCGCGCATATCTTCCGTCCATGCGGTGAACTCCTCCTCTGTGTCGAAGGATTTGACGTCAAACCGCATCTGACTGAAGCCCGCGCCGTTATAGTTGGCCGCGAAGCCCTCGTAGGTACCTGGAGCATTTAGAACTGCATTCAGTTCTGTCTGCATCCCCGCCATGGCGTAGATCATCCCGGCCATGTCCGGGATATAGAATGCGTTCATCACCGTGTTGGAGGTGAGGTGAAATTCCACTGGACGGTCCTTAACAACAGCCATCTCACCAACAGTGGCGATCTGCTCCTCCGGGTAGATGAAGAGCCATTTCCAATCCAACGCGACGACCTGAACCTCCATGGGCTCCACGTCCTCAGTGATTGGTTGCGTCTCCGAGATTCGGCGTAGATCGGCGTAGGGGTCGAGCCGGTGCGTTGCGACCCAAGTAAGTCCTGCAAGAACAACGATAATCGCAAGCGGCACAGCCCAGATCACAACCTCAAGAGAGATTGAGTGACCCCATTCCGGCTCATAGCGAGCTTTCTTGTTACCGGCTCGATACTGCCATGCGAAAAACACCGTGAGCGCCATGACCGGTCCGATCACCAGCATCATCATGATGGTGGCATATACGATAAGATCACCCTGCTGCGCAGCAACGTCGCCTGCGGGATTGAGGAGCACGAGATTGCAGCCGCTTAGAGCCGCAAATGCTGCAAGCATCAGAAGGGGGCGTAATCTGCGATTGGCCAGGTTCATCGGGCAATTACCTGTGTCTGTGTTCATGTCTGAAGAAGCAGCCCAGCGGCCCTATTAAGGCCCTACTCGGACGCGCTCCTTTACTAACACGTCATTTAGGTTGGCAGCGCGATGCTGCACTGCAACAAAACCACGCACCTGCAAGACGTTGCGTAAAGATTTGCAGCGCTATGTAGGTAGTACAGATGCTGCGTTCGGACAGGATTAGAGGCGGAATTTGATGTCAGACGGACATGCGACACACGAACACACGGCGTCATTGGATGAGGTGATAACAACCGTTATCATGTCGCGCGTCACCGATTTTTTCGGGTTCTTTGTCTACGGCATCGCCTGTGTCCTTGTTTTCCCGCAGCTATTCTTCCCGATGTTTGGCGCCATCGAAGGGACGATGCTCGCGTTTTTGACCTTTGCGTTGGCTTTCGTCGTGAGGCCTATCGCGCAGATCGGCGGTCGGGCTATCCAGCGCAGAATTGGCAAGATCGCCAAAATCACGATCGCTCTCTTTATCCTCGGTACAGCAACCGTCGCCATTGGTTTTCTGCCTGGTTACGAGCGGATCGGCTGGGCAGCGCCCGCACTCCTAATCTTGTTGCGCATCGCACAGGGTATCGGGCTCGGGCTCGGTTGGGATGGCATCACTCTCCAGCTCCGCAATGCCGCGCCAGAGGGGTTCGAAGCGCGTTACGCAATGGTCGCACAGCTTGGCGGGCCGTTTGGTTTCGCAGTAGCGGCTTCCTTGTTTTACGTCCTTACTGGGTTTTTGACGGTGGATGAGTTCTACCAGTACGGCTGGCGATTCGCATTCTTTGCTGTCATGGCTGTCAATGTGGTGAGCCTCTTTGCCCGTATTCGCCTTTTACAGACGGATTTCGGTGGCGATGAGGATAGCTTCAAGATGGCCCCGCTTGGTGAGCTGATCCGAACGCAATGGCGTCCGATCATGCTGTCGACATTCTTGCCCATAGCGTCCTATGCGCTCTTCCACATGGTCACGATCTTTCCGCTGGCCTACCAGCTTCTCTATGGCTCGGTCTTCATTGAGACGATCCTGCTGTGGCAGCTCATCGGTGCAGGCTTTGGGATCGCAGCGGTCATCGCGTCAGGCTTTATCGCGGACAAGGTGGGCCAACGTTTCGTCCATTGGGCGGTCACGCTCGCAATTGTTCTTTTGTGTCTGACCATAACGACGCTCGACACAAACCCTGCGATCTACATCATCTTGGGTTTCACACTGCTTGGCTTCTCTTACGGGCAGGCGAGCTCCATCGTGCCAGGGCGTTTCCCGCCGCGTTTCCGGTATTCTGGCTCTGCCCTTGCGACCAACCTGAGCTGGATTTTCGGCGCTGCTTTCGCGCCTTTGGCAGGCCTCGGGCTGACCTGGGCCTTCGGTCTCTGGGCCGCGTCGCTTTACTTGCTGTCGGGCGTCGCAGTCACGTCGGTCACGCTCTACCTTCTCGGTCGCCAGGAGAGGCGACGCCTCGACCACGGATAAGTGTCAATCTGAATTGACACTAATCCGCTTCCGTGCATTACATTGGGGCCGTCCCCATCCGCATCGGGAGCATATCCATGAACATCCTATTCGGTTCCGTCACCGGCACGGCTGAGAACCTTGCCCGCTCTGCCGCGAAGCTTGCGCGATCGCGGGGTCATGACGTGAACATCACGGAGCTTGATGAGGTCTCCATGGACGACCTCGCAGCCATGGACGACGTCCTTATCGTTGTCTCGACCTACGGTGAAGGCGAGATGCCCTTCAACGCAGAGATGTTCTGGGATGAGATTGAAGCCGCGCCCCCAGTCCTCAAAGGCCTCCAGTACGGTGTATTGGCTCTAGGCGATACCGCCTATAAGCAGTTTTGCCAGGCGGGCAAGGATATTGACGCAATGCTGGAAGCCTGCGGTGCAACCCGTCGAGTTGAGCGCGCGGACTGCGATCTAAACTACGAAGCGACCGCACAAGCCTGGATGGAAGCAGCCATCCCTGTCGCGAGTGGCACGACCGCAGTCGCGGCAGAAATTATCGAAGAAGATGAACAGGAAAGCTGGTCCCGCACCAACCCGTTCCCCGCACCGATCCTCGAAAATCGCCTTCTCTCTGGCGAAGGCTCCACCAAAGAGATGAGGCATATTGTGCTTTCTCTTGAAGGTTCTGGTCTCACCTACGAAGCAGGCGATTGTGTTGGCATCGTACCCAAGAATGACCCGGAACTCGTCCAGCAGTTTCTGCGGCGGCTGAACAAGACATGGGTCACGAGGATCGCGGGTTATGATCAGCCGCTGGGAGAGCTTCTGAGCTCCAAACTCGAAATTCTCTCACCCTCGAAGGCGCTTATCGACGGGGTCGGAGCTGTCGTCCAAGACGCCGACTTGCAAGCTGCATTGCAAGGCTCGAAAGACGAATATGAGGCATACTTCTGGGGCAAAGACGTCCTCGACATCCTCGATATTGATCCAAGACTGGTGGTGAGCGCTGATATTCTTCTGCCACTTCTCAGTCCGCTCCAGCACCGCTCTTACTCGATTGCCTCCTCCCCTCGGCGCCACGGCGAGGAGTTGCACCTCACGGTGGCCGCTGTTCGTTGGTCAGGTGCGCGTGCATATAACGGCGTCTGCTCTACTTATCTCGCGGATCGCCTAGAAGACCGTGAGGAAGCGGGGCTTTTCATGATCCCCAATAAGCGCTTCCGAGCGGCTCCTCCCGATGTTCCCATGATCATGGTGGGCCCCGGGACGGGCATTGCGCCTTATCTCGGCTTCCTAGCCGAACGTGACGCCGAAGACGCGCGAGGCGAAACCTGGCTCTTTTCCGGCGACAGGCATCGTGCTTGCGATCACTGCTATGAGGAGGAGCTTGCGAGCTATGAAGCATCCGGTGCCCTCACGCACCTTCACCTCGCTTTCTCTCGGGATCAGGACAAAAAGGTCTATGTCCAAGACTTGATCCGGAAGGAAGGCGCTGCTCTCTGGCAGGCAATAGAGTTGGGAGCGCATATCTATGTCTGTGGGGACGCCAAGCGGATGGCCCCAGACGTCGAGGCTGCACTGATCTCCGTCATCGCGGAGCATGGAGGGATGTCTAAACGCTACGCCGAAGACCGTCTCGGGCAACTCCGCCGACAGGGCCGTTACGCTAAAGACGTCTACTAAAGGTGTAGACCCCGCCCTAAGCCCTTTAGAGCGGCTTCCTGAAAGGCTTCTGACTGAGTGGGATGCGAGTGGATCGTTTCTGCAAGGTCGTCAAGCCGGGCACCCATTTCGATGGCGAGGGTGAAGGCTGCAGAGAGCTCTGCCACGCCTGCGCCCACGGCTTGTACGCCCATGATAGCCTCATCTGCTTTCCTGAACACAACGCGCACAAAGCCGTCGTCACGGCCGAGGGTCAGCGCCCGACCGTTGGCCGCAAATGGAAACT
>JBCCPQ010000226.1:0-4649 GCA_039024825.1 Pseudomonadota bacterium
CGCCAAGGGCCAGGGCGTTGGGACCGTGTGTTGGGTTTCGATTTGAGCCTGTCCCGCCGGGATTTCGCGCCGAGCTAAAAGAACACGAGCCATTGCCGCACGACCCAAAGTTCGAGACAACACGCCGCCAGGACGGCTCCGCGGATGCTCATCTTTGGCCAGCGCTGCCAGATCACATACGCTGATAAGAGCATGGCCAGCACTGTAAACGGCGCGACTAGCGCGGCATGGTGCTGCGAGTCCCAGTAGCTGATGGGGCTTTCAAAAACCCAATCGGTTATCGGCCAAAAGTGGGGCCGGGCATCGTCGTTGTGGAGGGCCATGTCACTGGCAATGTGCAGGAGGCCGGCCGTCGAAAATGCCATCCACGGGGTGCTTTGCAGCGTGAGAGCGAGAAGAAAACCCAAACCCCAAATCACCAGGCTATTGTCGATGGAAAACACCGACTGCCAGGCCGGCGAGAAATAGAGCTCCGAAAAGACCCGTTCCGGTGAAATGCGCAAAAGGAAAAGCGACACACCGGCGAGCACGTAAAGCGACAGGTCGGGCAGCAGACTCCCCAACGCCGCCATTTGCCCCGTGCGCGGCCAATCCCGCCGAGCACACAGCGCAACGCCGACCAAGAGGTGCGCGGGAGTGTTCATGAACGCGCCTCTCACTGGCTTACGTCTTTCCCGACCCGACTTCATCTGCTTCGCGGACGCATGTCTAGTGGTACCGGACGCGCCAAAGCGTATTCGCTTCGCAGGGCAGCATGGTTGGCCCGGGCTGCGCCGCAAGGGTCCAAAAGCTGGTAAAACCAGTGGTTATGGCCGACCGCACACCCTGTACGCGATAAGTTCATTGTTCACACGCTGCAATGCCGTTGGTCCGCCGAAAGCGTAACTTGGGCACGTCTGTCGGTGGCAGCTCTCACCCCCGATAGGACATCCGGCGTCATTCAAACCTGGCGTTTCGGGACATCCAAAGCGAGACCAATGTCGCTTCAGAATTGGTTCTGGTCCCGTCGCCAAAGTCCTCTGCGAGTGTGCTGGCTCAATGCGATCGCGCTCCGTTTGGGCGGCCGTGACCCACGGGAAACCCCGCGACGCGGCGCTCAGGCCCGGCCGACGAAGGGGCCGAGCGGATGAAGACATCGAAGTACTGGGAGGAGACGGTGAAAACGCGCCAGCGCGCGCAAACCGTGCGAGCGGAGACGGCGGACACATGTCCCAAGTCTTGGATCAACAAGCGCCCTCTCTACTCGGTGCAGGTCGCCTCGGTGTCGTAGGGCAGACTGCGCGCAAGCGTCCAGATTACGCCGCCCTCGGGCGTGAGGACGGTCAACTCCACACCCTTGTTCGTCAGACAAGATCGCAATTCGACAAAGCTGCCATCAGCATCGATATCGACCAGGACGGATGTCTCGGTCACCCGAAAAACCGGGTGATCCGCGACGATGGAGAAGCCGATGAGCCCGACTAGCGCGTCTGGCGGGCTGTCCTGATGGGTCGTCGACGCGACCTGGAGGCTTCCATCCTCGGGGTCAACAAAGGCGAGGAAATCCGCTGCCCCATTGGGACCATCCTGCGCTGGCATAGCGCGCCCCCCGGAAGAGAGATCGACGACCCCGATCCTGCTTGCATCGTCGGCGATGGCAGGCAATGCGGTTGTCAAAACGCATGCAAGAGCTGTGAGACACCTACCTTCCATTGACCGACCAATGCGGCACGTCGCCGACCAACTTATGCACGCCATAACTCTTGCCGACGGCGTGGAGCTCAGAATTCGTGCCATTCTTTGGCGAGGAGGAGATCGTCACTTCCTCTCCATTCTTTTTCTTGATCTTCAAATCGCCCGACCAGGAGATGTGCCAATCAATGGCTTGGCCCGAGATGTGCATGCTGGTTAGGCTCGGCTGATATCTGATCCGAAAACCGTTGGGCCCCACCATTTCCTTGGCCTTCGCAATAGAAACCTTATCCTCCCCATGATCGAAGAGAATATCTACTCCGGCGATCTTGGGAACTGCATTTGGCTTAACCTTGCCCTTCGCGACCTTAAACGACCAGTGCATAATCGCAGCGCGCTTTTCATTGCGGAGCGTGCTCGCCACTCTGATGGTGCAGCCTGCAGCCTTCAGCGCCTTTTGAAATTCGAGAACCTTCGCTTTGAAACCGCCCTCGAGATCTGAAATCTTGTTGGAATTGGGAAATTTGGCCTGATTTGCGTTGAACCACGCCTTGCCCGAAAGGCTCTTTGCTTTCCTCGCCTTCTCAGCTTCCTCCGCCTTTTTCTTATCCTCCTCCCGTTTCCTTTCCTCTTCCTTCTTCTTGGCTTCCTCTGCGCGCTTTTTTGCCTCTTCCTCCGCTTGCTTCTGGGCGTCGCGCGTCACACTCATCAATAAGCGCTCGATTTCCTTTTCGATTGATTTCCCATTTTTCTTGGCAGTCTCAGTCGCAATTTTCACGGCCTGCTCGGCAGCATCTTCGACTTGCTTGGAGATGTCGTCAAGAAAGCTCCAAAAGCCGCCCTCTGCCTCGGCGGCTTTTTTCACTGGCTTGATCTGCTTTTCCGCGACCTTTTTTGCGGCCTCGATGGCCTTTTTCTTTGCTGCTTCAGCGGCATCACTGGCCTTCTTTTCATCCGCTTTCTCTTTACTTTTTTGCGCAGCTTTGAGTTTTGAAGGGCCGCCGAGCAGGGCCTTTATCGTGTTCTTGTTCGGCTCCACCGTCTGATCGGGCGTAAATGTACAAGCAGCAGCTTGAAATGCGCCAATCGCTTCGTTGAGTTTCTGTGAGGGTTTTCCGTTGACTTGAAGCTTTGCAAATCCGACCGGACTAGCAACTGCGTTCAAGAGCTCCTGAACGATCTTGACGTCCTCCGGCTGGTTCTTGCCTTTCCGACCGACCGCCGCTTTGATTTTCGTAGCCATCCCAACTCCTCACTCGTTACATGCGCATTCGTCCGCTTGACGTTGGGTGACACTACGACAGGACGTGCCATCCGTCTACGCTCCCTACGCATCCGCCAGGCCTGCCCCGGCTTGGTTTTGTTGAAAGGGCGCTATCGCAAACGAGAGCGATCGCGTCGCAAGTGACTTTTCTTCCGTAAAAAAGATACCTTATCACAGTCTTTCGCCAGTACGGGTCCCGATGCCAAACCATCGCCGCGGACATGTTGCGACTGCCCTTGCAAGAGGCGCTTAGCAACCGGCCCAAGCTACCTCTGGATTGCAAGGGATTTTGGTCTACATCTCAACATTAACAACGTGCGATTGGCTGCTCTAACTCGCCGGACCACGTTCCCAATGATGTAAAAGATGGAGCCCTCCATGCGTAGGAATGTTATCGGCGCCGTCCTTTCCTGTCTCTCGACAACTGCATTCGCCGAGATGGCGCGCTATGAACTCGATACGTCACACACGGCGGTGTATTTCACGGTTGATCACATCGGCTATGCCAGGACCCTTGGAATTTTCACGGAGCTTGAAGGCAGCTTTACCTATGATGCTCAAAATCGTGAACTGGGCGAGGTGTCGGTGACGATCGACGCCGCTTCCGTGAATACGTTTCACGACGGCCGGGACAATCACGTGCGTGGCGCAGACTTTCTGAGTGTCCGTGAATTCCCCGATATAACCTTTACCGCGATAGGGGGCGAAGCGTCGGGCGCGAATACGGGGACGGTCACGGGTGAGCTGACCATCTTGGGCCAAACGCGGCCAGTGGTGCTCGCGGTGACCCTGAACAAGGTCGCTCCCTATCCCTTTGGGCATCGTCGGGAGGTGCTCGGCCTCTCGCTTTCGACCGAAATCAATCGAAGCGATTGGGGCATGAACTATGGCGTTGCCAATGGCTTGGTCGGCGACGCCGTGGCGATCAACATTGAAACCGAAGCGATGAAGATGGAGTAGCGCATCTGCGCTCCAAACCGACGCAGCGCATCCATCTCCGCAAGGCTGCCGCAACCTTGTAATACACGCCGTGTCGATACTCTTGTTGGATCGGGTCTCCGCGCAGAAGCCGCGCGTGCTGGCGGGTCTCTAAAGCGCCGCTTGGCCTCTGCGTCCGCGCGGCGCTGCCAAGTAGAGGGCCTGAACCGGCGGCGCTTCAGACGGCTCTACCGTCCCAAGCGATCCCGTGACGCCGCCGTTCGACCTATCCAGATGGCAACGGGAGCCGCTTGCAAAGATGCGGTCGCCCGCAACCGCATCGCGCGATTTCACTGTGAGCGCGGATCCGCATAACGCGCTACACCACGTCAGCGTATGCCTTATGAAGATCCTGGACGAATTGGGCATAGGGACTTGGCCCATAGCTTATGCGCGACACGCCCAAAGCGGCAACGTTCTCGACCGTGGTCAGATCGCCTCTCATCAACACGTTGACCGGCAGGTGCGCAGTCTCAACGACTTCGGCGATCAGCTTGGCCTCTGTCAGCCCGGGCACGAAAAAGCAATCTGCCCCTGCCTGAGCGTAAGCAACTTCGCGCTCCCGGGCTTCCGCGAGCTTGTCCCGATGGGTTGCAGGGTCTGTTCCGAGAAAGAGGTCTGTCCGCGCGTTTAGAACGATGGGTATCCCTTCCTCTGTAGCGACTGCCTTTATTGCACGAATGCGCTCGGCTTGGGCCGCTATCGGATGAAGGCCCTCGCCGTTGACGATCCGATC
>JBCCPQ010000227.1:0-4616 GCA_039024825.1 Pseudomonadota bacterium
GACTTTGAGTATAAATCTTTAATAGAATTTTCCGAACGTGCTTTGCAAGCTTCAGCAGCTGCATTAGCATCCCGGAGTACTGTTGTTGTAGATGAAGCGAAAGTACAAGCTGGTATTGCAGAGAAAGTACAGAATACTTTTACTAATCCATTATATTCTGCTATAGAAGCTCAAACTCGTCCCCAAAAAGATAAAACTCGTGCTGCTTGGGGAATGGAAACCTTAGCTAAGCGTTGTCCTGAAGGAATATTTGTAGTTGGTCAAGCACCAACAGCATTAGTAATCTCGATCCGCGCGCCGTGGGTCAGGCCAATCCCGGCCTCGTTGTCGCAGAGGCACCGCTTTTCACCGATAGCTGGAGCGAGACCCGCCGCAAGATCGCGGGTGTCATCGCCCAAGAGCGCTTGCCCGCTGACGGCGTCCTCGTCGTAGGCGTCACGTCTCTGGAGCGTGAGTGGTGTGCCGCTGCGCGCGCGGCGGGGTATCTCAGCGCCGACCGCTATTTCGCGGTCGCTGGCGGGTCGTGAAGTCACATTAGTTCAAGAGAACTCCTCGCCATGTGAAGTGGCTTGATTGGCCAGAATGTCGCAGGAGAAGGCACCCTCCTCGCGGGCAATCCTGCCCTGAAGACAAGAGGACTTTCCCATGATTTCAAAGATCTTTCATCGGTCGCTTGCGGCCGGTGCCCTCTCTCTGTTTGCGTTGCCGCTGGCGGCGACCACGCTGGAGATTACCATTTCGAATGCCTCGCCCACGGACGGTCTTTACCTGACCCCGCTCGCCACATTCTTGCATGACGGCACCTTCGATACGTTCGATGCGGGAACAGCGGCATCCGGTTCCCTTGAGGCCTTGGCGGAGGAAGGCGATGCCGCGGGCGTATTGTCGGATGCAGCCGGTGCCGGCGCGACCGCTGGGGTCATCACATCGCCCGGTGGCTTTCCGGGTGCGCCCGTTATCGATCCGGGAGAGACTGCGTCTATCCGACTGTCGCTCGACACCTCCGGGGACATATTCCTGAGCTTTCTGTCCATGGTCATCCCATCAAACGACGCCTTCATCGGCAACGATGACGCGACTGCTTTTCAGGTTTTTGATGACGGGGTTTTCCTTAACCCGGCGGATATCCTGATTACGGGCGGACTGATCTGGGATGCAGGGACAGAGGTCAACAATGGCAATGGTGCCGCCTTTGCACCACCGACCTTACTTCCGGCTGAGGATGAAAACGGACTTGTCGCGCTGCTGCCATCAGTGGATTTCCTCATTGGAGCACCGAGCGCTGTCGCCCCGGTCGGCTCTGTTCCCGGTTCCGGCGATGTGTTCGCGCAAATTTCGATTGCCGCTGTGCCCTTGCCCGCGGGTCTGCCGCTTCTCCTCATGGGGCTGGGCAGCTTTGCCATGTTGCGTCGTCGCAAGTAGGCCCCTGCCGCAGCGTCGCGCGTTTGCTGCGGCGCTGCATCTGGCGTTCGCGTGGGGGGCGGGCTATGTGCCCCTCCAAGGAGCGCGCTATGACCACCCTCAGCTACGAACAGCCTGGCCCCATCGAGAAAGAATGGGGCGATGCGATTTCCTCCATTGAGGAGATCATCGAAGACGCCCGCAACGGTCGCATGTTCATCCTTGTGGACCATGAGGACCGGGAGAACGAAGGCGACCTTGTCATTCCCGCCCAGATGGCAACGCCAGACGCCGTGAACTTCATGGCGACCCATGGCCGTGGTCTCATCTGTCTGTCGCTCCCCGGGGAGCGGATCGACGCCCTCGGCCTCCCCCTCATGGCCTCACAGAACTCCTCGCGCCATGAAACGGCCTTCACCGTTTCCATCGAAGCGCGGGAAGGTGTCACGACTGGCATCAGCGCGGCGGACCGGGCACGGACCGTTGCGGTGGCGATCGACCACACGAAAGGTGCCCAGGACATCGCCACCCCGGGCCATGTCTTCCCGCTGCGCGCCCGTGAAGGAGGCGTGCTCGTGCGCGCCGGACATACAGAAGCCGCCGTGGACATCTCCCGCCTCGCGGGCCTCAATCCCTCCGGCGTCATTTGCGAAATCATGAAAGAAGACGGGGAGATGGCGCGCCTGCCGGACCTCATCGCCTTTGCTCAGCTTCACGGGCTCAAGATCGGCACGATTTCTGATCTCATCGCGTATCGCCGTCGCCACGATAACCTCGTGAAGGTCCGTACCAAGGAGACCATCCAGTCGGAGTTCGGCGGCGAGTGGGAACTGCGGATCTATACCGACGAGACGCAGGGCGCGGAGCATATCGCCCTTGTCAAAGGCGACATCGACGATGGCGCGCCGGTTCTCGTGCGCATGCATTCCCTTGATCCGATGCTCGATCTTATCGGCACTGGACCCACGGGCCGTGCCCGCGAGTTTTCCGACGCCATGCGGATGATCGCTGATGAAGGCCGGGGCGTCGTCGTGCTTTTGCGGGACGTGCACATGAAGCTTGTGGCAGGGGAGGAGGTCTCCCCCCAAACTCTTCGCCAGTACGGCCTTGGCGCGCAGATCCTGAGCTCGCTGGGTGTAAACGACATCATTCTTGCCACGAATTCACCGACGCCAAAAGTGGTCGGTCTGGAGGCCTATGGCCTGTCCATCGTCGGCACCAAGAAAATCTCGGAGCTCGGCTGATGGCAGGACACTCTGACAACGATATGGGCCTGCCTGACTTTGATGCCCCGGTGAAGGGTCTCATCGTCATCGCGCCTTACTACACCAAGATCGCGGAACAGCAGGTTGCTGCCGTGGACGCGATCTTTGCGAAGGTGGGTGCAGGTCTCGACACGGTTGAGGTTCCCGGCTCGCTCGAAGTACCTACGGCAATCGCCATGGCGCACCGCATGTCGAATTTCGATTGCTACGTTGCGCTGGGCTGCGTGATCCGGGGTCGGACGTCCCATTATGATGTGGTGGTGGAGCAATCCTCCAACGGCATCATGCTCCTTGGCCTTCAGGGCCTGTGCATCGGCAATGGGATCATCACAGTCGAAAACATGGAGCAGGCAGAAGAGCGCGCCGATGTGAACCGCCTCAATACAGCGGGGGCGGCAGCGGAAGCCGCGCTTCACCTTCTGGCGCTGCAACGCAAGTGGGGCGGCCCGAAGGGCGACATCGGCTTCAAGCCCTCCGACGCCACGCGGATCGCATGACCGTCTCCAACAATCAGAAGCGCAAAATGAAAAGCGCTGCCCGCCTTTATGCCGTGCAGGCGCTCTTTCAGATGGAGGCGTCGGGCCAGTCCGCAGATTCCGTCGAGAGAGAGTTCGAAGATCACCGCTTTGGCGCCATCTATGACGAGGGCGAGATGCAGGAGGGCGATGTCGACCTGTTTCGCGCCCTTGTCGACCGGGCTGTCAATGAGCAGGCAAAGATTGATCAGATGACCGACCGGGCGCTTGTTGCGAAATGGCCCATCGGTCGGATCGACCCGACGCTGCGAGCGCTGTTTCGAGCGGCAGGGGCCGAGATGATCGAGGCGGATACGCCGCCCAAAGTGGTCATCGTGGAGTTCATGGATATTGCCACGGCCTTTTCGCCCGAGGTGAAAGAGACACGCTTTGTGAATGCGGTGCTTGACCATATGGCCCGCGAGGCCCGGCCTGAGGCATTCGAAAAGAGGGCTGGCGCCTGATGGATGTGGGCGACTGGGCCACGGGGGACCCGGTCGAACTTCGTGCCGCCTATGATGCTGAGCGCTTGCCTCTCGCCGCCTTTGTGCCCGAGGATGTGCGGGTCGAAGAAGAAACGCGGCCCGGCCTCCACGGTTGCCTTTCCTTTCTGCCTTCCGATTCACTGCCGGAGCCTGTCCTCTATTTTCATGGAGGCGGATGGATGGTTGGTAGCCCGGAGACCCACAGAGGTCTTTGTGCATGGCTGGCCAAACTCACGCGAAGGCGGGTGATCTCGGCCCCTTATCCGCTTGCCCCGGAAAACCCTTGGCCAGCTCAGCCGGACAGTGCGCTTGCAAGGTTCGAGGCGCTGGCAACCCTGGAAGGTCGCGCGTTCACGGCCGGGGATAGCGCTGGGGCGGCCACGGCGCTTTGGGCCGCAGCAGACGATAAACGGGCGGCGGGCGTCCTCGCGTTTTACCCCGCCTTCGGAGTCACAGATTCGCCGTCCATTGACCGCTACGGTCCTGCCAGCCCGTCCCTCAACGCCGCAGCGATCCGAAAGATGTATGACCACCTCGTGGCGACCGGCGACGACATCCAGAGCCGAGTTCCCTCCACCGGGGCGCCGGTGCTTATCCTCGCGGCTTCGCTTGATCCGCTGCATGACGATGCCGCAGCGCTCTTTGATCACTTGGCGGAGAGGGACGTGACCTTCCACGAGGTAGACGGCGAGGACCACGCGTTTCTGCACGACGCCTGCCACGCGGATGGCCCCGCGCGGGACTGGTTGACGCGGGCCGGTGCCTGGATGACAGAGCGGGGCTAGTGTGGCGGGCCCGCAATCGCAGCCGTGCGGCGTGCGAAATTCCCGAGGACCTGTATATACAGGTGGGCGCCAGGTAACAGGACCAGGATCCTGACAGAGCCAGCTCCCTCGGAGTTGCTTAAGGCCACCGGAATTTAGCCGTCACGAGAAGGGCAGAACCCGCCA
>JBCCPQ010000228.1:0-4606 GCA_039024825.1 Pseudomonadota bacterium
AAAGTTGGTCGGGGCGGCGAGATTCGAACTCACGACCCCCTGTACCCAAAACAGGTGCGCTACCAGGCTGCGCCACACCCCGACCGTGGGCGCGTCTTAGGCATTTGTTCCGGCTTTGGAAAGCCCATTCGCGTCTAATTGCAGGGCCGTGCCGCGCTCTCTTGCGGGATCGAAGGATGCTGGAGCACATCGCCCTCGGTGATCCCGAGGCGGGCTGCGAGCCCGCCGTTGATCTCAAGCACGAATTGAACGTTTTCGCCGCCGGGGATCGGGGTCTCGTCCAGCGGTACCGCGTTCACGTGCACGCGGGTCACCGTACCGTCAGGCCCAGCAAAAAGCATGTCGAGGGGGATAAGCGTGTTCCGCATCCAGAACGACGCAAAACGGGGACCTTCGTAGACAAAGAGCATCCCAGATCCCATGGACATCTCTTCAACGAACATGAGACCGCGGTTGCGCGTTTCGGGGGTATCGGCAATGGCGACAGAGAAGCGGGCTTTTACGTCGCTTCCATAGATTGTCACCGTGTCGACTGAACAGGCCGCCGCAGCGCCCGTGAGGGCACAGCTCAGGAGAGCAGCACAGATTCCCAACTTTGGATAGCCGCCGCCATCAACCCGCGCTTTCCGTCGAGCGCCCGCAAACATATCGCCTCCCCAGGCTGCAGATCGGCGAGGCCGGAATTGCGCAGCACTTCGATGTGAATGAACACATCTTCGTCGCTTCCGAAGACATTGGCAAACCCGAAACCCTTGCTCTTGTCGAACCACTTCACACGCGCTGGTTGAGTGGGCAGCGCGGCGATGTCGCTCGGCGAAAGTTCGCTTATATCTGCCAGCATTGGGGTACCGCTAACAGTCGGACGTTCAATCGAGAGCACTTCGACGGCCTGAACACCCCGTGCGGTGTCCTGCACGTTAACCTCGATCTTCACCCCGTCAGCGACGGAGCTCTGCCCATAGTTGCGCAGTACATTTGCGTGAAGCAGGATGTCCCGGCCACCCTCTTCTCCCACAATAAAACCAAAGCCTTTACTGGGATCGAACCACTTCACCACGCCGTTCACAAGGCGCGGTGCATTCTCGTCTTCCCGTGGTTGTCTCATTAACATGTCTCACCCGACCCTCGCGGCGGTCTTTTGTTGTCCCAGCAACATATGGCACCTCGCATTAATCTAGATCAAGAAGTAAATACCTGCCCTTTAGTCAGCCTTCCGTTCACGTCACGTGAATTTCAGGGGAACAGGCGCTGAACATCCCACTTTTTCGCCCCTTTTTTAGGCAACCACTTGAAGCGGTCATGGAGGCGGTACTCACCGTCGGCCCAGAACTCCATCTCGAAAGGACGAACTCTAAAGCCACCCCAGAAGGTAGGGCGATCCGGATCGTTGCCAAGATCAACCTCAAGTTGCGCAACGCGCTGCTCCAGGATCTCTCTCGCGGCCAGTGGTCGGGACTGATCGGACGCATGCGCGCCGATCCGGGAGCCCAGGGCTCGTGACTTGTAGTAGGCATCCGCCACAGCGCCATCTTCACGCTCTACGTGGCCACGCACGCGGACCTGACGCCCAAGACTCTTCCAATGAAGCACGAAGGCCGCAAACCCCGTGGCCGCGATCTCCTGCCCCTTGGCGCTTTCGTAGTTCGTGTAGAAGACAAAAGCGTCGGGCTCGATGCCCTTGAGCAGGACCGTTCGCACATTCGGACGCCCCTCTGCGTCCACTGTGGCAAGCTGCATGGCGTTGGGATCATTCAGCTCACTTTGCGTGGCCTCTTCCAACCAGCGCCGCGTGATTTCGAACGGGTCATCACCCGCAAATATGCCACCCCTGTCCATCTTCTTGTCGCGCTCCCGGCTTTCTCTTAAACGAGCGCAAAGCTGTGTGCAGAACGGAGAATGTCAATGGAGATCATGGCGGGCAAACGCGGGCTCATCATGGGGCTGGCCAATGACAAATCCATCGCGTGGGGGATCGCACAGGCGTTGAAGGGCGCGGGCGCGGACATCGCACTCAGCTATCATGGTGCCGCCATGGAAAAGCGCGTGCGACCGCTCGCAGAACAGCTAGGCTCCCCACTTGTCATGGAATGCGATGTGGGTGACCGCGCCTCCATCGACGCTGCAATGGCCCAGGTAAAAGACACTTGGGGAAACATGGACTTCATCGTCCATGCCATTGGCTTCTCAGACAAATCAGAGCTTCGGGGTCGCTATCTCGATACAACGCGCGACAACTTCGCGATGACGATGGATGTGAGCGTCTACTCCTTTACGGCAGTGATGCAGGCCGCAGAGCCTCTGCTGAATGCGGGCGCGTCTGCCCTCACGCTAAGTTACTATGGGGCCGAAAAGTGGATGCCAAACTACAATGTCATGGGCGTGGCTAAAGCGGCGCTGGAGGCGTCTGTCATGTACCTTGCAGCAGACCTTGGCCCCAAGGGCGTGCGCGTCAACGCAATCAGTGCAGGCACGATCAAAACGCTCGCAGCCTCCGGGATCGGCGATTTCCGCGCCATTATGAACTACAATGAATCGAGCGCACCGCTCCGCCGCACGGTCACCCAGGACGAGGTGGGCCGGTCCGCTCTTTACCTCCTCTCCGACCTCGGCAGCGCCGTCACGGGTGAAGTCTTGCACGTGGACGCGGGCTTCCACATCGTGGGGATGAAGCCGCTCGAGAAGGAGGGATGACATGAACGACCGTCTGCCGCACGAAAAAGGCTTCCACGTGAGCTGGGACCAAATCCACCGCGACAGCCGCGCGCTGGCCTGGCGCCTTGACGGGCGCGGCCCGGAGGACGGCGGCTGGACAGCCATCGTCGCCATCACGCGCGGCGGCATGGCCCCGGCTATGATCATTGCCCGCGAACTCGGCGTGCGGGTCGTCGATACGATCAGCGTCAAAAGCTACGACAATCAGCAGCAGTCGGCAGCGCAGGTCCTTAAGGCACCGTCTGCAGACATCATGGGCACAGACGGCCACGGCGTCCTCATCATCGACGATCTCGTAGATAGCGGCAAAACGCTGGAGCTTTGCCGCGAGCATTACCCCAAGGCACACTACGCAACGGTCTACGCAAAACCCGCTGGCGAACCCATGGTCGACACCTTCATCACGGGCGTCAGTCAGGACACGTGGATTTTCTTCCCGTGGGACATGGCGCTCCAGTATGTAGAGCCCTATCGCGGCCGCGATTGATGCCACGTCTGCTTACGCGAACAGAGGCCACCTTTCCGCCGCCTGTCATGGAGGCGCGTCGCTGGCTCGATGGGCTCGATTTTTCAGAGCGTCCGCTGATCAATGTGAGTCAGGCCGCGCCTGTGGAACCGCCGCATCCGGATCTTCGCCGCGCCATGGCAGCGGCGCTGGACGACACTGCAACGCATCTCTACGGCCCTGTTCTTGGCCTTCCGGGCCTGCGAGCGGAACTCGCCGCGCAGTGGTCGGCCTCCTACGGCGGGACGGTCACGGCAGACAACGTGGCCATCACCTCCGGATGTAACCAGGCGTTTTCAGCGGCGATCTCAACGCTCTGCGCCGAGGGCGACGAGGTGATCCTGCCGGTGCCCTACTATTTTAACCATCGCATGTGGCTCGACATGGCAGGCGTGCGCACGGTGCCCCTGCCCTGCGGCCCGGGCCTTGTCCCAAACGCAGCTGATGCAGCCGCCCTCATTACCGACCGGACGCGGGCCATCGCGTTGGTCAGCCCAAACAACCCGACGGGGGCGGAGTATCCTGACACGACACTCGGGGCTTTCTACGATCTCTGCAAAGAGCGTGGCATCGCGCTGATCCTGGATGAGACCTACCGCGATTTCTACTCTTCGCCGGGCGCGCCTCACTCGCTTTTTGAACGCACGGAGTGGGCCGACACGTTCATTCATCTCTACTCATTCTCCAAAGCCTATCGACTCACAGGTCACCGCACAGGGGCAATCATTACGTCCGTGGCGCGGATGGCAGAGGTGGAGAAGTTTCTCGACACTGTCTCCGTGTGCCCGTCGCAACTTGGCCAACGCGCGGCGCTGTGGGGCATGCAGAACCTTGGTCAGTGGCTTGCCGGAGAACGCGATGAGATCCTCGCACGCCGTGCCGCCATCGAAGCGGAATTTCCGCGCCTCGCCGCGCGCGGATGGGAGCTTCTGGGCGCGGGCGCCTATTTTGCCTATGTCCGCTTCCCGCACGCCATGCGATCGGACCTGTTCGCGCAGAAATTGGTGCAGAAGGCAGGAATCCTTTGCCTGCCCGGGACAATGTTCGACATGCCCGGCTCGGGCGAGCGCGACCTCAGGATTGCCTTCGCCAACATCGACAAGACAGGCATCTCGCAGCTCTTTGACCGCCTCGAGGGCTTCGAGCCCTAAGCAAAGGGGCGCAATGCGCACCCGACCGCTTGTCGCCCCGCAGGCAGGGCGCTAAACGCGACAACCAGACAGGGAGGCTCAGCAGTATGGCCAAATCGGGCAACAAGGCACGCGGCGTCGGCACGTGGATCATCATGGGCCTGCTGTTTCTCGGCCTCATTGGCTTTTCCGCGGGCTCTTTCGGCGGCGGCGGTCAGGCCATCGGCACGGTGGGCGACAAGCGCATTTCAGCGCAGAC
>JBCCPQ010000229.1:0-4599 GCA_039024825.1 Pseudomonadota bacterium
GGGATATAGACCCCATCTATGCCGTCATCGGCCAACAGCGCCTCGTAGCTTTCCACCGCACGGCAACCAGGCGCCATCTTCTGGAACGACGCGGCCTTATCCGCGCTGCGAGACGCCACCGCCGCAAGCTCTGCCCCCTGCGCCAGATGTATCGCAGGCCCCATATGCTCCCGCGCAAACTTCGCCGCCCCAAGTATGCCCCACCGCAGATGTGCCATCGATCAATCCTCCCCTTCGAACCGTGCCAAAGAAAAAGGAGGCCCGAAAGCCCCCTTCATCACTATCTTCTTTGTGCTGTGTACTTCCGCCGAAGGCATCGCGCGCAGCGCGCCACCGATGGCCGAACGCATCGCGT
Organism: Pseudomonadota bacterium; assembly: GCA_039024825.1. Lineage (GTDB taxonomy): Bacteria > Pseudomonadota > Alphaproteobacteria > Rhodobacterales > Rhodobacteraceae > Shimia_B. Next base: position 356 of record JBCCPQ010000229.1, read on the forward strand.
GAGGGGGAGGCGGGCGGGCGCGTCCCCAAGCATCACGCGCTCAACATGCCTTTCTGCCGCGCGAGGTCCCGCATGCGCTTCTGCAGTTTTTCGAAAGCACGCACCTCAATCTGGCGGATGCGCTCACGGCTCACGTCGTATTGCCCACTCAGATCTTCCAGCGTCACGGTCTCTTCGGAGAGGCGACGCTGCTCTAGGATGTCCCGCTCGCGCTCATTGAGTACGTCCATGGCCTCTGCCAAAAGCTCGCGGCGGGCGGTCATCTCGTCACGCTCGGCATAGTCGCCAGCCTGATCCGCGTCTTCGTCTTCAAGCCAATCCTGCCACTGGGCCGTGCCATCATCTTCGGAACCGATGGTCGCGTTTAGCGATGCATCCCCGCCGGACAAACGACGGTTCATGGAGATCACTTCAGCCTCGGTCACGCCGAGGTCATTGGCGATACGGGCAACATTTTCCGGACGCAGGTCGCCCTCCTCCAACGCGCCGATGCGCGCCTTCGCCTTGCGGAGGTTGAAGAACAGCTTCTTCTGCGCCGACGTGGTGCCGAGCTTCACAAGCGACCAAGAGCGCAGGATGTACTCCTGAATCGACGCCCGGATCCACCACATGGCGTAGGTGGCAAGGCGAAATCCTTTCTCGGGGTCAAACCGCTTCACCGCCTGCATGAGGCCCACATTGGCCTCGGAAATCACTTCCGCCTGCGGCAGCCCGTAGCCGCGATAGCCCATGGCGATCTTCGCGGCGAGGCGCAGGTGGGACGTGACCATCTTGTGCGCCGCGCGCGTGTCTTCCTGCTCCACCCAGGCCTTGGCAAGCATGTACTCTTCTTCAGGCTCCAGCATCGGGAACTTGCGAATTTCCTGCAGATAGCGGTTTAGGCCGCCTTCGGGGGTGGGGGCGGGAAGGTTTGCATAATTGGCCATGTCTCTGTCCTCCGGTCGGTCAGCCGCCTAATGTGACAGCTTTTAACATAGATGGTGCGTGACATCTCAACGTACAAGGCGCCGCGCTGTTAAAAGTGGATTTAATCTGTGCGCTGGCGCGGCGACAGGGCCCTCACGCAAGCGTGCTGTGCGTTACAAGAGAGACAAAAGATCTGCCATATCCGCCGGAAGGGGCGCTTCAAAGCGCAGATGTTCCCCCGTCACCGGGTGTTCGACACCCAGAACCGCGGCGTGAAGCGCCTGTCGTGGAAAGGCTTTCAGGGCGTCTGCTGCCTCTGCGCTAAAGGCTCCCGCCTTCAGTTTACGAGGCCCCCCATAAACCGGGTCGCCGACAAGGCCATGTCCTGCATGGGCAAGGTGCACCCGGATCTGGTGCGTCCGCCCGGTCTCAAGTTGGCACCGCAAAAGAGCAAGCGCGCGGGGGGATCCAAAACTCTCCAGAACCCTGGCTCTCGTCACCGCATGGCGGCCTTGCCCGTCGAAACACACCGCCTGCTTCTGGCGATCCGTTTTGTGCCGCGACAGTCCAGACGTGATCTTCATGACACCACCCGGCTCAAAGCTCACCCCTTTCAGGCCCCGCAAGCGCGGATCGGCGGCATCCGGGACGCCGTAACACAGGGCAAGGTAGCGCCGCTCCGCAGAATGCGCCTCGAATTGCGCGGCAAGGCCGTGGTGAGCGGCGTCCGTCTTGGCGACCACCAAAAGGCCGGACGTGTTTTTGTCGATCCGGTGCACGATCCCGGGCCGCTGGACGCCTCCAATTCCGCTCAGGCTGCCGCTGGCATGGGACAAGAGCGCATTCACGAGGGTGCCGGAGGGCGTGCCCGGCGCGGGATGAACAGCCATTCCCACGGGCTTGTTCACGATGATGAGAAACTCGTCCTCATAAACGACATCCAAAGGGATGGCTTCGGCCTCGACATCAAGCGGCGTGGCCTCTGGGACTGCTATGGTGACGACGGCGCCCTCTGCTACCTTCGCTTTCGCATCCAAAGCTCGCGTCCCATCTACCGAAACCGCGCCTTCCGCGATCAAGCGGACGAGACGCGACCGAGACAGCGCCGCTTCCTCTGGCACATCGCGCGCCAACGCCTTATCAAGGCGTGCGGGCGGGTTTGGCCCGATCTGGAAAGCAAGCGGCGACGACGCCATGTCCGATGACCCCTACAGAGCTGACGGCGTAAACGCGGAGGAAGCGAAGAACCTCGTCTTCCTGCGCCGCCTGGTGACGGTGCTGACCGTTGTGATGATCGCGGGCGTTCTATCCATCGTTGCCCTGCTTGTCATCCGCCTCGGTGAGGCACCCACCGGCGTCGTCGTGCCCGCACAGATCGCCTTGCCCGAGGGGACGCGCGCCCTTGCTGTTACCCAGACGCCGTCGAACATTCTTGTTGTGACCGAAAGCCAGAACCTTCTCATCTTCAATGCTTCGGGCACAGAACTCCTCGGCGCAGTCCAACTGGGTGAGTACATCGAAGCTGGGGAGTAAGGGTGGTACCACCTCCCCGGCTCGAACGGGGGACCTCCTGATCCACAATCAGGCGCTCTAACCAACTGAGCTAAGGCGGCACGCGGCTTCACATATCCAGCGGCGGGGATCGTTGCAAGCCTCTTGGAGCGCTCAGGGGTTGCGGCGGGTTCGGCGGCTGCGCTACACCAGCGCGCGCCAAAAGGAGAGGCCAATGGGCATCAACACCGAACGCGATATCGAGGCAAATCTGCAGATCGGGCCCACGGACCACGGTATGGTGCGGCTCTTCATTGAGGCCGGAAAAGTGGAGATCCCCATGGATTTCGAGCCGGACGAGGCACGCGAAATCGCTGAAGAGATCGTTGCCGCCGCGAAAGCCGCGGAAGCCGGAAAGCGCTAGCGGCGTTCTTCACGCTCCGTTTGGCAAACCCGCGGAGTGTCGCCCGCCTGCGCCACAGCCCCTACCCCCAAACAAGCGCCAGATCAGGGTCACGCGCCGCGTGGTGGCGCAACGCGGCATGGCGGGCGAATTTCTGCACCATGACTTTGCGCCGTGCTGGAGCAAGCTTGTCCTCAGGCCCCATACGCACGATCTCGGCGTCATAGGCGTCTGCGATGATAAGACCGGTATCTGGCGGCAATAGCTCCGACGGAAAATCCGCGTCAACGGCCCAGAAATAGCGATCACACCACTCTAGGTAGCCCTCCCACTTGCGGTCAGACTGGAAATCCGCGCGGCTTGATTTGCACTCCACAATCCAGACTTCGCCTTTTGGTCCAAGAGCCATCACATCAACGCGTAAGCCCTGGGTCGGCGTGAGCTCTTCGACCGTGACGAAGTCATAGCTAAGCAGATGACGACAGACGCCGCGCGCGAGCAATTGCCCTGGGCGAAGTTCCATGGCTTCGCTCCGAACAGGTCGCTGGGTCAAGAGAGAGGGCGTTCGCACATCGTTCATGGTCTCAATGTGAACGAATTGTGAACAAATGCAACCTCGATGCGGCTGTTGCGAGGATCAGACAGTGATCGAATGCGCTTGAATCGTTGCTCGGTCCTCGCGGGAAACGCTTTGCTCATCTGCAGTGAGGTCGTGCATCTTCGTCACGGCCGACATCAAAACGGACATCTCATCATCGGTAAACTCGCGGTCAGCGCGCGCAAATCCTGCAATGGTCCGGGAGCCCCCGCTCAGTACCGAGCCTGCCACCCCGTAAATCAGGCCGTGCTCAGCCGCCCGCGAAAGGACGCCCGCCGTATCGTCGCCCGCCAAAGCAGACCACCTTACTGCCCCTTCGTTTGCAAAGCCCCAGGTGACAGTAGGGTCGCGCATCACGAGGCCTTGGGAGCTGTAGAATTCATTCCACGCAGGGGGATACGTCTGGAAAAGGTAGCTGGGCGACGTGAACCGGACGTGAAGTCCCACGGCGTAGCCGCTCGGGGAGGTTTCCCCAAGGGTCTCAAGTTCATGGGCCAGAGTTGCACTCATATTCAGTTACCTTATTCAAAAGTGACGCGTGCGTGAATGACAAAGTGACGTAAGGTCATTCAAGCCCGTTTCCCACTTGCCCAGTACGCTTTCACGAAGCGGACGACGTGGGCGGGCTTTCGGGGCCCCGAGCGCGCACAGATTAGGCAGCCAACCGGCCCTTGCCGGACATGGCGCAGCTGCCTATGTCACCCGTGGCGGGTTCTGCCCTTCTCGTGACGGCTAAATTCCGGTGGCCTTAAGCAACTCCGAGGGAGCTGGCTCTGTCAGGATCCTGGTCCTGTTACCTGGCGCCCACCTGTATATACAGGTCCTCGGGAATTTCGCACGCCGCAC
>JBCCPQ010000230.1:0-4551 GCA_039024825.1 Pseudomonadota bacterium
CCGTGCTTGGGGGGCGGCCTTCGCCATCTGCTATGTCATCTACATCATTGTGGTGCTGCGCTGATGCGGGCGCTGGTGACCGGGGCAGGGGCACGGCTCGGACGCGCCATGGCGGTTTACTTGGCCTCCCGCGGTTTCGATGTCGGTGTGCACTACGCAACGTCGGCGGACGGTGCGCAGGAGACGATTGCGGAGATTGAGGCTCACGGTCAGCGAGGCGTTCCTCTTCAAGCCGACCTGCTGATTGAAGGTGAGGTTGAGGCCCTCCTTCCCCAAGCTGCGGCGGCCCTAGGCGGCCCCATAACCTGTCTCGTCAATAATGCGTCGATCTTTGAGTATGACAGCATTGAGACGGCCACTCGCGAAAGCTGGGACCGGCATGTGGAATCTAACCTGCGCGCGCCTTTCGTGCTGACCCAAGCCTTAGCCGCTCAGGGCCTTAAAGCCGCCAACGATGGAGAGCCGCTCGCCTCCGCGCTCGTGGTGAACATGATTGACCAGCGCGTACGCAAGCTGACGCCCGAGTTCATGAGCTACACGATCGCTAAAATGGGCCTTTGGGCCTTTACGCAGACTGCCGCGCAGGCGCTTGCGCCAAGTATCCGTGTCAATGCGATCGGTCCCGGTCCTACCTTGCAGGGCCACCGACAAAGCGCAGAGCACTTTGCCCGGCAACGCGCCGCAACCACTCTGGAACGAGGGGCGCACCCTGCTGACATCACCGCCGCGCTGGGCTACTTCCTGGATGCTCCCGCAGTAACCGGGCAGCTTTTGTGTGTTGACGGCGGGCAGCATCTGGCATGGCAAACACCGGACGTTCTCGGGCTGGAATGACGTTTCAACGTATACTTGTGCACTCCGTCACAACGCCGTCACCAAGTGGTTACAAAAAGGTAAAGATTCCAAGGGATTGTCATGTGACAATAAAAATACTCAATGAAATCAGACGTATAAAAAGGTGCCTAAGATTTAAGCAGATCAACCAAGCCGCCTCAAAACAACGAGAAATCCATGTCGCGGCAAGGTTATCCGGCGAGTTATCCCCAGTTTCCGTGGATATGATTAACGTTGCACCTACACGCCCTCTATAGCAGCCAATTCGAGAATCGCTTGTCATGTCAACAGAGCCTAACAGCGAAGGTGTCACGGAAGTAGGACAGGCGGTCATTGCGCGGTATCTGAAGACCCTCGATGGCTCTCCTGGTGTCTACCGGATGCTCGATTCGCAGTCTCGCGTTCTCTATGTTGGCAAAGCAAAGAACCTGAAAAACCGGGTCTCGAACTATGCCCGCGGACAGGCCCATGCGCCGCATATATACCGTGTGATCGCAGAGACGGCCTCCATGATGTTCCTGACCACGCGGACGGAAACGGAGGCGCTGCTCCTCGAGCAAAACCTGATCAAACAGCTAAAGCCAAAGTACAACGTTCTGCTGAGGGACGACAAATCCTTCCCCTACATTTTCATAAGCTCCGAACATGACTTTCCGCGGCTTGAAAAGCATCGCGGTGCCAAGACGCGGAAGGGCCGGTACTACGGCCCATTCGCGAGCGCAGGGGCCGTGAATCGCACGCTCAATACGCTGCAGAAGGTCTTCCTCTTGCGAACCTGTACGGACCGTGAGGTTGAGGCCGGCAACCGGCCCTGCCTGAACTACCACATGAAGCGATGCGCAGGTCCCTGCGGCGGTAAGATAAGCCCCGACGAGTACGCCAAGCTCGTTCGTGAAGCGGACGATTTCCTCCAGGGTAAGACAACGAAAGTCCAGCAGCAGCTTGCTGAACAGATGGAAGCGGCCTCAGAAGCTATGGAGTTCGAACGCGCTGCCGCCCTCCGCGACCGGATCCGCGCGCTCACCCAAGTGCAATCTGCGCAGGGCATTAATCCGCAGGGCGTGAAAGAAGGCGACGTCATCGCGCTACATGTCGAAGGCGGTCAAGCTTGCGTGCAGGTGTTCTTCATCCGAGCAAACCAGAACTGGGGAAACCGCGACTACTACCCACGTGTCACTGGCTCAAACAGCGAAGCAGAGATCATGCAGGCCTTTCTTGGTCAGTTTTACAGCGACCGTGAACCGCCCCGGCAAGTGATCTTGAGCCATGATGTCGAAGACCGCGAACTCGTGAGTGACGCGCTGGGTGAAAAGGCGGGCCGAAAGGTCGACATCGTCATTCCCCAACGTGGCGAAAAGGCCGAACTGATCGCCGGTGCATCCCGAAATGCGCGCGAAAGCCTCGCCCGCAAGATGTCTGAGAGCGCAACGCAGATGAAGCTCCTCAAGGGTATCGCAGAGGCCTTTGACATGGACGATCCGCCGAAGCGGATCGAGGTCTTCGACAACTCTCATATTCAGGGCACCAATGCCGTGGGCGGCATGATCGTCGCTGGACCCGAAGGATTTCTGAAATCCCAATATCGGAAGTTCAACATCAAGGGGGAGGAGCTCACCCCCGGCGATGACTTTGGCATGATGAAAGAAGTGCTTTCACGGCGCTTCAAGCGGCTTCTGAAAGAAGATCCGGACAGGGAGACGGACGTTTGGCCGGACCTTTTGTTGATCGATGGCGGGCAGGGACAGGTGAGCGCCGTGCACGAGATCATGACAGAGCTCGGTGTTGCCGACATCACCATGGTGGGCGTTGCCAAAGGCGTCGACCGCGACCTCGGTAAGGAGGAATTCCACCGCATGGGGCGCGGCGTCAAAGCGCTCCGCCACAATGATCCGGTCCTCTACTTCATTCAGCGGATGCGGGACGAGGCCCACCGCTTTGCCATTGGCACTCACCGGGCCAAACGGGCAAAAGCCATGTCGAAGAATCCTCTGGATGACATTCCGGGCGTAGGCCCCGGTCGAAAACGCGCCCTCCTCACACATTTCGGTTCTGCCAAGGCTGTAAGCCGCGCCAATCTTGCGGACCTGAAGGCAGTGGACGGGGTGAGCGAAGCCCTTGCGGAAAAGATCTACGGCTTTTTTCACGAGCGGTGAGGAAGACACAAAACGTGGTCTTGGCTCTGGATTTCTGGCCAAAATGACGCAAAACCCATGACATGCACTTAAACCTGCCAAACCTTCTGACGATCTTACGGCTCTTTGCTGCCCCAGGGATCGTGGTGGCGTTTCTCGTGCTGCCGCGCCCCCTCGCGGATTGGACAGCGATCAGTCTTTTCCTGGGGGCATCTGTCACGGACTATGTCGACGGCCAGCTTGCGCGCGCCTGGAAGCAGGAAACAAAGCTCGGCGCTATGCTCGATCCGATCGCGGATAAAGCGATTGTACTAACGGCGCTTCTGACACTGGCGGCAGTCTGGCAGCCTGTGTGGCTAATCCTGCTACCTGCTGCTCTGATCGTCTTTCGCGAGGTCTTCGTGAGTGGTTTGAGGGAGTTTCTAGGGGACACAGCGGGCACACTCAAAGTCACTCAGCTCGCCAAATGGAAGACTACGATCCAAATGGTGGCGATCACTGTTCTTCTGGCAAAGGGTATCATCGAACACAGCCTTTTTGAGCGGATCGTCGGTTTGGATCAGGAGATCTACGATCTGATAATCCGAGGTCTCGAGCCGGACGTCCTTGGTCTTCGTTGGCGAGAGGCGTTGATTGATTGGCTCCGCTGGGGTGGCGTAGCGCTACTCTGGCTCGCTACGGCACTCACCCTCATCACCGGCTTTGACTATTTCACCAAGGCTCGCCCGCATTTGCAGGGCGCGAAATGAGGATCGAGGTGCTTTACTTCGCGTGGCTTCGCGAGCGCATCGGTGAAAGCCGCGAAATAGTGGAAACAGATGCAAAAGACGCACATGCGTTGGTCGTAGAATTGCGTGCGAGAAGCCCCCACCACGCTGCCGCTTTTGCCGATGTGACGGCACTCCGCGTGGCATACGATCAGGAGCTCACAGATTTTGACGCGCCCCTTGGCGAAGCGCGGGAAGTGGCCTTCTTCCCACCCATGACCGGGGGCTAAAGATGGACATCCTCGTGCAGAAGGCCCCTTTCGACCCCGGTGCAATGCTGAACGAGTTCACGACGCGTCAGACGACATCTGGCGCCATTGTCAGCTTTACAGGTTTGACGCGAGATCTGGGTAACCAACTGACAACGCTGGAGATCGAGCAGTATCCAGGCATGACGGAAAGGGCGCTCACCAAAATCGCAACAGAAGCGCAGCAGCGCTGGAGGCTCGACGATGTCCTCATTCTCCACCGCTACGGCGCTCTCGCAGCGCGTGAACCCATTATGATGGTCGCCACCGCTTCCAAGCACCGAAAGGCCGCATTTGAGGCCGCTGATTTTCTCATGGACTACCTCAAATCCCGTGCGCCTTTCTGGAAAAAGGAGATCACCAAACAGGGCGCGGAATGGGTGGCTGCGAAAGCAGAAGACGAAGCCGCCCTTCGAACCTGGGAAAGCTGATCTTTCATTTCCGTCGTTCGAAAGTACTCCCCGCGGAAGGCTGCCGCGGGCATCTCACCACACAGACGCCGCGCAGCGGCGCCATCGAGTGTTAGAGCCGAAGGCGAAGAAGGGAGGCGGGCGAGGCACACCCAAGCCA
>JBCCPQ010000231.1:0-4521 GCA_039024825.1 Pseudomonadota bacterium
CAGATCCCCATGGGGCGCATGGGCACGCCGGATGAAATTGCGGCTGCGACGGCGTTTCTGGCCTCTGATGAGGCGGGATACATCACGGGTACGGTTCTGCATATCAATGGTGGCATGGCGATGCTCTGACGCCGGAAGGTACGGAATTCCTTAGCATTCAGGCGTTGAAAATTGCCCGAGCGCGCCTCATCTGAGGGTCAAGCAGCGCGGTGTATGGCGGTCGGAAATCGGACCGGACAAATGATTTGCCATCCCGAAAGCCTGTGCTATAGGCGGCGCAGTTTCCGCCAGGCGAGACCGACGGAGCGTTGGCGCTGGCAGCGTGGCAGGCCGCGCGAGATAAGAAATAACGGGGCTGGTGGCCCCTCGGACTTAGAGGAACAGACTATGAGCGACGTCTCAGCACGTGTGAAAAAGATCGTTGTGGAGCACCTTGGTGTGGACGAGGAGAAGGTCACGGACAACGCGTCCTTCATCGACGATCTGGGCGCTGACTCGCTCGATACCGTTGAGCTCGTGATGGCTTTCGAAGAGGAGTTCGGGATCGAAATCCCGGATGATGCGGCGGAAACGATCCAGACGTTTGGCGACGCCGTGGGCTTTATCAACGAAAACGCGTAATCGAGCTTCGGTTCTGGTAGAGCGGCGCCTTCGGGCGCCGTTTTCTTTTGTGCAAGCGGCCGCTTGTGCGCAGCCTGCCGCTTGAGGGGGGCGTGGAGGCTCTGTAGAAGAGCGCGAAACAGTGGGAGGCATGGGCATGCGGCGTGTCGTTGTAACCGGGCTTGGGATGGTATCGCCCCTTGCAGACGGCGTGGAAGCCACTTGGCAGCGGATCCTGGCAGGTGAGAGCGGCGCGGGCACGATAACGCGGTTCGATGCCTCTCATCTTGCGACGACGTATGCGTGTGAAGTGCCGTTGGAGGGCGAAGATGCCTTCTATCCCGATGCTTACATGGAGCCTAAGGAGCGCCGAAAGGTTGACGACTTCATCCTGTTTGGAATTGCGGCCGCGCAGCAGGCGGTGGAGCAATCCGGGTGGGTCGCGGATACGGCTGAAAAGCAGCACCGGACCGGCGTCATGATCGGGTCCGGCATTGGGGGCCTGTCTTCCATCGCAGATACGGCGGTGCTCATCAAAGAGAGGGGACCGCGGCGGGTCTCGCCCTTCTTTATTCCCGGGGCGCTTACAAATCTTGTGAGTGGGCAGGTATCGATCCGGTACGGCTTCAAAGGTCCCAACCATGCTGTTGTCACGGCTTGCTCCACAGGAGCTCATGCGATTGGAGACGCCGCGCGGCTCATCGCTTTCGACGATGCCGACGTCATGGTCGCTGGAGGATCCGAGGCCGCAATCTGTGAGATCGGGATAGCCGGGTTCAACGCTTGCAAGGCGCTATCGACAAAGAGACCGGACGATCCGCAGCGCGCGTCGCGGCCTTATGATGCCGACCGCGATGGTTTTGTCATGGGCGAGGGCGCGGGAATTGTCGTTCTCGAAGAGTACGAGCATGCCAAGGCCCGTGGTGCCAATATTGTTGCAGAAGTGTGCGGCTATGGCCTCTCGGGCGATGCCCACCACATCACAGCACCTTCTGCTGATGGGGATGGTGGAAGCCGGTCTATGCAGGCTGCGCTTGCCCGGGCGGGAATAAAGCCGGGTGATCTGGACTATATCAATGCCCATGGCACGTCGACCATGGCCGACACGATTGAGCTTGGCGCGGTGGAGCGCATGGTGGGCGACGCGGCCTCTACCGTGACGATGTCATCTACGAAGTCAGCTACCGGGCATCTCCTTGGCGCTGCCGGTGCCATTGAGGCGATATTTTCGATCCTTGCGATCCGTGATCAGGTGGCTCCGCCGACGATCAACCTCGACACTCCGGCGGTGGAGACCGCGATTGACCTCGCGCCGAATGCGAAGCGGGAGCGTGAGATCAGCTACGCTCTGTCTAATTCGTTCGGGTTCGGGGGAACCAATGCCAGTGTGATCTTCGGAAAGGTCTAAGGCGATGTGGCGGCATCTCGCATCGAACACGCTATCGCTTCTCGCGGTGATTTTGTTCCTCGCAGGGGGCGTCGTTCTCTGGGCACAGGGGCAGTACCGCGCGGCTGGCCCGCTCGATCAGGCCATTTGCTACCAGGTCGCTTCGGGGTCCTCCATGGGGCGGGTGGCACGGGAGCTGGCGGCGGAAGAGGCTGTGTCGAGCCGAGCCTTGTTTCGCATGGCCGCGGATTACACAGACCGGGCGTCTGATCTGAAAGCGGGTTCCTTCCTCATCGAACCGGGGGCTTCGATGGAAGAGATCCTGGGTCAGATCACGACCGCCGGGGCGAGCACGTGTGGGACGGAGGTCATCTACCGCGTCGGGGTCAACCGCTTGTCCGTGCTGGTGCGTGAGCTGGATCCGGCGACGAATTCATTCGAGGCGCAGGCCAATTTCGCGCCTGCTGAGGAGGATGCGCCCGCGAGCTACACCGAGGCCAAGGCCAACCAGGATACGCGGTTCAGGATTGCCGTGGCAGAGGGTGCCACCTCATGGCAGATCGTGACGTCCCTGCGCGACATCGACATCCTGAGTGGAGCCGTGGCCGATATTCCGCCGGAGGGAGCGCTTGCGCCCAATTCCTACGAGGTGTCGGTCGGGGACGGGCGTGACGCTCTGGTCGCGCGAATGATCAGCGAGCAGGAACAGGTTCTCGCAGAGGCTTGGGCAAATCGAGAGGACGGGTTGCCATACGCCAATGAGGCCGAGGCCCTGATCATGGCATCCATCATTGAGAAGGAAACCGGTGTTGCCGATGAACGGCGGCAAGTGGCATCCGTGTTTGTGAACCGGCTGGAGCAAGGCATGAAGCTTCAGACAGACCCGACCGTGATCTATGGCATCACCCGCGGCGAAGGCGTGCTTGGCAGAGGTCTGCGCCAATCAGAGCTGCGCCGGGAGACGCCTTGGAACACCTATGTGATCGAAGGGCTGCCACCGACGCCCATTGCAAATCCGGGGGCGGAGAGTATCCGAGCCGCGCTTGATCCAGATGACACCCCCTACATCTTCTTTGTCGCAGACGGGACCGGGGGCCACGCATTTGCGGTCACACTGGCGGAGCACAATGAGAATGTCGCGCGTTGGCGGGCCATCGAAGCGGAGCGTTCGGAGGCGGCGGGCTCTGAGTAGCTGAGCGGTAAGCATCTGTTAAGATTAGGGTTTCGTTAATCGCACCGCGCGTTGGGTCCGATTTCCAGTTCGGAGAAATCTTGACTCGGCGCACGGTCTCGGGTACACCTTCAATCAAGCTGGAAGAAGTGGGCAAGCGGTCAAGGTAACGCCTTGGGCCGCTTTTTTTGTGCCCTGCAACGAGCCTTCCTGCTGTTTCTGAAAGGTGGAGCCAGGATGGCTATGAGGGACCCTCCCCATGTGGAGGGCGTGGGACAAGAGCGTCGTGCCCATATCGGCCTGATGCTCAACCGAGCGATCGACGAAATCGAGCAGGTCATTGCAGCCATCGGGAAGGGCGACTTTTCGGCGGTCGGTGAGCTGCCACGTCTCAAGCGAGACATGGTTTCGGCGGCAAAGCAACTTCGCGAAGCGGAGATCGAACTGAATGCACAACGACACCGAGACGAAGGCGGCGTGCCCGGCTCTGAAGAGCCAATCGACTTTCGAGAGCGGCGACGTGCGCTTGGGAGCCGCCTTGATCAGCTCCGCGCCGCGATCGGTGCAGGCCCAGTTTCTGAAGGGGCTTGAAGACGAGGATGTGCGGGCTTTGCCCTTCATCTGGGAGTTTTGGGCTCATGAGCATCAGCTTGCGCCCGAAGGGGCTTGGCGCAACTGGATCATCCTTGGCGGACGGGGATCGGGCAAGACGCGCGCCGGCGCAGAATGGGTGCGGAGCCAGGTCGAGGGCTCTCGCCCGTACGACGTGGGCAGGGCCCGGCGCGTGGCGCTGGTGGCTGAGACCTACGATCAGGCCCGAGACGTCATGGTCTTCGGCGAAAGCGGGATCATGGCGTGTTCGCCGCCAGACCGCAGGCCCGAATGGCAGGCGACACGACGGCGGTTGATCTGGCCGAACGGAGCGGAAGCTAAGTGCTTTTCTGCGCACGACGCAGAGGGCCTTCGTGGGCCGCAATTCGATGCTGCGTGGGCGGATGAACTGGCCAAGTGGCCCGCGAACGAGGCGTGGAGCAACCTTCAGTTTGCGCTTCGGCTTGGGGAGGATCCCCGTGCTGTGGTCACTACTACGCCAAGGAACGTGCATCTCCTGCGCGACCTTTTGAACGATGCTGCGTCTGTGCAGACGCAGGCGCCGACCGATGCCAACCGGGCCTACCTGGCCTCGTCCTTTCTTGAGCATGTCCGGACGCAGTACGCCAACACTCGCAAGGGGCGCCAAGAGCTGGACGGCATTCTTCTTGAAGATGTCGAAGGGGCGCTGTGGACGACGGATATGCTTGAGCAAGCGGCCTTCGACATTCGGCCTGAGGTGGATCGGATCGTCGTAGCTGTCGACCCGCCG
>JBCCPQ010000232.1:0-4502 GCA_039024825.1 Pseudomonadota bacterium
ACGTCGGTTGTTACGGCGCGCAAGCCAGCCTGACGATTCTTTTGTCCACTCAGATTGACATCTAATAGTGTCAGGTTAAACTGACACATGTAGCGAATGCCCTCCGTCCGAGTCCGTCTCAGACAGGGAGGAGCCAACAACAGGGAGCGCCTTAGGTGCACACCACTGCCGTCCTTCTGGCTGAGCCCCAAGTGCTCGGTCTTGAGACCGTGGCCCTCAAGGCCCCGGCTCCGAGCGATATCGTTGTTGAAATTACGCATTCGGGCATCTCCACAGGAACGGAAAAACTGTTCTATTCCGGGGGTATGCCACCATTTCCCGGCTCAGGCTTTCCACTGGTGCCCGGCTACGAGTCCTGCGGCACCGTCGTGAGCGGGGCTGGTGATCTCAAGGCTGGCGACACCGTTTTCGTTCCGGGCGCAAACTGCTTTGAGGAGGCCTTTGGCCTTTTCGGCGGCGCCTCGAAGTACATCGTCACGTCGCCCGAGCGCGCGACTCGCATTGATCCCGGCCACGGGGAAGCAGGTGCATTGCTCGCGCTTGCTGCAACAGCGCGCCATGCGCTTGCCGCGCCGAACGCAGCGTTGCCCGACCTCATCGTTGGTCACGGGACCCTCGGTCGTCTTCTCGCACGCTTGACGATCGCAGCGGGCGCTCCAGCACCAACGGTGTGGGAGACCGATCCGGCGCGCTGCGATGCCGACTACGAGGTCACGCATCCCGACCATGACGAGCGCCGCGACTACCGGGCGATCTACGACGCCTCCGGTAACGCCGCCCTCCTAAATGCGCTGATCGGACGGTTGTCCAAGGGTGGCGAAATTACCCTCGCTGGTTTCTACGCGGAGCCGCTTTCCTTCGCGTTTCCGCCCGCCTTCATGAAAGAGGCGCGCCTGCGCATCGCCGCAGAATGGGACGCCGCAGACATGGTCGCCGTACGCGACCTCGTGGAGGCCGGAAAGCTTCGCCTCGATGACCTTGTCACCCACCGCGCCGCCGCAACGGACGCCCCTGAGGCCTACCGGACCGCGTTCAGCGATCCCGCCTGCCTGAAAATGATCCTGGACTGGAGGGATACCGCATGAAGGACGTGCCCAATCTGCGCGACTTCGATCAACGGCTGCGCGACGAGGCCAATGAGGACCTCGCCGACATCATCAATGAGGGCGAGCCCACCAAGAAAACGCAGATCATCGCGATCTACGGCAAGGGCGGTATCGGCAAGTCTTTCACGCTCGCGAACCTGAGCCACATGATGGCAGAGCAGGGCAAGCGCGTGCTTCTTATCGGGTGTGACCCGAAGTCGGATACGACGTCTTTGCTGTTTGGCGGCAAGGCCTGCCCGACGATCATCGAAACCTCCACCCGCAAGAAGCTCGCGGGCGAGGAGGTCGGCGTGGGCGACGTCTGCTTCAAGCGCGGCGGTGTCTTCGCGATGGAGCTTGGCGGGCCCGAAGTCGGTCGCGGCTGCGGCGGGCGCGGTATCATCCATGGCTTCGAGACGCTGGAGAAACTTGGCTTCCACGATTGGGACTTCGACTACGTACTTCTCGACTTCCTCGGTGACGTGGTCTGCGGCGGCTTCGGCCTGCCGATTGCGCGGGACATGGCCCAGAAGGTGATCCTCGTCGCGTCGAACGACCTTCAGTCACTTTACGTGGCAAACAACGTCTGCTCAGCGGTGGAATACTTCCGCAAGCTGGGCGGGAACGTGGGGGTCGCGGGCCTTGTCATCAACAAGGATGACGGCACAGGCGAGGCGCAAGCGTTTGCCGAAAGCGTTGATATCCCGATCCTCGCGAGCATCCCGCAAGACGAGGATCTTCGCCGGAAGTCGGCGAATTATCAGATCGTTGGGACGAACCAGAGCCAGTGGGGCGCGCTCTTTGCGGAGCTGGGCATGAACGTGGCCGAGGCCCCCCCTGTGCGCCCGGCACCGCTGAGCCAGGACGGCCTTCTGAACCTCTTTGACGGCAAGGAGACCGGCGCCGGCATCGAGCTGGTTCCAGCCACAGACGAAGACATGCGCGGCAAAAACATGAAGCCGCAAGTGAGCCTGGAGGTCATGTACGACGATGCTTGATCTCGATGGATTGAAGGAAATCGAGCGCGCGCTCGAGAAGAAGGGAAACCGGCGGAGCTAATGGGGTTCGAGGTCAAATATGACCTGGCGGAGGATGCCAAGGTGGACGCGGTGCAGGATGCTCCTGTGCTGGGCGGTGCGCCTGTGCTCGGTTCTGATCCGCTTGCGCCTGTGGGCTGCCATTCCTCCGCAGATTCCATGGAGGCCCAAGCTCGGGCTGCCGGGAATGCGGAGCTTCTCGACAAGCTCGCAGCCGACTATCCGACCGGGCCACACGACAAGCCTCAAAGCATGTGCCCGGCCTTTGGGTCGCTCCGCGTTGGGCTTCGGATGCGCCGGGTCGCGACGGTTCTCAGCGGCTCTGCCTGCTGCGTCTATGGTCTTACTTTCATCAGCCATTTCTACGGTGCGCGTCGGTCCGTGGGCTATGTGCCTTTCAACTCTGAGACGCTGGTAACGGGGAAGCTCTTCGAAGACATCCGCGACAGCGTTTACGCCATGGCGGACCCCGAAAAGTACGACGCTATCGTGGTCACGAACCTCTGCGTTCCGACCGCCTCTGGTGTGCCGCTTCGCCTGTTGCCCAATGAAATCAACGGCGTGCGCATCGTGGGCATTGATGTGCCGGGCTTTGGCATTCCGACCCACGCTGAGGCGAAGGACGTACTCGCAGGGGCGATGCTCAACTTTGCCCGTCAGGAGATCGAAGCCGGCCCGGTGCCCGCGCCGGAGAAAGCCAAGGATGACCGCCCGACGGTGGCTTTGCTTGGCGAGATGTTCCCGGCTGATCCGATGATGATCTCGGCGATGCTGGCACCGCTAGGCCTCACAATTGGCCCGACTGTTCCCTGCCGCGAGTGGCGCGAGCTGTACTCCGCCCTCGATTGCGGCGCCGTGGCGGCGATCCATCCATTCTACTCCGCGGCCATGCGCGAGTTCACAGCGGCAGGCAAACCGATCGTTGGGTCGGCGCCCGTGGGCTATGACGGTACTGATGCATGGCTGTCGAACATAGGTGATGCGTTCGGGCTTCCTGCGTCCGCTGTGGATGCAGCAAAGAACGCCTTCCTACCAGCCATCAAAGCCGCCCTTTCGGCGACGCCAATCAATGGACGGATAACCTTAAGCGGTTATGAAGGCTCCGAGCTTTTGGTGGCGCGTCTATTGATCGAGAGCGGTGCGGATGTGCGCTATGTCGGCTCCGCCTGCGCGAAGACGCCGTACTCTGCCGACGACGCGGCGTGGCTCGAATCCAAGGGCGTTCGCGTGAAATTCCGCGCCTCGCTGGAAGACGATTGCGAAGCGATGGTGGAGCATCGGCCGGACCTTGCCATTGGTACGACACCGGTGGTCCAGAAGGCCAAAGAGCTCGCGATTCCAGGGCTTTACTACACCAATCTGATTTCTGCGCGGCCCTTGATGGGGCCCGCTGGTGCGGGGTCGCTCGCCACGGTCATCAATGCAGCCATGGAGAACAAGGACCGCATGGAGCACATGCGCGAGTTCTTTGAGGGTGTGGGCGGCGGAGACACGGCGGGCGTCTGGGAAAAGGCCCCCAATGTGCGCCCCGACTTCCGGGAACAACAGGTGCGAAAGCTGGCCAAGAAGGCGGCGGATGCCAGGGCGGAGGAGATGGTATGACCCTCGCCGCGCGCAGAGTTTACCTTTGGGCCTTCGCCGATTTCGCCCGGAATCGCGTGAGCCAGAAACCGTATGGAAAGCGTATGGAAACCGTATGGCTCCGGACCGCTCCATTTGGCCGAAGCGAGAGTGTTAACGCGACCTCCAAAAACTGCGGAGGTGCGTCATGTTAGTGCAAGACCACGACCGCGCCGGAGGCTACTGGGGGGCTGTCTACGCATTCTGTGCCGTCAAGGGCCTGCAATGCGTCGTCGACGGTCCGGTGGGTTGCGAGAACCTGCCAGTGACGTCTGTGCTGCATTACACCGACGGCCTGCCACCCCATGAGCTGCCCATCGTGGTCACCGGCCTCGGCGAGGAAGAGCTTGGCCGCGACGGCACCGAGGGTGCAATGAAGCGGGCCTGGGGGACCTTGGACCCTGCTTTGCCGGCGGTTGTTGTCACCGGGTCCATCGCTGAGATGATCGGCGGAGGCGTGACGCCCCAGGGTACCAATATCCAGCGGTTCCTGCCGCGGACAATCGACGAAGATCAGTGGGAATGCGCGGACCGCGCCATGACCTGGATCTTCACGGAATTTGGCATGACGCGGGGCCAGCTCCCGCGTGAAGCCAAGCGTGTGGAAGGACAGAAGCCCCGGGTGAACATCCTCGGGCCGATGTACGGCACCTTCAACATGCCCTCCGATTTGGCCGAAATCCGGCGCCTCGTCGAAGGGATTGGGTGCGAGGTCAACATGGTCATGCCGCTGGGCGCACATGTGGCTGAAATGCGTGGC
>JBCCPQ010000233.1:0-4469 GCA_039024825.1 Pseudomonadota bacterium
AACCTTGATCGGGCTGACCGGCGGCGTGTGCAGCAGAACCTGAGTGACATTGGGTTTAATCCACGAGGGATCGACGGGATCTTCGGCCAGGGCACGCGCGCCGCGATCCTTGCCTGGCAACTTAGCAGCGAATTGGAGCCCACGAGTTTCTTAACCGGAAATCAAGTCGTGGCCCTTGAGGCGCAGGCGGATCGTCGTCGGCGTGAAATAGCCCGCGATGACGACGCCTTTTGGGAGCGGACAGGCGCGCTGGGCGGCGAAGAGCGGTTGAAAGCGTACTTGGAGCGCTATCCGCGCGGCCGCCACGCCGAGAAGGCGCGCGCACAACTCGCGGCTTTCGAGCAGGATCGCCGGGACGAGGGCGAGCGTAGGGAACGCATCGCGTGGGTTGAGGCACAGCGCATCAACCGGCCTGACGCGTATCGCGACTTCCTGCGGCGATTTCCTGAAGGGGTCTATCGTGCAGATGCCGAGGCGCGGCTGGCGGCTTTGACAAATCCCGGGCCAAGCCAGTCAGACATAGCACGGTCACAGGCAGAAGAAGCGCAGGTCCTTGATAACCCAGTGCTACGGCTTTTGGCGGAGCGGCAGCTTGCGGAGTTCGGGTTCAACCCAGGTAGCGTCGACGGTCGCTTCACTGAAGGAACGCGTCGAGCGATCAGGGCCTTTCAGCAATCTGCGGGTATCCCGGTTACCGGATACGTCGATCGTCGCACTGCTTCGGCGTTGATCCGCGGATAGAAACGTAGATCCCAGACACAGAAACGGCGGCCCAACCGGGGGCCGCCATTTCAAAACTCAGAATGTCTGACTTAGCCCTGGCGCGCTTTGAAGCGACGCTGGGTCTTGTTGATCACATAGACCCGGCCTTTGCGACGCACGATGCGGCAGTCGCGATGGCGGTTCTTCAGCGAACGCAGCGAGTTTTTGACCTTCATGGTCCTCTCCTCTCCATCGGGCTGCGGTGAAGCCCGGGTGTTTCATGGTGGACACGACTGGGATCGAACCAGTGACCCCTTCGATGTCAACGAAGTGCTCTACCGCTGAGCTACGCGTCCGTTTATCGCCTGCGAACGAACCAAAGCTCGCCCGCGTCAGGATGCGGCGTATAAATTGACGCGGGCACGGTATCAAGGGGTTTTGGGTTGGAACGGGCGTGCTATGTCTTTCGGCGTGAGGGAAGGATATTGCGTGCCCAAAAGCGCCTTTACACTGGTACGGCCCAATACGCAGACAACAAGCGTTGTCTTTGCGTCGCCGCATTCCGGGCGCGACTACCCAATGTGGTTCCTGCGGAAATCTGTCCTTGATGAACGCGCGATTCGGTCCTCCGAAGACGCCTTTGTGGATAGGTTATTGCACCGCGCACCGAGCTTTGGTGCTCCGTTGCTGATGGCGGGTGCGCCGCGGGCCTTTGTCGATTTAAACCGCGCTTCAGATGAACTTGATCCGGCACTCATCGCAGAGCTCAAGAAGACGGCCCACAATCCGCGCGTGGCGTCTGGCCTTGGTGTTGTGCCAAGGGTCGTCTCCAATGGGCGCCCCATATATCGCGGAAAGATCACGCTCGATGAAGCCAAGGCGCGCATCGAGGATTATTGGCGTCCCTATCACGACCAGCTTCAGGCGCTCATGGACGAAGCACGGGGGACGTTCGGTCGGGCGATCCTCGTCGACTGTCACTCCATGCCACATGAGGCGATCGAGAACTCGCGGGGCGGAGCACGCCGGGCGGATGTGGTTCTAGGCGACAGGTTTGGTGCGGCAGCAGCGTCAGATATCGTGGATTGTATTGAAGCGGCGTTTACGAGTGCAGGCCTGCGCGTCGCGCGCAACGCCCCGTTTGCGGGGGCCTATATCGCGCAGCAATACGGACGGCCCTCGCGGGGTCAGCACGTGGTGCAGGTGGAGATCGATCGTTCTTTATACATGGACGAGGCTACGATAACGCCAAGCAGCGACTTTACATCTTTCCGCAGCCTCCTCACCGGTGTGATTGAAGAGATCACGGCGCTTGGTCGACCGCTCGGTCATCAGCTGGCAGCTGAGTAAGCCAAAACAACCCGCTCCGGCGTCATGCACTTCTCGGCCTGAAAAGCAGGACATCGGCGAGCTTTTCTTCATTGTCACCGCTGGTACGACTCAACTCCTGAAATCCGTTCGCACGATAAAAAGCACGCGCTGTTTCATTGGCCTGAAACGTCCAAAGGTGCGTGTCACGCTTGTCGGCGACCGCCTCGAGGAGCCGTGATCCAATGCCCATGCGGCGGGCATCGGAAGCGACAAAGAGGGCTGTCACGTACTTACCGTCGCGCACCGCAAAGCCCGTGATGCGGTCGCTTTCGCAGACATAGCCCTCTACGTTCGCGAGCCGGTCGCGCCAGAAGGACAACATCGAACCGCGGCTATGAAGCAACGGCATCCAGGGCGTTTCTTCAATCCAGGCGCGCAGGATATCTACACAGGCCTCGGCATCTCCCTCCAGCGCTCGCCGCAGCTTCAACGGAGAGCCCGCCCTTTGAGAATCGCGTCGGTGCCAAATCGCTCGCGGATCTTGTCGGTGGCGAGTTCTGCCTTCGCACGTTTCTCACCGTCCGGGTCGAGGAGGTCGCCTGCGAGGCCAGATGATGCGCGGGCGATATCTGAGAGGCCCACGCCCAGAAGGCGATAGGGGCTTTGGTGATCCACGGCGTCAAAGAGCCCCTTCGCCGTCCGAAAGAGTTTGTCGGCGATGTTGGTGGGCTCCTGCAGCGTCGTACGGCGCGTGATCAAACTGTGATCGGCGCGTTTGAGCTTGAGGATGACCACCCGTCCCGCCAACCCCTTGGCCTTTGCGCGGTCAGAGACTTTTTCTGCCATGCGCCAGATGTGTCCCTCCAGAATGTCGGGATCAGACGTGTCATCGCCAAAGGTCGTCTCGTTTGAGATGCTCTTCATCCGTGGGTCCCGTGCGACCCTCCGGTGGTCCTCACCGCGCGCTAGGTGCCACAGACGGTCGCCCATGGAGCCGAAGCGCGCATGGAGATCCGTACGGTCCCAGCGAAGAAGGTCCGAGAATGTCCGGATACCTGCCTTGTCGAGCGAAGCCTGGGCGGCTGCCCCGACGCCCCAAATAAGACGGACGGGTTTGTCGCGCAGGAAGGCGGCCGTCTCTCCTTTACCGATGATTGAGAAACCGCGTGGCTTTTCGAGGTCGCTCGCAACCTTTGCGAGGACCTTGTTGTGTGAGAGCCCGATGGACCCGGTGAGGCCCAGCTCCTCGCGCATCCGTTTGACAAGTCGTCCGAGCATGACCGCAGGCGCCGCCCCGTGGAGTTTTGCAGTGCCAGTCAGATCCATGAACGCTTCGTCGAGGGAGAGCGGCTCGATGGCCGGGGTCATGTCCTCCATCATTTGTCGGATTGCCCTTGACGCTTCGACATATGCGTCAAAGCGCGGTTTCACGATCACGGCCTCGGGACACAGCTTGAGTGCTTGAAACATCGGCATGGCCGATTTCACGCCTCTGATGCGCGCCACATAGCATGCCGTGGAAACAACTCCGCGCCGCCCGCCACCGATGATGACAGGTTTAGACGCGAGATCTGGATTGTCGCGCTTTTCGACGCTGGCATAGAAGGCATCGCAATCCATGTGCGCGATAGAGAGATCAAAAAGTTCGGGATGCGAGATGACGCGCGGGCTCCGACAAGCAGGGCAACGGCTTCCTTCGTCGAACGTGGATAGGCAATCTCGGCAGAGCGCGGGCATAGCTGTAGAATATGTGTTTCGGGCAGGCGTAGGAATGCCTCCGGCGGAGGTATTTTGGGAAAGATGAAAGACGAAGCGTTCATCGGGGCGAAGGTGGCTCTATTCATCGGCGACCAGCTTCTCGTGATTCTGAGAGACGAGGATCGCGACATTCCCTGGCCTGGGCATTGGGACTTTCCTGGTGGCGGGCGCGAGGACGGAGAGACCCCGGAGGAGGTGGTGATCCGGGAAACGTTTGAAGAGGTCGGTTTGCAGCTTTACCCCGAGAATCTGCTCGGGAAGCGAGACTACGAAACGTCGAGCGGTCACAGGACCTACTTTTTCGCCTGCCATCTGCCAGCGGGGAGTGAAGCAGGGATTGTTTTTGGCAATGAAGGTCAGCGCTGGGAGCTGTGGTCAGTGGGTGCGTATCTCAGCCACCCTAAAGCTGTCCCGCAGTTCAAAGTCCGGCTCGGGAACTATCTCGGGAGTTCGGAACATCACATCCTGTGATGCTTTACGTTACGCGATGTGACTTGGGTCGACTCGGTTGAGGGAGTACACTTTACCTGTATCTCCCGCGCCGGGAGAGCGCAGTGAAAAGCTGCCGCCGAAGGAGCAACCGCCCCGGTAAACTCTCAGGCAACCGGACCGGGGGCCGCACAACACTCCGGAGAGCCGCGGGCTAGGCCGCCCGCGCACCGAAGGCGAAAGGGGTGGGGCCGTTGGGGGCCCATCGC
>JBCCPQ010000234.1:0-4457 GCA_039024825.1 Pseudomonadota bacterium
CGCCGCCCACCCTGGAAACCACACGTCTCCGTTTGCGCGCGCACCAGACAGACGACTTCGAAGATGTTGCACGGCTTTGGGCGGATCCTGCCGTCGTGCGCCACATAAGCGGCACTCCATCTACGGAAGCCGAGAGTTGGTGGCGACTGCTGCGCTATACCGGACACTGGCACCATCTGGGGTTCGGCTATTGGGCCATCGAGGACCGCAAGACATCCCGTTTCCTGGGAGAAGCTGGACTTGCGCACTACAAGCGCAATCTCGACGTGGCCTGTCGCGATATGCCTGAAGCTGGATGGGTCTTTGCACAAGACGCCTGGGGCCATGGCTATGCGCACGAAGCAATGTCCGCAATTCTGGCTTGGGCGGACCGAACACTCGACGCCACGAGCACGTGGTGCTTCATCTCCGAAGAACACGCAGCTTCCCTCCGCCTCGCTACACGTCTTGGATTTCATGAAACGCAGCGCAGTAGAGTCATGGAAAGCCCTGTTGTGATTCTTCAGCGGGCGCGCAGGAAAACCGCGCCTTAAGGCCATTTGACAAAGACTCTCCGTGTAGTCCGTGTGATTTCTACGCATGATTGCGCGAAAAACCTCCTCTTAATGCAATATCTCCGTATGCACAGGAGAACGTCATGCCAGACACCCAACGCTCGCACCTCGCCACCCTACCGGTTCATCACTCCATCGCTCGCGCTATCAGCGAACACGATGTGGATGTGATGTTCGGCCTTATGGGGGATGCAAACCTCTTCATGGTCGACAGCTTCGTAAGAGAATATGAGGGCCGCTTTGTCCCAGCGGCCTATGAAGGTGGCTCAGTTCTCATGGCAATGGCTTACGCCCATGCCTCTGGTCGCATCGGCGTGGCGACTGTCACCCACGGTCCCGCTTTAACGAATTGCTTCACCGCACTTACCGAGGGTGCCCGGGGTCATATTCCTGTCGTTCTTCTCGCTGGGGACACGCCCATCGACACGCCCCGGCATCTGCAAAGCATCGATCAGAGAGAGGTTGTGAAGGCAACAGGGGCCGGGTTCGAGCAACTGCGCTCGCCCGCGACAGCCTCCAAGGACGTCGCACGCGCTTTTTACCGTGCCCGGGTCGAGAGGCGACCCATCGTCCTCAATATGCCCGCCGATTTCATGTGGCAGGAGGTAGAGCATGAAACTCATCGCCTCAGCGTCTTCACAGCCCCGGGTGGTGTGGCGGAAGGCGACATACTGGATGAAGCCATTGGGATGATCGCCTCCGCGCGCCGTCCATTGATTCTTGCAGGCGGCGGTGCCGTCTCCGCAAGAGATCAGCTTATCGCGCTCGCCGACCGGGTCGAAGCACCGCTCGCTACGACGCTCAAAGCGAAGGGGCTGTTTCGCGGGCACGATTACGACATGGACATTTTCGGCACCCTCTCAACGCCTGCAGCTTACGATGCCATGGCCAAAGCTGATTGCATCGTCGCCTTCGGCGCATCTCTGCATGATTTCACGACCGACAAGGGTAAGCTCATGAAGGGCAAGCGCATCGTTCAGGTCGACATGGAGCCCGAAGCCATTGGCGGCGGCCTTCACCCGGACGCTGCACTCATTGCCGACGCCGGCAAGACCGCTGAAACGATCCTGTGGTGGCTCAACGAGGCGGAGATTTCTGCCTCCGGTTTCACATCAGAGCTCGACCGCGAAACGCTGCGCGCTCATCCCGTGCCAGCTTCCAAGGCTCGGAAAGGGACGATCCCGTATGTCCCAGCCCTCGAACGGCTGGAAGACGCGCTCCCAAAGGACCGCGTTCTCGTTACCGATGGCGGACGCTTTATGACTGAGGTTTGGTGCAGGCTGTCAGCCCCCGGTCCGCAGAGCTTTATCGCAACCGTGAATTTCGGCTCCATCGGGCTGGGGCTGCAAGAGGCAATCGGAGCTGCGGTAGCCTTTCCGGACAGGCCGACGGTGATGTTCTCCGGCGACGGAGGTTTCATGATGGGCGGCATTAATGAGTTCAACACCGCGGTGCGCATGGGGCTCGATCTGATCGTGATCATCGCGAATGACAGCGCTTACGGAGCGGAGCATATCCAGTTCCTCGACCGCAAGATGGACCCTGGGCTCAGCGAGTTCGACTGGCCCAGCTTCGCCGCCATCGGTAGCGCCCTTGGCGGGACAGGATACCGGGTCACGTCAGAAGAAGAGCTCGAGACTGCCATCGCGGCGCTGCCTGGGCGCAAGGGACCAGTTTTGATTGAGCTAGTCCTCGACCCCGAAGACGTGCCGCGCATGCGGGCGTAAAAAAGGCCCCCTTGGGGGCCTTTTGAAAACTGCGAAGTGTTCGTTTTACTCCAGCCCGAGCGCCACGAAGCGTGGGTCCTCGCCGCGGCGGACGAGGAGGAGGACGCTTTTGCGGCCTGCCTCCCGGGCGGCGTCGATTTGGGTGGAGAAGGCGGACAGCGTCGTCACCTTCTGTTGACCGGCCTCGGTGATGACATCACCCGCACGAAGGCCCTTTTCGAAAGCTTCCGTTGTTTCATCCACAGCGGTGATCACGAGGCCTTCGATCTCACCCACTCCAAGCGTCTCACGCGCCTCATCGTCGAGAAGCGACAGCGTCAGACCAAGCTTTTCCATGGTGTCAGGCTCATCTTCGCCCTCTGGCGCTTCCGCTGCGGCGGGAACGGCAATAGCCGTCTCACGGCGTCCAAGCGTCACCGTCAGGGTCTCGGTACGGCCGTCGCGCAGGACCACAACCGGAACTTCCTTGCCCACGGGCGAGTTGCCAACGATGCGGACAAGCTCTCGCGTGTCTTCGATTTCCACACCGTCAAAGCGGACGATGATGTCGTTGGTCTCCATTCCGGCTTCGCGCGCCGGACCCTCAGGCACGTCCGTCACAGCCGCCCCCCGCGCTTCTTCAAGGCCGATGGCCTCTGCAAGGTCAGGAGTGACGTCCTGGATCCGAACGCCTAGCCAGCCCCGGCGCGTTTCGCCGAACTCTTGAAGCTGATCGACCACATTCGTGACCACGTTCGACGCCATCGAGAACCCGATACCAATGGAGCCGCCGTTAGGAGACAAGATCGCTGTATTCACGCCAATCACTTCACCTTCGAGATTGAAAAGCGGCCCCCCGGAGTTGCCGCGGTTAATGGCAGCGTCGGTTTGAATGTAGTCGTCATAGGTGCCACTGAGAGCGCGATTGCGCGCAGAGACAATGCCTGCCGAGACAGAAAAACCCTGTCCCAGGGGATTGCCCATGGCGACGACCCAGTCACCCACACGGGCCGTGTCGCTGTCGCCGAACGGTACAAACTGCAGCGGTGTTTCACTTTCAACCTTCAGAAGCGCGATGTCCGTGTTCGGATCCGTGCCCACAAGCTCCGCTTGGAGTTCGAAGCCTTCGAAGAATTCGATGGTGATTTCATCAGCGCCTTCGATCACATGGTTATTGGTGACGATGTAGCCGTCTTCAGAGATCACAAAACCAGAGCCCAGCGCGGATGAACGACGGGGGCGGTCTCCCTGGCCACCGCGTCGATCTTCGAACTCGCGGAAGAAATCCTCAAAAGGGGAGCCTTCCGGAACGATGCCCTGCGGAGCATTGTCAGTGCGACCGGCCACGACGGTGGCGGTCGTGATGTTGACTACCGAAGGGCTGATTTGCTCGGCGAGGTCCGCAAAGCTCGGCGGCGCGGTCTGTGCCTTTGCGGTAATCGCCTGCGCCATGATCAATGCTAGCGTGATAAGCGCCAGCCACATGGCACGCATGCTGCGCGCTGGGGCCTCGTGGGTACGGAGAGCGATTGCGTCTCGGTTCATGGAATTCTCCTAACGGGTGTTCCTCGCGAGACGCGGAGCCGCCTCGTCGTCCTGTTTGATGAAAGATAGGGTGGCACGATTGCAACGCAAATAGGATTAAATTCGCTGTCACCTGCTCGTGACTGGCAAGTGATGGGCTTGAAGCAGCTCACAGTCCGATTGCCGTAGCGACAAGCACGCAGATCGCCCCGCCCACCATGGCCAACAGACCGATGAGCCGCCGGGTCTCTAATGAGAGCGCCTTTAAAGCAGCGAGCATCTCTTCAACGAGAGAAGGGGCCAGCGCGTACACCAGCCCCTCTAGAAGAAGTACCAGCCCGAGGGCCAGGATAATCCAGCTCACTTATCTTCCTGCGTTCGGGATCGCCCCACCGACCTCGCCGGTGGGCGAGTTGAGGAAATTAAAGAACTCGCTGTCGGGCGACAGCACCAGGGTCGTGTTGTTCCCCTGAAGCGAGCGCTGATAAGACGTCATCGAACGGTAGAAGTTAAAGAATTCCGGGTCGCGGCTGAACGCGTCGGCAAAGATGCGCTCCCGCTCACCATCTGCCTCACCGCGGATAATCTCGCTTTCGCGCTGCGCGTCAGACACGAGCTCTACCACGGTCCGGTCTGCCTGCGCCTCAATCCGCTGTGCGGCCTCACGGCCACG
>JBCCPQ010000235.1:0-4430 GCA_039024825.1 Pseudomonadota bacterium
GCGCCCATGCGGCGCAGGCAGTCGGCGAGGTCGACGATCTCGGGTTCTCTCGCGGCGTTTTCGATGACGGTGGTGCCCTTGGCGAGCGTCGCGGCCATGAGCAGGTTTTCGGTGGCACCGACGGACGCGAAGGGAAAGACGATCCTCGCGCCTTTGAGGCCACCCGACGGCGCCTTCGCGTGGAGGTAGCCATCGCGCAAGTCTATCTCTGCGCCCATGGCTTCAAGTCCGTGAATGTGGATGTCCATGGGCCGCGCTCCGATGGCGCAACCGCCTGGCAGCGACACCACAGCCCGTCCCTCACGCGCAAGCAGCGGGCCGAGCACGAGGTTCGACGCGCGCATCTTCCGGACAATGTCATAGTCAGCCACATGGTTGATCGTGCCATGGGTCGACATGGCGATGACGGTACCGTCTGCCATGGAACTCACCTCGGCGCCGAGACTTTCAAGAAGAAGCGTCATCGTCTTGATGTCGCTCAGTCGCGGCGCGTTTGTCAGCGTGAGGGGCTCCTCACTCAGAAGCGTAGCGGGCATGAGCGTCAGACAGGCATTTTTGGCACCTGCTATGGGAATCTGCCCGTGAAGGGCCTGGCCCCCGGTGACGATGATTGAATCCATGCTCAGGCCTTTTTGTCGCTGCTCTCTGGGGCGGCCACGTCGCTTGAAGCCCGCGCGCGGGCTTGTTGTTTGCGGCGCGCCATGTTGGCCTTGAGCGCCTTTTTCAGGCGATCTTCGCGGGTCTGAGCCTGCGTTTTCACTGGGCTTTCCTTCTGCGTCTGCCGCGCAGCTTTGCCCTTGTTTTCGTGCTCTTTGGCCATGATGCGGGCTTAGCGCAGCCGAGCGGGGGCGTCCAGCGTACGGGGCGCGCCAAAGGCCCGCCTTTGTACTTGCAGCAGAGCCTCGTGATGGTCTACACGCCCGCCACGGCGCTGCTGTAGCTCAGTGGTAGAGCGCACCCTTGGTAAGGGTGAGGTCGGGAGTTCAATCCTCCCCAGCAGCACCAGTTTCCATCTCGAGCTTGTGTGCGGCAGCGTCCCGAAGGCGCAGCGCTAGGGTCTCCTTGTGGCGTGGCCCATATAGAGAATGAAAGTGAACGGGAGTTTGCCGAAGACAGGGTCAAACCGGCGGTTCACGCCGCGCGGGCCTAGACCGGTTATCGCCTCCATCTGCAAGCCTGCGGCAGCGAGTGCCTCTCGCAGCTCTTCGGGTTTGATGAACATCTCCGGATCATGGGTGCCTTTCGGCAGCAACCCGAGGACATCTTCGGCGGCCGTGATCACGGCGAGGCGCGCCAGCAGTGTGCGGTTGATCGTGTCGAAAAGGAATGTGCCGCCGGGCGCAAGGACCCGTGCCACCTCCGTGCAGACTTGCCCGAGGTCTTGCACGTGTTCGAGAACGTCAACGCAGACGACATGGTCAAATGCGCCATCCTCGTAAGGGAGCGCTTCGCCGACACCCACGTCGTAGGTGATGCCTTTGCCGACCGCGTGCGCCTTGGCCGCTGAGATCGCGTCTGCGGCCGGATCAATGCCCGTCACGATGGCCCCTCGCTCCGCAAGCGCCTCCGCCATGAAGCCGCCCGCGCACCCCAGATCGAGGACACGCTTGCCCTCCCAACGGACCAGCTTGTCAAAGTGACTTAGCCTCCCAGGGACCATGTTTTTGAGGGTCCGGATCCAGCGCACGTCGTCGGACCACCACTGGTCTGCGACGCGGTCGTAGAGCTCGAGATCATTCCGCAGGGTGTCTTTGGGCATGCTTGCGGCCTTTCGGGAGGGGAACGAAGTAGGGCACACGCGCCTGATACCGGCGAAAACGGTCACCGTGCAGCGCCTCAAAGCGGCGCTCCTTAAGGCGGGGCGCCAAAACGCAGTAGGCGGTCCATGTAACCGCCACAAAGAGCTGATCGGGACACCATGTCGGCACCGTCCAGAGCGTGCAGGTGAAAGCAAGGTAGATAGGGTTGCGTGTGAGTGCATAGAAATAACGGGTGGGCATGTCCGGAAAGCGGGGCGCGCGATCCCGCAGAAGCGCCCACCAGCCGATGAAGCCCGATTGCAGGCCAAGCCCGCCATTGAGGATCGCAAGCCCCAGAAAACCCCATGACGCCGCATAGAGGCCTAGCATGAGATAAAGCGCGCCGCCGCTCGCCTGCCACCAGATCGTGCCTGTGGGCGACCAACCCCAAAAGAGAAGCGCAAGCTGGATCGACGCGATGAACGCGTAGGTCGTCGTGGCAAGCGTCTTTCCGGCATTGCCCGGTGCGGGCGAGAGCCGGGCGAGCCAAGCACGCCCCGGCCCCGTCAGAAAAAACGAGTGTGCAATGGGGAATTGAAGGAGCAGAGCGAGATTTACAGCCCACGCAAGCGGCCCCTGAAAGGGCCCTAAGCCCAACTGCATTCCAAAGCCCATGCAAAGGACCATGGAGCCAACGCCCAACCCGAACGTAAGGTGCGTCAGCGCCCCATAGCTCAGCGCGAGGGACATGCGTTTGATGGGCGAAAGCTCTGCCATGTGAGTGAACCTAGAGCCGCGCTTTTGGTTTCAATCGCGCACCGCTGCGACGTCGCCGCGCGTTTCAAGGGGGGGCCCGCCCGCCTCCCTTCTTCGCTGACGCTCGAACCAACGGTGGCGCCGCTCCGCGGCGTAGCGCTTCAAAGGCCCTTCCCTTGCCCTCGTATGTCGCAAGGCGCATGTGGGAGGGATGTCTGTCCTTCTGCAACTTCTGTTTGGCACAGGAATTTGTGCAGTTTGCGCCGTTGCGCAGCTTATTCTTGTCGCCAAAGGGCTTCGCCGCATAGACGCGGCCCCGCCGGAGAGGCGGATGCGCCTGACAGTCTCTGCCGTCCTTATCATCCTCCTGGGACATCTCGCACAAATCGGGCTTTGGACGCTGGCCTTTCTTCCCACGGGCGGGTTCGCATCGCTGGAAGAGGCGTTCTACTTCGCCATCGCAAGCTATACGACCTTGGGCTACGGGGACGTCCTCATCGCTGAAGATGTGCGCCTGCTGGGAGCACTGCCAGCGGTTGCGGGCCTGATCTCCTTCGGGATCTCAACCGCGTTCCTTTTCGGCGCGATGTCGGAGCTTTTGCGCCACCGGTAAAGGCAGCGCAAAGCCACACCGGATCATAGCCGGGTCACGCCGCCCATTCCCACGGACGCGTGTAGGACCCCAGAACCGCAGTGACGGCTGCGTCGTCCGTCTCTCCCGTCTTGGCCAACTGCGCCACAAGCCCGCGCTTTTTGTCTTCAATGACCGAGCCCACCTTTGCCGGCACCCCGGCGTCAGCCAGTGCCTTGTCGTAAATCCGCGTGATCGCCATGCGCCGCAGGTCCGGCTTGAAGACCTTTCCGACAGCCGTCTTTGGCAGCTCATCAAGCACCTGGAGGTATTTGGGGTGGGCTGCTTTCTCCTGAACCTTTTCCTGACAGAAGGCGATCAGCTCCTCGGTGCTCGCTGTGCCACCGTCGACGAGCTCTACATACGCGCAGGGCAGTTCGCCTGCATGGGCGTCAGGCTGCCCAATGGCGCCGACGAACGCCACAGCGGGGTGCCCGGCGAGAGCCTCTTCGATTTCCGCAGGATCAATATTGTGTCCACCGCGGATGATGAGGTCCTTCGCGCGCCCTGTGATCCAGACATAACCGTCTGCGTCGATGCGGCCGAGGTCACCTGTGCGCAAATGCGTCCCCCAGTGGAAGAGGTCCTTGTTCTTGGCCTCCTCAGTATAGGTCTTGCCAGCGAAGACGCCGGGGTTGGCGATGCAGATCTCACCGACCTCATCCGTCGCGCAGACGTGCGGGCCGTCTGGCGTCTCCGTCACGATCTTCACGTCGGTATACGGGAAGGTAATCCCGATAGAGCCGATCTTCTTGGTGCCGCCCACGGGATTGCAGGAGACCAGGCAGGTCGCCTCCGTGAGCCCGTAACCCTCAATGATCTCAACTCCGCTCGCGGCTTCAAACCGCTTGAAGAGCTCCACCGGAAGGGGCGCCGACCCGGAGAACGCCGTCTTCAGCGACGAGACATCCGCATCGACTGGCCGCTGCATAAGCGCCGAGATCGCGGTGGGCACGGTGATCATGAAAGTGACATTCCACCGCTCGATCAGCTTCCAGAAATTGTCGAAAACACCGTCGCCCCGGTATCCCTGCGGTGTCGGGAAAACGACGTGGGCGCCAGAGGCCAACATCGACATCAGGATCGGGTGGCAGGCAAAAACGTGGAAGAGAGGAAGCGGGCACAGGATGGTGTCGCCCGGATCAAACAGCAGCTCGCGTCCGAGCCAGCCATTGTAGATCATGCCCTCATACGTGTGCTGCGCCACCTTCGGCATGCCCGTATCGCGGATGGTAATTCAGTGGATATTTCTAGCATTAATAGTACACAAAGTCTTATTGAAGCAGCCAACGGTTCGACCAAAA
>JBCCPQ010000236.1:0-4403 GCA_039024825.1 Pseudomonadota bacterium
ATTAGCTTTCGGCCTTCATAACCCAACGGCCGCCGTCTTGCGCCCAGTACTGCGCAGAAACTCCGGCCCCCGTCATCGTTTTCCACTGGACCCGCGCGGTTGCCACGGCCTCCCCATCCTGCCCATCGAAGAGAATGAACGCGCGCTCTTTGGACTTCGCAACGTCAGGCAAAATCTCCGCCCCATCGATTGACATCACGCAATGCGGGTCATTCGCAGGCTCACCCGTCGTTAAAAGGACTGGCTGCACCGTGTCGTGTTCGCCTCCTGCAAGACCATGGGGCAGAAAGCCATCTTCTGGACCCAGCCAAAGCTTTTCATCCAACCATTTCAAGCGCTCAAGGTCCGTGCCGTGCACGCTGACCCGCCAGCCAGCTTGAAGCGCCTTCTCGAGCAGCATCCGGCAGGTCTGATCAACCGAGCTTTCGGTCAGGTGGTAGAAGCGCGTGCTCACGCCTCGTAATTGTCCGCAATAAGTCGGTTGAGCGCCCTCACCCCCCATCCTGTCGCCCCTTTAGGCGCATAGGACGTATCGGATTTCACAGAGGCAACGCCTGCGATGTCGAGATGTGCCCAAGGCATCTCGTCAAGGACAAAGCGCTGCAGGAACTGTCCGGCCGTGATGGACCCAGCAGGCCGTCCGCCGACGTTCTTCATATCCGCGATGTTCGACTTCAACTGCTTGTCGTAGGCTGGAGAAAGCGGCATGCGCCACGCGCCCTCATCCTCGTCACCGGCGGCTTTCAGGAACTTCGCGCTGAGATCGTCGGAATTTGAAAATACGCCAGCCATCTCGTGCCCGAGGCCGATGATGATTGCGCCCGTGAGCGTCGCGAGGTTGATCATCCCGACGGGCTCAAACCGCTCTTGCGCGTACCAGAGCACGTCCGCGAGCACGAGACGGCCTTCGGCATCGGTGTTGATGATCTCCACCGTGTCTCCCTTCATGGAAGTCACGACGTCGCCGGGACGGGTCGCATCGGGGCCCGGCATGTTCTCTACAAGGCCCACGAGCCCCACGACATTGGCCTTGGCCTTGCGCAGCGCCAGCGCACGCATGACGCCGGAAACCACGCCCGCGCCGCCCATGTCCATCGTCATGTCTTCCATGCCGCCCGCTGGCTTGAGCGAGATACCGCCCGTATCAAACACCACGCCTTTGCCGACGAACGCAAAGGGCTTTTCGTCTCCGCCACCCTTCCAGGACATGACGACGACCTTAGAGGGCGCAGAGGAGCCCTGCCCCACGCTGAGGAGCGTGCGCATGCCGAGCTCCTCGAGCTTGTCCTCTTCAAGCACCTCAACCTCCAGGCCGATGGACGACATCTCTGCGAGCTGGTCTGCGAAGGACGTTGTTGTGAGGTGGTTAGCAGGCGCGTTGGTAAGATCTCTTGTAAAGAACACGCCTTCCGCCACTGCGAGAGGCGCTGCGGCGGCGGCGGCGACATCTTCGGGCTTTGAGGCCATGACTGTGACGCCTCCGGGGGCATCGGGCTGTTTGCTTTTCATTTCGGTGTAATCGTAGGCCCTAAGCGCCAGGCCCTCGCAGATCTCTGCCGCGCGCGAGATGTTCCCGGCGAGCATCAGCAGGACACCATCGCCTTTGAGCTTTCCAATGGCAGCACCAGCTTTGCGCGCATCTGTTACCTCCGGCTTGCGCGCGAGCTTCACGACGATGACACCCGTGGCATCCATCCCAGCAGGATAGGCCATCTCCCGGGCTTGGCCGTCGGTCATGTCCGCGAAAGCCTCGCTTTCCGCAAACCGCTCAAGCGCGCCCTTGGTTAGCCGATTGACGCGTCGCGCGGTCTGATCGAGCTTGCCGGACGCCTCCACAAAGACAGCCACCTGGCCAGCATGGGTCGCCACCGCATCGAGGTCAGTGGGCTCGAATGCAAAGGAAAGGGGGGTCGTCATGGCGCGTCTCCGGCTGCGGCTTTTGCCGGACCTAACCATGCCCGTCTCCGGAAGGCCACCCGCCGCGCATGCGCCTAAGCACGACTTTTCCATGACAGAAAAATCAGCTAGCCTCCCAGCAAGATCGGCGGGCAATGTTTCAAGGAGAGTATCGGGTGGCGCGGTTCGACAGATACATGCTCGCGCAGTGTCTGCAGCTCTTCGGTTTCTTCGCTTTGGTCCTTGTCCTGATCTACTGGGTAAATCAGGCTGTCGTCCTGTTTGATCAGCTCATTGCGGACGGACAAACGGCGCTCGTTTTTCTTGAGTTCACGGCGCTCACACTGCCCAACATTATTAGGCTCATCCTGCCCATGGCCGCCTTCGCAGCAGTCCTTTATGTCACCAATCGAATGTCGTCAGAGAGCGAGCTGACCGTCATGCAGGCCACTGGATACTCCACAAAGAGAATGGCACGACCGGTAGCATATTTCGGGATCGTGGCTGGCATCATGATGGCGCTGTTGATGCACGTCCTTGTGCCCATGTCGCAGGAACGCTTGGCTCTCCGCACGCAGGAAGTAAGCGACAACGTCACGTCGCGGCTACTACGTGAAGGTGTCTTCACGCACCCCGGCACCGGTTCAACTCTCTATCTCCGCGATATCACAGAGAACGGAGAGCTCCTCGACGTCTTCCTTGCTGAGCAGGTGCCGGATGAGCGGGACCAGATCTTCACGGCGGAGCGAGCTTTCCTGGTCCGCACAGAAGACGGGCCACGGCTTGTATTGATTGACGGACAAAGCCAAACCCTAAATCCGGCGACCCAGAACCTCTTTGTCACCACCTTCAGTGATTTTGTTATCGACATCGGCTCCCTCGTGGACGACGATACTGAGCGTCCGCCCCGCCTCCGCGAACTTCAGACGGCGGACCTTTTTTCACCCTCGCCCGCTTTGTTGTCAGAGACTGTCAAGACCGCCGGTGAATTCGCAGAAGAGCTGCACGACCGTTTTGCACAGTCCATCTTTCCGATGATCGCGGCGTTAGTCGGCTTTTCGATCCTGATGTCGGGCGGGTTCACGCGTTTTGGCATCTGGAAGCAGATCGTTGCCGCCTTAGGCGTCCTCGTTCTGCTTGTGGCGCTGGAAAGCGTTATGGCAGAGCAGATTATCCGGGATGCATCTCGGTGGCCGCTGGCATACGTTCCAAGCGTCGTGGGGCTGCTGATTGCATGGGCGGGGCTTGCGTGGGCCGACCGGCGGCGGCGAATGCCAAGTGGGGTAACGGCATGATCCTGCACCGCTACTTCGCCTTGCGGTTTCTCAAGACGTTCTTCGCGGTGTTTGGCATCTTTCTGGGCCTTTCGATCCTCTTTGACCTTGCTGACCAAGTGCGGCGCTTTGCGGGTGACGGCGTGAGCCTGCCGCAGATGGTGGGCCTTGCGCTTTTGTCTGCGCCGGTGGGCTTCTATCGTATTTTGCCCCTCGTGATGCTTATTGCGACACTGACGCTCCTTCTGTCGCTGTCGCGGTCCTCCGAACTCGTCGTCGCGCGCGCAGCCGGGCGATCAGCCATTCGCGCACTTGCAGCCCCCGCCATCGTGGCCTTTCTGATTGGTGCCTTCACAGTTGCCGTCCTGAACCCGCTCGTGGCGTCCATGAGCCGGGAATACGAACAGCGCGCCAACTCCATCAGCGAGGGCGCGGCGTCGATCCTGTCTCTTTCGGACGAGGGGCTGTGGCTGCGTCAGGGCACAAGCGAAAGCCAGACAGTCATCCGGGCGCTCACTTCGAATCTGGACGGGACGACGCTCAAAGGCGTTACGTTCATCTCTTTTGCCCAGGATGGAGAGCCAGTTCGCCGGATCGAAGCGGAGACAGCAACCCTTACACCCGGTGGCTGGGACCTGACTCAGGCCAAGGCCTGGCCCCTTTCTCGCACGCCAAATCCCGAGCAATCCGCGCGCCTCTATGAGACCTTGCGCATCCCGTCAGAGCTCACGCGGGAAGGCATAAGAGACAGTTTTGGAACGCCGAGCGCGATCCCGATCTGGGAACTCCCTGCGTTTATCAACCAGCTTGAACGCGCGGGCTTTTCCGCGCGGCGGCACCTCGTCTGGCTGCACATCGAACTGGCGTTGCCCGCTTTCATGGTGGCGATGTTGCTCGTGGCGGCGGGCTTTACCATGCGCCACACCCGCGTCAGCCGGACGGAGCTCATGGTTCTTTACGCCGTCATGCTTGGCTTCACGCTTTATTTCGTGCGCAACTTTGCGCAGATCCTGGGTGAGAACGGGCAGATGCCTATCCTTCTTGCGGCCTGGGCGCCGCCACTCGGGGCCATCGGGCTCGCGCTCGGCCTGCTTTTGCATCTGGAGGATGGATGAGACGCATCCTTGCCCTCGTCTTCTTGCTCCTGGCGACACCGCTTGCCTCGCAAGAGGCGGCGACCCTCATCGCTGACAGGGTTGAGGTGCGGCAAAACTCTATCCTGACTGCATCCGG
>JBCCPQ010000237.1:0-4399 GCA_039024825.1 Pseudomonadota bacterium
CGTTGTTGAGCACGCGATTACACACGGCAAAACGGGTGCCGCATCCGGCTTCTCAACCTTGCGAAATGGTGAAACGCGACGC
Source organism: Pseudomonadota bacterium (assembly GCA_039024825.1). Lineage (GTDB taxonomy): Bacteria > Pseudomonadota > Alphaproteobacteria > Rhodobacterales > Rhodobacteraceae > Shimia_B. Next base: position 83 of record JBCCPQ010000237.1, read on the forward strand.
TTCAGCCATGTCATCGAGTTCACCAATACCAAGGCGAACAAGGTCGCGAGGATCAAAAGCTACGGCTAGGCCTCGCTTCGCCGCGTTTTGAGGCGAAAGCGTAGGCAGCCCGTTCCGTCCCAACCATTGTTAGCCAATAGCCACCGCTTTAACGTCGTCGTCGATGTGGGGCAGGTATTGTTCGAAGTTATCGGAGAACATCTGCACAAGCTTGGCGGCTTGGGCATCATAGGCTTCGCCATCTCCCCAGGTTCTCCGGGGCGTCATGAGGAGGTCGGCCACGCCGGGCACGCTGACCGGAACCTCAAAGCCGAAGTTCTCGTCCTTGCGGAACTGGCCGTTGTTGAGCGTCCCGTCCAATGCGGCTGACAGGAGCGCACGGGTGGCACGGATGGGCATGCGGGAGCCCTCCCCGTAGGCGCCGCCCGTCCAGCCGGTGTTGACCAACCAGCAGGTCGCCCCGTGTTTGGCGATTTTCTCGCGCAACAGACGCCCGTATTCCTCAGGCCGACGCGGCATGAAGGGCGCGCCGAAACAGGTGGAGAATGTGGGCTCCGGCTCCGTCACGCCGCGTTCGGTTCCCGCGACTTTGGCCGTGAAGCCGCTGAGAAAGTGATACATGGCCTGGGCCGGAGTCAGCCGCGCAATGGGAGGCAGCACACCAAAGGCATCGCATGTGAGCATGATGATGTTCTTCGGGTGGCCGCCAAGGGCCGTCCTTGACGCGTTGGAAATGTAATCCAGTGGGTAGGCGCAGCGCATGTTGGCTGTGAGCGAGTCATCCTCAAAGTCGAGGGCCTTGGTGTCGGGATCGTAGACCATATTCTCAATGACCGTGCCGAACTTTTGCGTGGTCGCGTAGATCTCCGGCTCGGCCTCGGCGCTCAGCTTGATGGTCTTCGCGTAGCAGCCGCCTTCGAAGTTGAATGTCCCGCGGTCGCTCCAGCCATGCTCATCGTCGCCGATCAGAATACGCTCCGGATCTGCGGAGAGCGTCGTTTTCCCGGTTCCCGACAGGCCAAAGAAGATGGCTGTGTCGACCGGATTACCGGGCGCGTGGTTCGCGGAGCAATGCATGGGCATGATGCCCCGTTCCGGCAGCAGGTAGTTCAGCAAGGTGAAGACAGACTTTTTGTTCTCGCCTGCGTATTCCGTGCCGCCAATGAGGATGAGCTTGCGATCAAAGTTCATCGCCACGACCGTCTCTGACCGGCAATCGTGCCTCTCCGGTTCTGCCTGGAAGGAGGGGCAGTTGATGACGGTCCAGTCTGCTTCGAATTCCGCCAGTTCGTCACTGTCCGGGCGGCGGAGCATGTGGCGGATGAAGAGAGAGTGCCATGCGAGTTCGGTGACCATTCGGACGTCGAGGCGGTGCGCCGGGTCGGCCCCGCCAAAGAGGTCCTGCACAAAGTAGTCGCGACCCTGCATATGGGCGATCATGTCATCGTAGAGGGCATCGAACCCTTCTGGCGACATCTGCGCGTTCTGCTCCCACCAGATTTGATCGGCAACGCTGGGCGTTTTCACCACATGCTTGTCCTTGGGCGAGCGGCCCGTGAACTTTCCCGTGTTCACCAGCAGGGTGCCGCCCTGACCAAGCTCCCCCTCGCCGCGCTTCAGGGCCGTCTCAACGAGCGCTGGTTCAATGAGATTGTAATAGACCTGCCCGAGCCCGGTGATCCCTTGGCTTTCGAGGGTGAAAGACGGATTTACGCGTCCTGTCGGCATGGCTCCCACGGCTCCTTGGTCAATTTCAGGCGTCTTGGATACATGACCAGTGTTAACAATAATAGCGCGATTTCAGACTGTTAGCGCCATCAAGGCAATGTTAGCGCAACCTGCCCGCCCGCCCGGAAACAGTGCGGCAATTAAGCCAGCATTCATTGTTTTTCGGCCTCAATGCAGGCGTGACACCAGTTGTGATTCGCTTTTCCGTTGATTTTTCGAGCGCTTTCCGCGACGAAGACAAAAAACGGCAGGCAAAAACAGAGCAGTACGAGAGGCAGTAATATGTCGAAAATCGCCCTTGTGGACGACGACAGGAACATCCTGACGTCCGTATCCATCACGCTTGAGGCCGAAGGCTTTGACGTGGAAACCTACAATGACGGTCAGTCAGCGCTTGATGCGTTCAACAAGTCGATGCCCGACATGGCTGTACTCGACATTAAGATGCCGCGCATGGACGGCATGGACCTTCTTCAACGGCTTCGCCAGAAAACGACGATGCCGGTTATCTTCCTCACCTCGAAGGATGATGAGATCGACGAAGTTCTCGGCCTTCGCATGGGTGCTGATGACTACGTCAAAAAGCCGTTCAGCCAACGCCTTCTCGTAGAGCGGATCCGCGCACTTCTACGCCGGCAAGAGGCAATCTCTGGTGAGATCGTAGCAGACGCAGAAGAGACGAAAGTCATGACGCGCGGGCAGTTGACGATGGATCCCCTTCGTCACGCCGTGACATGGAAAGGCCGCGACGTGTCGCTTACGGTGACCGAATTCCTGCTTCTGCAGGCGCTCGCGCAGCGTCCCGGCTTTGTGAAGTCTCGCGACCAGCTGATGGATGTCGCCTACGACGATCAGGTCTACGTGGATGACCGCACCATCGACAGCCACATCAAGCGACTGCGCAAGAAAATGCGGACCGCCGACGATGAGTTTTCGGCTATCGAAACTCTCTACGGCATCGGCTACCGTTACAACGAAGAATAACAACGTGGGCAGGGGGTCCCCACCCCTATGAGCAACCAAGAGATCGACGTGCGCGATCTAAACAGCGTCCGGCAGGCCGATATCCTGCTGGGCGATGACTGGGTCGCGCCCGATGCCACCGTCGAGAAAGAGCTTCAGGCCCGCCGTCAACGGCGGTCCATCATTGCGCTCAACCGTTCGCCGCTGGCCCGAAAGATCATTACCTTCAACCTGCTGGCGCTCGTCATTCTTGTGGCGGGCGTGCTTTATCTAAATCCATCGCGCGAAAGCCTTGCCTTCCAGCGCGCAACGGGCCTCGTCAATGAGGCAGAACTGATTGCCGACGTCTTTGAAGCAGGGCTGCCCTCAACCGCGCCGGCCAACCTCGCCACAGGTGATGGGATTGAGGTCGAAGAGGTACTCGACGGTCTTGATTTGCGGGGCGGGATCGAGGTTTTCGTCTTCGACCCTGAGGAAATGCTCATCGCTACGACGCGCGGCAGCTTTCGCTCGGACGGGCAGGTTGAAGGGCTCCAGAAAGACGTCCGGTCGACGATCATTATCGAGTTCCTGAACTCAGTATGGGACGCGCTCTCCGGGCTTTTGTCCCCGGCTGATCCGGCCCCCACCCTGGTTTCGCCTGAGGATCAGGTGCGCGCTCTCTTGCCCTCAGCCCTTGGCGGAGCAACGGAAGCCGATACTGGCCGGGACGCTGAAGGCTCCAGCGTGTTTTCCGTGGCCACGCCTATCGAACAAAACGGCCAGATCGTGGGCGCCATCGCGCTTGTCTCCGCTGCGGGAGAAATAGACCTGCTTGTGCGCCAACAGCGGGAGCAGGTGCTGCAGATGTTTGTCATCGCGCTCCTCGTTTCCATCGGTTTGTCGCTTGTGCTTGCCTCTACGATCGCCAACCCGTTGAGCGATCTTGCCGCTGCCGCGGAGCTCGGTCGCGACAAGAACGCGCGAAAGATGTCACCCTCACGCATCCGAATTCCGGACCTGACCGCGCGGCCAGACGAAATCGGTCGCCTGTCGGGTGCGTTGAGGGGCATGGTGTCTGCCCTCTACGACAGGATCGACAACAACGAACAATTCGCCGCGGACGTCGCCCACGAGATCAAAAACCCTCTCGCCTCTCTGCGGTCCGCCGTTGGCACCCTGAGGCTGGCAAAGAGAGACGACCAGCGTCAGAGGCTCTTTGACGTGATCGACCATGACGTGCGCCGCCTCGACCGTTTGGTCAGCGATATCTCCAATGCCTCACGCCTCGACAGCGAGCTTGTGAAGGAAGAGGAGGAGGAATTCGACCTGCTCAAGATGCTTCAGAACCTGGGCAAGTACCTTGGCCAGGAGGCAGAGCAGAAGGGCATCGATTTCATCACGGACCTGCCCGCAGGCGAACTGCGCACCCACGGTCTGGAGGCGCGACTTGCGCAGGTCTTCGTCAATCTCATCACCAACGCCATAAGCTTTTGCGGCGATGGCGACGCGATCCGCATTTGGGCCCGAAAGCGGGAGAACCGTGTCCTCGTTGTCGTTGAAGATACGGGCCCCGGCATCCCGGATGGCGCGCTCCAGAAGATATTCAAGCGCTTCTACAGCGAGCGCCCGGCTGGTCAGTTCGGC
>JBCCPQ010000238.1:0-4395 GCA_039024825.1 Pseudomonadota bacterium
AAAAAATCGGAGGGATTTCAGTGATCAAGACGACGCATGTGGGTAGCTTGCCGCGAACGCAAAAAGTCGTGGACTTCATTTTCGCTCGCGAGAATGGCACCTCTTACAACACCGCCGAATTCGCTGACGCTATGGCAGAAGCCTGTGCCGAAACCGTCCGCCGTCAGGTCGAGGCCGGAGTGGACGTCGTGTCAGACGGCGAAACCTCCAAAATCAGCTACGCCACCTACGTGAAAGATCGCTACACCGGCTTTGATGGCGACAGCCCGAGGAATGCTCCGGCAGACCTCAAGAAGTTTCCGGGTTTCCTCAAGCGCTTGGCTGACGACGGAGGGACACCCACCTATGCCCGTCCGATGTGCGTTGGAGAGGTCAAGTCGAAAGGGCAGGGCGAACTTGAGGCGGATATCGCAAATTTGAAAGCTGGAATGGCAGCCCACGGCGCCAGCGAGGGCTTTATGAACGCAGCATCTCCGGGCGTTATATCTCTCTTTTTGCAGAATGATTTTTATCCAACGCGTGATGAGTACCTCGCCGCTCTCGCTGACGCCATGCGGGATGAATATCGGACCATTGTTGAGAATGGCCTCTTCTTACAGCTCGACTGCCCAGATCTTGCGTTGTCCCGTCATATGCTTTTTGCGGATCTGAGTGACGAGGAATTTCTCAGGATCGCCAACAGCCACGTCGAGGCGCTCAATCACGCGCTGGACGGCATAGATCCATCGCGCGTGCGTGTGCACATCTGTTGGGGGAACTACGAGGGGCCCCACATTTGCGACATCGACATGGCGACGGTTTTTTCAACATTTATGGGCGTCAACGCTTCACAGCTCTTGTTTGAGACGTCGAACCCGCGGCACGCTCATGAGTGGACAGTGTTTCGCGACCGGGCCAATGAAATCCCGGACGACAAGATCCTCGTTCCTGGCGTCGTCGATACCACGACGAACTTTGTTGAGCACCCAGAGCTCGTGGCTGAACGCATAGGCAAGTTCGTTAACATTGTTGGTGCGGACCGTGTCATTGCGGGCTCTGACTGCGGTTTTGGCACGTTCGCTGGTTTTGGTGCCGTGGACCCGGATATCGCCTATGCAAAACTCGGTGCCATGGCTGACGGCGCGCGGATTGCGGCCTCGCGTCTTTGATGGAGCCCATCGTCTTCCTCCCTGGAATGATGTGCGATGCCAGGCTCTTCGGGCCTCAACTTGAAGCGCTCAGCCGCGAGCGCTCGGTAATGGTAGCCCCCACATGCGTGGGGGAACGGATTGAAGAAATTGCATCCAATATCTTGGCGGCAGCCCCCGCCAAGTTCGCCGTTGCAGGTCTAAGCCTCGGTGGGATCGTTGCAATGGAAGTCTACCGCCGCGCTCCGGAACGTGTCACACGCATCGCGCTTCTCGACACCAATCCAGTCTCAGAAACGCCTGAGCGCGCTGCGGCGCGCGAGCCTCAGATCGTAAAAGTGAAGGCGGGCCAGCTGCGCGCGGTCATGCGCGATGAAATGAAGCCACAGTACTTGGCCCACGGTCCTCATCGTCAGTCGGTTCTAAACCTATGCATGGACATGGCTGAGAGTCTGGGCCCTGATGTTTTTATTCGACAATCTAGAGCTCTGCAAAGACGCCGAGACCAGCAATCGACGTTGAGAAAGATCAAGTGCCCGGCGCTTGTCCTATGCGGCGAGAGTGACCAACTCTGCCCACCGGAGCGTCACCAATTCATGGCACAGATGATTCCTTACTCTGAGCTGAAGATCATCGAAGGCGCTGGGCATCTCCCCACGCTCGAGCAGCCTGAGCTTACGCTCGAAAGCCTCAGGCTCTGGCTGAAGCAGCCTTTGATCCTTCAGTAGTAGGGTGCGCGAAACTCCTTGGCCAAGGCACTTGCAAGATGTCCTGCGCCAGGATCTTTTTGCCCTTGAGGGTTAGGCGGCGTTTTTGTTGGCTGTTCGGACGGGCTTTCGCCGGGCGTTTTGATCAATGAATTCAAGAACTAGCGGGCGAATGTTGTTGCGCCAACTCTTGCCTGCGAAGATTCCATAGTGGCCCGCGCCAGGCTCCAAATGGGCCGCTTTCTTTGATTTTGGAAGTCCCGATAACAGGCCCAACGCGGCAAGGCACTGACCAGGTGCCGAGATGTCATCATTCTCGCCTTCTACGATTTTGACAGCCACATCCTTGATTTTCGAGATATCTACAAGGCGACCACCAACTGTGAACGCGTTCCGGGCAATGTCACGCTTTTTGAATATGCGGTCCACGGTGGACAGGTAAAACTCCGCTGTCATGTCCATTACAGCGAGATACTCATCATAAAACGCGTTGTGCTTGTCGTGGTCGGATGCTTCTCCTCCCGCTGTGCGTACGATTTGATCATAGAAACTCCTGCTGTGAGTTTCTGCGTTCATGGACATGAATGAGGCAAGTTGAAGAAGTCCCGGATACACCATCCGGCCAACACCTTTGTACTTAAAGCCCACCCTCTGGATCATTGTCTCTTCAAGCTGGCCCATGGTCACTCGACGCCCGAAATCGGTGACATCCGTAGCTGCCGCATCAGGGTCGATCGGCCCGCCAATGAGCGTCAAGGAGGCCGGCTGCGCCTTAGGGTCGTCTTCCGCGAGGTAGGCCGTTGCGGCGAGGGCCAGCGGCGCTGGTTGGCAGATCGCAATGACATGTGTGTCGTGGCCCAGCGCCTTCATGAATTCGACGAGGTAGAGGGTGTAATCCTCCACATCGAATTTTCCTTCGCTTACAGGGATGTCCCGCGCATTGTGCCAGTCGGTGATGTAGACCTCACAATCAGGAAGAAGGGAAAACACGGTTTTCCTCAGCAGGGTCGCGTAATGCCCGGACATCGGCGCCACAAGCATCACTCTCCGTTTACGGGTTTTCCGGCCTTGCACTTTGAAGTGGATCAGATCGCCAAATGGTTTCGATACCACCGGTTCTATGGAGATTAGGTGATCTTTGCCGTCCTCCATCGAGATGGAATCCAGCCCCCAATCGGGTTTTGCGACCATGCGGGAAAACGTGCGCTCTGTGACTTCGCCCCAGGCCGCCATCCATTGGAACGCAGGGTTGGGTATCATCGCTAGGGCAGGGTAGGAGCCCATGGCTTTCGCCGTTGCGCCCAGCCACTCATTGGTGTTGCGCGCCGCCTCCATGAGGTCGTACGTTAACATGTAGCGCATCGTCAGGCCCCCTTCGCCCACTTTTGCTCCCCAGGTGCCCTTCGCTTTGGGCGTTGTATTGGACCTGTCTGCTCAAGGAACTTGGTTGCGGAGGCTTCGTTCATTACAGGGTCAGACCAAGCGCCGCGTTGCCGGTCTACTGCACATATGGATGTGCGGCAGGTCGCGCGGACGTATATGCTGCAGGTGCGAACAGTAGGCGCGTAAAGTTGAGAAAGCAATAAAATATGAGCGAAGAATTCAAGCCTTCCGACAAGTTAACCGCTAATCTTGAGCGCGTGGACCAGCTTTCCAAGCGCCTTGTCGCTGCGCTAGGTGAGAAAAAAGAGCCTACGCCGCCTGCTTTGCAGGGTCCAAGCCAGGAACTCTTCATGCGAGCCGCCACCGCCTATATGGCGGAAATGATCGCGAACCCGACCAAGATCATGGAGCACCAGATTGGGTTCTGGACGAAGTCGGTGAAGCATTACGTCGAGGCGCAGGCGGCCTTGTCACAGGGAAAGATTCAAGCACCGAAAGATGACACGCCCTTTGATCGGCGCTTTCAGAACCCGCTCTGGGATACGCACCCGTACTTCAATTTCCTGAAGCAGCAGTACATGCTCAATGCAGAAGCTGTTGGGCAGGCAATCCAGGACATTGAGCACCTTGAGCCACGAGAGAAGCGGCGGGTTGAGTACTTTTCGCGCCAGATCATGGACATGTTCTCCCCGTCGAATTTCCTCGGCACAAATCCCGAGGCACTAGAGCGTGCAGTGGAGACGGAAGGCGAGAGCCTCGTACGGGGTCTCGAGAACCTAGTCGCAGACATAGAGGCCAACCACGGCGATCTGCTTGTTACGCTTGCCGATAAAGAGGCCTTCGTCGTCGGAGAGAACCTCGCCACGACCCCGGGGCGGGTGGTCTTCCAGAACAGAATGCTTGAGTTGATCCAGTACGATTCTGCGACACCCGAAGTCGAGAAAACGCCGATCGTCATTTTTCCGCCGTGGATCAACAAATTCTACATACTCGATCTGAAGGACCAGAATTCCCTTATAAAATGGCTGGTAGACCAAGGTCACACGGTCTTCATGGTTAGCTGGGTCAACCCGGATGCGAGCTACGCGGACGTTGGCATGCTCGACTATGTTGAAGAAGGATACGAGACCGCTATCGCGCAGGTGAAGAAGGCGGCGAAGGTCAAAAAGGTCAACCTG
>JBCCPQ010000239.1:0-4259 GCA_039024825.1 Pseudomonadota bacterium
CCGATAACCAGTAAGGAAACTCAAGCGGAAGATCGGCCTGGAAGACGGTTATGCGGGTGATTTTCATCGGCCCGCCCTACACGTCGTCAGATCCAGCCATCCCGTGGGGTAAAGACCGGCTCCCCCCGCAACAGCCGGAAGATGAAATGCGCGACCCAGGCCCAGTTCAGAAACGCCATCATCGCAGCGATCCCAAAGATGAGACGGCCCAGGAGTTCTTCTGTTCCCGCTACAAGGATGTAGATCATGAGGCCTATGATCACCGTCAGTAGTGCGAGCCCTACAACATTGAACCCAAGGTATATCAGCCGCAACACGTGCATCGGCTTCCTCGGCTCTTCGAATAGGAGAGACCTGTCGGTCGGTGCTGCCCATGTCCATTTCGTACTTGCGCGTCCGTGATAGAACGCGGGCAGGAAAGAAATGATGACGACAAGGGTCAGCGTCACGGGTGGACCTACCGATTTTGTTTTTCACATAAGTACTCGGGTCAGATGCCGCGATTTTGTCGGTACTATAAAGGGAGAACTGGGGACCGTTGGGTACGGGCATAGAAGTCACTCCGCACTCAGTTGTTTAGCGGTTGGGCCGCGTGTCATTCGGGGAAGCCCCGCCATCCCAGCCCCGCGCCAAAGCGCGTAGGTGAGGAAGGGTTGGCCCATGGTAGCCATGAGATGCGGCTCATTGCTGGCATGGGCACGGGCCTGACCCGGGCGCAGAACCTGGCTCGGCATGCCCTTCGCGCAGAACGACGCGGAACCAGCGAGTGTGAAATAGAGCTCCTCGGCCTCGTGATCGTGCCAGTCATACGTGAGGCCAGGACCCCAGTATCCGATGTAGCCGCGCAATGTTGTGGAGTGGAAGTGCCCCCCCGGGCCAAAGAGCTCGACGTATCCATACGCGTCCAGAAAGTCGCGACCGACCCCCTCTTCACTGTAGCTTTGCTTCCAATGCAGGTGCGGCGCTGCTGCAAGTAGGGCTTTGATCACGCGCGCGGTATCGCGCGTTCCGCGCAGGGATCGCACGCCGAGGGTAGTCGTGGCAGGGACGGCTTCCGGCAAAACCTGCCGATCAGAAAGATCGTCGGGCCATGGCGCAAAGCCGTTCAGCGACGGGGTCGCCTGATGGAGCTGCCGAACGGCGCCCAAAAGCGTACCGATAGCACTCACGGCACCACCACAATGTTGCCGGTATGCTTCTTGTCTATGAAGGCCTGCTGGCCCGCATGGAAATCGTTGAGAGGATAGGTGGCGGCGAGCATAGGCCTCACTTCACCAGCTTCGATGTATTTGACGAGGTTTCGAAAAACGTGGGGCGGGTTCACGGTGGAACCGAAGAAGCTTAGGTCCATGAGATAGAGGGTGCGGACATCTAGGGAGACCATAGGGCCAGCAATCGCCCCCGAAGTTACATACCGCCCACCGCGGTCCAAAACGTCAATGAGCGTGCCGAAGTAGTCGCCCGCGACGATGTCTGCGACAACGCTGACACTGCGCTGCCCAATTGCGCGCTCCAGCGCCGCCGTCAGATCGGAAGGAGCACGATCAAGGATCGCGTCGGGCCCGCATCGGGCGACGTCCCTGTGCTTTGCAGGGGATGCCAATGCGACGACTTTTGCGCCCCGACGCTTCCCCAACTGAATAAGCGCGCCGCCAACGCCCCCCGACGCACCGGTGACAAGAACGGTATCACCGGCTGTGACGGCGGCTTTATCGAGCATCCCCTCTGCGGTCGCATACGAGCATGAGAACGTTGCAAGTTCTGCGTCGCACAAGGGGCTGTCGATTTGGGCGACGTTTCGGTGATCGATGGCGCAGTACTCTGCGTAGCCACCGTCTGCCTCAGACCCGAAGTAGCCTGTTTTATGCATGTTCAGGGGATCATCCCAGTCGCGAAGCCAGTTGTCGGTGATGACACGCTTGCCAACGAGGCTTTGATCCGCTTCGGGCCCGGCCGCGACGACGTGACCACAGACATCGGCGCCTTGGATGCGCGGGAATTGAATGCCTGCGCCGCCCCAAGTGTTGTCCTGTTCGGCATCGAGGCTTTCGTACGCCCCGCCGGTCGTCGCTTCGGTGACGGATTTTGAATACCAGCCCGCGCGCGTGTTGACGTCGGTATTGTTCATCCCAGTGGCAGCGACTTTTATTAGGACCTGCGCGGCGCCGGGTTTAGGCACGGGCCAGTCAGTCTCATACTCCAGCGCGTCGAGCCCGCCATGGCGCTTAAGGACGACCGCGCGCATGGTCTTCGGGATCATTCCGCGGGCTCCATCAAGGCGTCGGCACGGGGTAGCTTCGAACCAGGATCGTAAGCCGGCTCTGCTAGCACATTGGCTGGGCGGGGCTTGCCAGCGATCACCACTTCCAACTTTGTCCCAGGCGCGGCCGCGTGCGGCTTGAGATATGCGAAGGCGAGGATCTTGCCGATTGTGGGTCCGAACGCGACGGAAGCGGTGGAGCCGACGACTGAGCCGTCCAGCACCACCGCCTCGCCACCGTGACCATCGTCATTGCCATCAGGCTCTATTTCGAGATAGGCGCAAAGCCAGCGGGGTTCCGTGAGTGTGGCATCCCGGCCGAGGAAGTCCTTCTCCGGCTTGACGAAGCGCATGACGTCGGCCTCTGGCAAGGTGACTTCATTGGTCAGTTCTGACGCCCCTTTGAACGCCTTTTCCATCCGCATAGCGTTCATGGCGAAGGAGCCATAATCGGTAAGTCCAAGGGGCTCACCAGCCGCCCAAAGCGCATCATAGACAGCGAGGGCCGAGGCGCGCGGAATGTGGAATTCCCAGCCGAGCTCACCCGCAAAGGACATTCGCATGGCAAGGACCTCGTGGCCTGCGATTTCGATCTGTTGCGCGGTGAGCCAACGGAAGCCCGCGTTCGACAGGTCCGCATTAGTGCACCTTGCAAGGATGTCGCGAGCGCGGGGGCCGTTGAGGGTGAGCGCGGACCAGGCCTCGGAGAGCACTTCGATTTTGGCGTCACCGTATTTGTTCAGGTGGTCAACCAATCGCTGTTCGAAGAACGCGGCGCAGACAAGAAAGTAGTCGCCCTCGCCCAGTTTGATGACTGTCGTTTCAAGCTCGATCCGACCAGCCTCATTAAGCATGTGGGTCAGCGCGATGCCTCCGTCTTTCGACGGCAGTTTGTTTGCGATGAGGCGGTCCAAGACGGCCTCGGCGTTGGGGCCGGAGACTCGCACCTTCGTGAAGGCGGAAATGTCCATGATACCGGCTGCGTGGCGGACGGCATGCACCTCTCGGACGATCATGTCGTGAACTGGAGTCCGACCAAATCCGTAGTGGTCGCGCTGCTCAATGCCCTTTGCAAAGAACCGAGGGCGTTCATGGCCAAAGACTTCCTCGTGAACCGCGCCCTTAGCCTTAAGGCGGTCATGAAGCGGCGATGGCTTCACCGGGCGACCCGCCAGACGGTTGAAGTGCGGGAACGGAATCTCGTGGCGCAGACAGTAGTCTTCCTTGGCCTTAACGACTTGCCACTCTTTGTCGGCATAAGACCCGAAACGCCGGGGATCGTAGTCGCGCATGGAGATATCGGCGGCCCCGTGAACCATCCAGCGCGCCAATTCTCGCGTGAGACCCGGGCCCCAGCCGATACCGATCTGAGTGCCACAGCAGCACCAGTAGTTTTGCACACCCGGCGCAGGGCCAATTAGCGGGTTGCCGTCTGGCGGGTGTGAAATCGCCCCGTGGACATCGCGGCTGATCCCGAGATCCGCAAAGATAGGCATGCGGTTCAGGCTTTCCTCCAGGTAGGGCATGATCCGGTCGTAGTCCGGATCAAACAGCCAGTTTTCGTAGTCCCATGGGCACTCGTCGACCCACACCGCGTTCGGATTCTCTTTTTCGTAGATACCGATGAGACCGCGTTTCTGCTCCATCCGGATGTATCCAGAGACCTTTCGGTCATCGCGGATCACCGGCAGCTCCGTCTCGAGAGACTCGAACTCGGGAACAGTGTCCGTGACAAAATAATGGTGTGTCATGGAGGACATGGGCAGTTGCAGCCCCGACCATTCTCCCATCTGGCGCGCGTAGGTGCCCCCTGCGTTCACCACGTGCTCGCAGGTGACGGTGCCTTTGTCAGTCTCAACCACCCATTCGCCGGTTTTGCCCTGCGTAATGTTGGTCGCTCGAACGCGGCGGAAGATGCGCGCGCCCCTTGCACGGGCTCCCGCTGCCATGGCCATCGTCACGTTGGTCGGATCAACGTGGCCATCATCGGGGGTGTGCA
>JBCCPQ010000240.1:0-4258 GCA_039024825.1 Pseudomonadota bacterium
CGGCGTGACGGGCAGACCCGAGACCGCCGAATACCTCAAAAGCCTTGGCGCCACACAGATTGTTGCCCGGGAAGAGGTCAACGAGACGGTGAAGCGACCGCTCGAAAGTGAAAGCTGGGGCGGGTGCGTCGACGCGGTTGGCGGCGCCATGCTGGCACGCATCCTCGGTCAAATGCAGTATGGTGCATCGGTCGCGGCTGTGGGGCTCGCGGGAGGAGCGGGGCTCCCCGCAACCGTCATCCCTTTCCTGCTGCGAGGGGTGAACCTGCTTGGCATCGACAGCGTCATGCAGCCCTATGCCGCCCGTGAGCGGGCGTGGGCCGCCATCGCTCAGACGCTTCCCATGGACACGCTAGACGCCATGATCCGGCCTGCCACGCTCAGCGATCTACCGGCTCTTGGCGCAGACATTCTCAAGGGTCAGGTCAAAGGCCGCGTGGTCGTCGATGTGAACGCCTGACGCGCGCCGGTTTCCTTTAAAGAAATCGGACCGAAAACTCTGATAGTTCCTGGAACCCCGGCGACAGAGCGGCGCAGGGTTCAGGAAATGCGTGAAATTTAAGCATACCACCTTGTCTGTGCCCCTAAGCCGTGACAAGCCTTTTGCATGCAACTGGATACCGAGTTTGTCCGCGCTCAGTTTCCGGCCTTCGCCGAACCGTCTCTTCGGGACCTCGCATTCTTTGAGAATGCGGGGGGAACATACGCGTGTCGCTATGTGACGTGGCGGCTTAATCGTTTCTACAAGGAACGGAAGGTTCAGCCTTACGGACCGTTTCCAGTCTCGGACCTCGCCGGCCGCGAGATGGAAGAGGCCCGCGACCGGGTTGCGCGGTCCTTGGGTGTCTTGCCAGAGGCCCTCTGCTTTGGACCCTCCACCTCAGCAAACACCTACGTGCTAAGCCAGGCCTTTCGCGAGTGGTTGCCAGAGGGCTCCGCGATCATCGTGACAAATCAGGATCACGAGGCAAATAGCGGCCCGTGGCGGCGTTTGGCCGAGCGGGGCATCGACGTCCGTGAATGGAAGATGCAGGAGGACGGGCATCTCGACATCACGGACCTCGTCCCGCTGCTCGATGGCGCCAAACTGCTTTGCTTTCCCCACGCGTCCAATGTGGTGGGAGAGGTCAACGACGTCTCCCGGATTTGCGCCATTGCGCGGCGCGCGGATGTGTTCACATGCGTGGATGGTGTCAGCTACGCTCCCCACGGCCTGCCCAACATCCGAAAGCTTGGCTGCGATATCTACTTGTTCTCAGCGTATAAGACGTACGGTCCCCACCAGGGGATCATGACCATTCGGCCCGAACTGGGCATGGCGTTGCCCAATCAGGGATTCTCGTTCAACGGTGACAAGTTGTGGATGCGCTTCACTCCTGCGGGCCCCGACCACGCGCAAGTTGCCGCCTGCGCCGGGATCGCCGACTACATTGATGCCCTCTACAAGCATCAGATGAAGGCCGGGCGCGACGGCACCGGCCGCGCAGAGGTCGTGCACGACATGATGCAGGCCCGCGAAAGATCGCTCATGGCACCGCTCATCGAGTTTTTTGAGGCGCGCCGACTCCGCGTGCTCGGACCCATGTCGACTGACCGGGCCCCGACCTTCGCCTTAGCGCTCGACCAACCGGCTAAGCCGATTGCACAGGCTCTGGGCAGGGCAGGGGTCATGGTGGGCGCCGGGGACTTTTATGCTGGCCGTGCCCTTTCGGCACTCGGTGTAGATCCCGACCATGGCGTCCTTCGCGCGTCCTTCACGCATTATACGAGCGAGGCCGAGGTTGACCGCCTCATCCAGGCCCTAGATCGAGTGCTCTGACGGGCGGCTGCCCATGACGTGAAGGGCAGATATGACCGCACCAACCATCATGTGGTTTCGCCGTGATCTACGGCTATCCGACAATCTCGCTTTGCTGGCGGCTTGCGCGGCAGGGCCCGTCATACCGGTCTTCCTGAAGGACGAGGTCGTTGACACGATTGGCACTGCACCCGCCTGGCGTCTTGGCCTCGGGGTTGAGCACTTAGCCAAAGCTCTGGAAGAAAAAGGCAGCCGCCTGAACCTGCGATCCGGAAATGCTCTTGAGGCGCTCAAGTCGCTGGCGGAAGAGACCGGCGCAACGGCGATCCACTGGTCTCGCGCCTACGACCCTGACAGCCAGACCCGCGACAAGGCGGTTAAAGCCTGGGCGAAAGAGGCCGGGATCCACGCCCAGAGCCATAAGGGCCACCTGCTCTTTGAGCCATGGACCGTGGAAACGAAAACCGGCGGGTTCTACAAGGTCTACACGCCCATGTGGAAAGCGGTGCGTGCCACAGACCTGCCAGAACCTGAGCGCGCACCAGCGCAGATCCCGGCACCCGAAAGCTGGCCAAGCTCTGAAACGCTGGATGACTGGGCCCTGGGCGCAGACATGAAACGCGGGGCGGGGATCGTCCGCCCCTTTGTGCGTCTCGGGGAAGACGCGGCACGCAACCGGCTGCACTATTTCTGCGACAAGCTTATTGGGCGCTACGACACAGCCCGTGATGAAGTCTGGAATGACGGCACCTCGAACCTGTCAGAGAATTTGGCGCTCGGAGAAATCAGTCCGCTGACCTGTTGGTGGGCCGGAAAGGCGGCGCTCGAAGCTGGCAAGTCCGGGGCGGAGACGTTTCTGAAGGAGATCGTCTGGCGCGAGTTCGCCTACCACCTTCTCCACCATACGCCCCGCATAGCCACGGACAACTGGCGCGAAGAATGGGACGCCTTCCCCTGGAATGAGGATGAACGCACATCAGAGGTTATCGCGTGGAAGCGAGGTCGCACAGGCATCCGATTTGTCGACGCCTCCATGCGCGAGATGTACGTGACCGGGCGCATGCATAATCGTGGGCGAATGATTGTCGCCTCATACCTTTGCAAACACCTTCTGTGCCACTGGAAGATCGGCAAGGCTTGGTTTGACAATCATCTGATCGATTGGGACCCGGCTTCAAACGCCATGGGGTGGCAGTGGTCAGCCGGATCCGGCCCGGACGCCACACCTTACTTCCGCGTCTTCAACCCGGTCACGCAGCTCGACAAATTCGACAAGGATCGCAAGTACGCGTCGCGCTGGGTGGCCGAGGGTTATTCCAACCCCCATGAGGACGCGCTGAGCTATTTTAAGGCGATCCCCGAAAGTTGGTCGATGCATGCGTCCGACAGCTACCCAACACCCATCGTGGCAGCGGACGAAGGCCGAAAGCGGGCGCTCGACGCCTATCAAAACCGCGGCTTCTGAGACATCCGCCCGAAACGTCACGAAAAACTTGTCGGCACAAGCGCTTGGCGTCTAAAACTCTTCCTGAGACATGCGCACCTGCGACCCGGGCGTGTATGAGGGGAGAGAGAATGTACCTGACGACCACGCGCGGCGAAAAGAACCTGCCGCGATACTTCGCTAAAGTGTTTGAAATGGCGAAGGTCGCTGAAAACGGCCGCCTCGACATCCGCCTACCTGATGATCGCGTGTTTCGCGCGGATACGCGCAAACCAGGGCCCGTGGCCGAAGTCGTAATCCATGACCCGGGCGTTTTCGCCCGCATGATCCGCGAGGGCCAGCTGGGCTTTTGCGACGCCTACCTCGAGGGCCAGTGGTCCACGCCCGATCTGCAAGCCTTCATGGATTACATCCACGCAGACAACGACGACATGTTTGACGGCTTCAAAGGGCAGCAACTCGTGCGGCTCTATGAGAACTTTCGCCACTGGCTGAACCGCAACACGCGCCAGCAGGCGAAAAAGAACATCGCGGCCCATTACGATCTGGGCAATGACTTCTACGCGCTCTGGCTTGATGACACGATGACCTACTCCAGCGCGATCTTTCGCACGGGGCAGGAAAGCCTAGAGGCCGCGCAGGAGGCAAAATACGCCTCCATGGTTGATCAGATGGGCGCAAAGCCAGGCGACCACGTGTTGGAGATCGGCTGCGGCTGGGGTGGCTTTGCGGAATATGCCGCCGGGCAGCGGGGGCTTAAGGTGACGTGCCTCACAATCTCGCAAGAGCAGTACAATTATGCGGTGAAACGCATTGAAAAGGCAGGCCTTTCCGACCTCGTGACATTCAAGCTGCAGGATTACCGGGATGAACGCGGCACGTATGATGGGATCGCTTCCATTGAAATGTTTGAGGCGGTCGGAGAGAAGTACTGGCCGACCTACTTCAATGTCGTTCGCGAGCGCCTAAAGCCGGGCGCACAGGCCACGCTTCAGATCATTACAGTGCAGGAAAAG
>JBCCPQ010000241.1:0-4239 GCA_039024825.1 Pseudomonadota bacterium
CGCTGGCCCGTGCTCGCGGGCGGCCAAGACACGCTGGCCGAAGAGCATCCGGTGAAGACCATAGGCTCCTATTGGCCATATCTTTCAACGGTTTACGACTATATCAACCGCGCCATGCCGTTCGGCAACGCGCAGTCGCTGAGCGACGATGAGGTCTACGCGATCACGGCCTATCTGCTCTATCTCAACGACTTGGTGGACGACGATTTCGAGCTCAGCCACGAGAATTTCACCGATGTGGCGATGCCGAACGAGCCCAATTTCTACCTCGATGACCGCGCCGAAACGGAGTTCTCGGTGTTCACGGGCGAGCCCTGCATGATCGACTGCCGGGAGCCGGTCCAGATCTCCATGCGCGCCGCCGTCATCGACGTGACCCCGGAGGAGGATGAAGGGGCAGGTGACGAAGGCGAAGAGACACCCGCCGCAACAATCGACGATGATGCCCGCCTCGACGTTGAAGACGACGCCGTGCTCCAGCAGGCCTCCGCAGAACCGGACCCACTTGACGCGCTTTTGGCCATGGAAGGCGACATCGCCTATGGCGAATACCTCGCCGCTGAGTGCACCGCCTGCCATATGGCCACCGCCGCCGCGAGCGAGATCCCGTCCATCGTAGGAGTGGGCCGCGAGAGCGTAGCCATCAACCTGTGGAGCTACCGCGAAGGGGCCCGCAGTCATGAAGTCATGCAGATGATCGCCAGACGGCTCGGCGACGAAGAGATCGCGGCTTTGGCCGCGTACTTTGCGAGCTTGGAATAGGAGCAAGCCAAACAAGAGGGGCGCAAAGCCCCACCATTCAGTCTTTAGGGAGGAGCTTTTCATGACTGTATCCAGAAGAACATTCCTGGGAGCCGCCACCGCAGCGGCAACCCTCACAGCACCCATGGTGCGAGCGATGTCGGCCAAGCCGCGCGTGGTTGTCGTTGGTGGCGGTGCCGGGGGTGCCACGGCAGCGCGCTACGTGGCCAAGGACAGCGGTGGTGATATCGACGTTACGCTGATTGAACCCACGCGCACCTATTACACGTGCTTCTTTTCGAACCTCTACATCGGCGGGTTCAAGGACATCGAGGACATCGGCCACACTTATGGCGGCCTCGCGATCAATCACGGCGTGAACGTCCTGCACGACTGGGCCGTGGGCGTGGATCGGGATGCAAAGACCGTGACGACAGCGGGGGGCGAAGTCGTGCCCTATGACAAGCTCATCCTGTCACCCGGTATCGACTTCGTCGACGGCGCGGTCGCTGGATGGGACCAGTCCAAAGCCAATAAGATGCCCCATGCCTATAAGGCCGGTTCGCAGTCCGAACTGCTCCGCGCGCAGGTAGAAAGCATGCCTCAGGGCGGCGTCTATGCCATGGTTGCGCCCCCGAATCCGTATCGCTGCCCGCCGGGGCCTTACGAGCGCGTTTCAATGGTGGCGCATGTGCTCAAGCAGAATAACCCGACTGCCAAGATCCTGATCGCAGACCCCAAGGGCAAGTTCTCTAAACAAGGGCTCTTTGAGGAAGGTTGGGCGAACCACTATGATGGCATGATTGACTGGATCGGTTCCGACTTCGGGGGCGGCGAGGTCGAAGTGAATGCTGACGAGATGACGCTGTCGATTGATGGCGAAGTCACCAAGGTCGATGTCTGCAATGTAATCCCTGCCATGAAAGCCGGCCGTATCGCGGAGGTCGCGGGGGTCACTGACGGCAACTGGGCTCCGGTGAACGCAGTGGACATGTCCACAAAAGCTGACCCGGATGTCTATGTGCTGGGTGACGCATCACAGCAGGGCGACATGCCGAAGTCCGGTTTCTCTGCGAACTCGCAGGCGAAAGTCTGTGCCAATGCGGTGCGCGGTGCCCTGAAAGGCTCGCGCGTCTTCCCGGCGCGCTTTGCCAATACCTGCTGGTCGCTCATTGAGACGAATGACGGCGTGAAAGTGGGCGCGACCTATGAGGCGACGGACGAAAAGATCGCAAAGGTCGATGGCTTTATCTCTTCAACGGGAGAGACAGCCGAGCTTCGCAAGGCGACCTACATGGAGAGCGAAGGCTGGTACACCGGCATAACCACCGACATGTTTACCTGATTAATCATTGCCCCGGCGTTTCGACGCCGGGGCAGATTTTTCCTTCCTGGGACGCGCGGTTGGCATCGCTCAGCTGCGGCGGCTAAACGTCGTCGCTGCGCTTCATGTGTTGGCCGGACAGGTGTTCTTTCAGCAGGATTTCGGTCCGGATCTGATCCTGAGAGGCGATAACCAGGCGGCGATCGCAACGGGCGCGCTGCTTGCGGGCTGCGGCGCGGACGACGTGGCCGGGGTCTTGCACGATCAGCGCATCAACCTGATCGGCTGCCAGGTAGTTGAGTGTCACTTTGGTGCGCTCATGGGCGATAATCGTGAAAGCCCCAGGTGGGATGATTGTCTCGATATCGGGCAAAAGACTACCCGCCTCAGTGCCTATGACGTAGAGACCAACTGTGTCCGGGTGGCTCTTGAAGCATGCGGTGAGGATCTCAGCCGCGCGGACAGAATCGCCGTAGGTCTCTAGGGTGGGAAGGGCTTCCAGTTCGGGGAAAATGTCTTGGAGAAGGGCATCAACTCGGTTTCATCGTGCGGCGCTGTCTGATGACAACATAGTTTCCGTGATCACCGCGACCTTGCCGCCGAGCGCTTTGCAAAAACTGCCAAGCTGTCGGGCAGCGGTGCGCCCTGCGGCCATGTTGTCGATGCCCACAAAACCCGCGGTGCCAGTCTAGTCGGCACCAGAGATGAGACGCACAACATGCACGCGCCTTTCCTTGATGCGGGTAACGGCGTCTCTGACTTGCGGGCTGTCAGGCGCGAGGATGGCGACACCGTCGTAGTCAGTGGTTGTGATACGGGAGAGGAGCCCGGCGGTCTTGTGTGGGTCGGGCGGCAGGGTTCTTTTGACAGAGACTTCGACGCTGTCCGCTTTGAGCGCCCTGCTCAGTGACTTGATCTCGCCATGCAACTCCTGCAGGAACGCTCCCCCTGTCTTGGGAAGGAAATAACCGAACCGATAGACCCGTTCCTTGGCCAGGTTCAACGAACGCGCTTTATAACTACGGTTTCAAGTACACCAATCCGTACCAGCCCTACGACCTTTCGGGCTTCGTGAATTCCGTCAGCGCGGCGGAGGGGCTGGAATTTTACAAAGAGCTCTATGACACCGCCACACCTCCGGGATCATCGAACTAGTACATGGGCTAGAACATCAACGCCTTAAAATCCGGGCAGGTGGCGCTGCAGATGAACTTCGCCTTCATCTGGCCGGGGGTGGAGGCCGACCCCAATGTGGGCGGCGGCAAGTCCGGCTATTTCCCCAATCTCGCTGGCCCCGGCGGTCAATTCGCCCAACTGGGCGGGCAGGGGATCTCCATCGTCGCCTCCTCCGAGAACCAAGGCACGGCCCGCGAATACATCAAGTGGTTCGCCCAGCCTTCCGTCCAGCAGGCCTGGTGGGAAGCAGGCGGCTACTCAGCACTCCGTGTAGTGGTCGAGGATCCTCGCTTCGCGGAAAGCCAGCCCTACGCGCAGACCTTCCTCGATAGCGTGGCCATCGTGAAAGACTTCTCGGTTGAGCCCGCTGATGCCGCTTTGCTGCTCGCCATTCATGAACGCGTCCACAATTACGTCGTGGCCGGTGAAGGCACCGCGGAGGAAGCATTCGATGGACTCGTGCGCGACTGGACGGAGGTCTTCGAGCACGAAGGCAAGCTTTAAGCTCTCCTCCCAGCCGGCCGGTGACCTCTTCGCGGCCGGCTTCCCCCGTGGCGCAGCTGGCGTCGCGGGGGCCACGATCTTTCTCGTGCCCGTCATGGTCTTCACCATCCTTCTCAGGAAGCACCTACTGCGTGGGATCACATTCGGAGTGGTTCGGAAATGAGCTTTCTCACGGGTCTTCTTAAGCTGCGCCGGGGGCCATGGGAGGCGATTGCAAGCGTCCTCATCGCCACCGGTGTCATCATACTGATGCAGCCTTTCGCGCTCTGGCTCTACACATGGTCCTTCTTCGTCACGCTTATCGGCACGGTGATGTTCATCATCGTCAGCCACGTCCCGGAGTAGTCCCATGGCCCAGATCAGAATTGAGAATGTGCAGAAGGAATTCGGGGCTTTCACCGCCGTGCAGGTGTCGACCTTCACCATCGAAGACGGGGAGTTCTTCATGCTTCTCGTGCCCTCAGGCTGCGGCAAGACAACGCCTCTGCGCATGA
>JBCCPQ010000242.1:0-4233 GCA_039024825.1 Pseudomonadota bacterium
CAAAAGGCGGGCAAGTGAAGCCCACCTGATGTGGAAAGAGCTTATGCTCCGTGGCCCACTCTGTTGGCATCATCGGGTAAAATCCGTCACCACGTGGACGCCGGTAACCGTGTAGCCGTCCATCTGTTCAAAAATGCCCTGCACGTCCCCGAGGCAAATCCGGTCAGCGATAAGGGGCGCCAGGTCGAGCTTGCCCGCCTCAATGAGATCGACAAGCGGCGCAAAGCCTTCAGCGCCCAGTCCACGCATGCCGTGGATGGAAAGTTGACGCGCATAGATGAGCTCCAGCAGAGGAAGCGGTACTGTCTCCGAGGCCCCTGTGGGCATTCCGACCTGAACATGCCGTCCGAGCTTCCGCAGAGAGCGAAGCGACGCTTCAAACGTCGCCCTTATCCCGAGTGCGTCGAGCGCGACATGCGCCCCGCCGCCTGTGATCTCATGGAGATCTTCTAGCTGCCCGGCATCAAGGACAACATCTGCGCCTAAACATTGCGCGATGCTGCGTGCAGCGGCGCTAGGATCGATTCCGATCACTCGGGCTCCCAAAGCTCGCGCGATCAGCAAGGCCGACAGCCCCACGCCGCCGCAGCCGTGGATTACGACCCATTCCCCTTCGCGCAAAGCCGCCCGGTCGACCAACGCCCGCCATGCCGTTGTGACCCGGCAGCCCATGGCAGCTGCAATGTCGAACGGGACCGTTTCGGGGAGCGGCACCGCATTGAAGTCTGCAGCCCGAATAGCAAGGCGCTCGGCAAAGGCCCCGGGTCCATGGAACCCTGGGCAATACTGCGTGGCGCAAATGGTTGGATGTCCCGTTCGGCAATCCTCACAGGTCCCACAGCCTAAAATGAAAGGGGCCGTGATCCGCTGGCCGACGGCAACGCCAGAGCGGCTTTCAACGACTGTCCCCGCAAACTCGTGGCCCATGATGTGGGGCAGGGGCGTAGGATCGGCACCGGTCCAGCTATGATGATCCGATCTGCACACGCCGCAAGCCGCCACCTCGATCACGACCCCGCCGTCCTCGCAAATGGGATCGTCCCACTCCGCAAGCTTCAGATCCGCCCGCGGTCGCTCCATAACGAGTGCCTTCACGATTGATACGCCCGCCTGCTCCGGTTAGCGCTACAGCGTATGGAGCGACGTCTGATCCTTCTCGCGCTGGGCTGCTTGTTCGTCATCGCGGTGGCGCGCATCTGCCTTGGCGATGTGGAGGTGATCGCCCTCGTCCCGCCAGGACAGGAGGAGTTGGCGTACTTCCTCAAGGTTGAACCAACGCTTGCTTCGGCGGTTTTGACGAGGCTCCTACTCGGGGCGCTCTTTGTTCTGACTCTGACGCTTATGATACTTGCGGGACATTGGGCAGTTCTGGCTTGGCGCGCGTACGGGCGGCGGTAGTGTCGCGCTGTCATGCGTCTACCGCCTCGCGCATCCATCTTTGCAAATGCATCACGGAGTGTTCGCTCATCACGCCGCAGCCGGGATCAATGACAAGGGGCCCTGGCCGGTAGCCGCGGGACTTCAGACCCTTCTGCACAGACTCCACCAGTGTGATGTCTTCTTCCACCGTCGTCTCGCGATCTTGCACGGCGAGTTTTCTCACCGTCTCGCTCTCCACGCCGCCTGGGGTGTACCAGCCCCGCCAGACAGTGACGTGGTCGGCGTCATGAGCGCGCCAGTGATAGGTGTTCAGTACGTTGCCCGGATAGACCTGAAACGAGAAGGTAGGCCACAGAAACCAGCTTGAATATTGGTCATGGTTCCCGAAACCAGATTGGATATCGTAGGTCATCGCGTCGAGGTTCTGACATTCCGTCGTATGGCGGAGGCAGTAGCCCTGGGGCTGGATATCATAGGTCTCCGGCCGAACGACACCGGTCGAAAACGTCGGATGGTTGATCGCACAGTGATAGCATTCCGAGTAGTTCTCTACGGACACTTTCCAGTTGCAGCTCTCCGGTATCTCCACCCATTCCAGCGGCGCGAGGTCTCCGTGTTGCGGCACCCAGCCTTCGAGCTCTGTGCGCGCGTTTGGAAACCATTCGTCCATCGGGGCGGCGTCCGGGTCGAGGTTGACGAATACGAAGCCCAGAAAGACCTCTGTTCGCACTTCCGTCAGGCAGATCTCGGATTTCTCAAATCCCTCAACGGCCTTGATGTTCGGACCGTTTCTTAGCCTGCCTTCGAACGTATAGGTCCATGCGTGGTAGGGACAGGTGATGATGCGGGTGTTGCCTGCCCCCTCTACGAGGCGGTGTGCCCGGTGCTGGCAGACATTGTAGAATGTCCGGATGACGCCATCCCTGCCTTTGATCGAAAAGAGCCCTTCGCCTGCAAGCTCGAATGCGTGGTAATCACCTGGTTTCGCGAGAGCCGACGCGTGACAGGCAAATTGCCATGTCCGGGCAAACAGTCCCTCCTGCTCCTGCGCGAAAATGGCAGGGTCGGTGTAGTACCGCGCATCAAGCGATCTTATCGGCTCGCCCATCACTCCCCCCTGTAGATGCCTAGCCGGTGTCGGCGGGCGTGGAACTTCTCCACACGCTGCACGATCTCGGGGGAGGCCTGCGCGATCACAAACGACAAAAGTGTTTCCAAAAGCGCGATGGTCGCCACGGAGGATGGAAAGAACTGTGGGCTTTCGCAGCTCACGACAAAGCCATGCGTGGCCCCGAGGATAAGCGGGGAGGCTGGTGAGTCGCTGATCCCTATTGTTTTCATGCCTTGCTCGCGGGCAACTTCTACCGCTTCAATGACCTCTCGGCGGTATGGCTTCATGGTGATTGCAATGAGGACGTCGCGCTGATCCGCGAAGGCCAGATCGTCTGTGGGCGCGGAGCCCGGACGCGGAATGGCGTCAAAATCCGTCATTCCCGTTGCGGCCAGCGCTGTGAAGTTTTGGGCGATCGCGTGATTGATCCCAACGCCCAGAGTGTAGACGTGCCGCGCATCCCAAATGGTCTTGCCCGCCGCCTGAAGCTCGCCTGCATCAATGCCTGCAAACGTCTCCTCGATGTTGGATAGCGAGGTGCCTACGATGTCCTTGTAGAGCGGTCCAAGGGCTCCCGAAGCTCCCAGCCCCTGCAGCCAACGCGCTCGGTCCGGGAAACTTGCCGCCCCTGCGCGGAGGGCCTCCCGAAAAGGGGCGCGGAGCTGATCGTAGCCTTCAAACCCCACCTTTTGCGCCATGCGCATGACAGCAGACGTGGAGACATCCGCAGCCTTCGCGAGTTCGCGAACGGTGGAAAGGCCGACTGCGTCCGGGTTCTCCAGAACGTAGGTCGCGGCTTTGCGTGCCTTTCCCTGCAATTCAGGAAGGGCATCCGCGATGCGGCCCAAAGTGGGCGAAACAGATGTATCATTCATGATTGACTGCGTAACATCCGTTCTCTACCCCTGTCTAGTGAAACCAAGGAGGCAGACATGGCCGAACTCCCCACTCACGCCCGCGTCGTCATCGTCGGAGGGGGCGTCATGGGCGTCGGCCTCGCCTATCACCTCGCGCACGAGGGCTGGGGGTCAGATGTTGTGCTGCTCGAGAAAGGGGAGCTGACCAGCGGGTCTACCTGGCATGCTGCAGGACAAATCACGCATTCCACGTCGAGCTTCAGCCTGGGCAAGTGCGTCGACTACAACATCGGGCTCTATTCTGGCGCGCTGGAAGCAGAGACCGGACAGGCGGTCACCTGGCACGGGTGCGGTTCTTTCCGGCTGGCATACACGGAAGATGAGATGGACTGGCTCCGCCATACGCTCTCCGTCGCGCGGTCGCTTGGGTTCAATATCGAACTCGTGGGGCCAGAGCGCATCCGCGACCTGCACCCGTTCTACAATCTCGACGGCGTCTTGGGGGCCTTGCACACCCCCGATGATGGCCACGTCGATCCGACCAACGTGACAATGGCCATGGCAGCGGGAGCCCGTGCAAGGGGCGCGCGCATCTTCCGCCGCGTTCGAGCGACCAACATTACGCAGAGCAAAACCGGCGAATGGGTGGTTGAGACTGACAAAGGCACCGTCACTTGCGAGCATGTGGTCAATGCAGGGGGCACGTACGCGCGTCAGATGGGAGAATGGTCGGGCCTGCAACTGCCCATGACCTCCATGACGCACCATTACTTTGTCACGGACACCGTTCCCGAGTTCGAGTCTCTCGAGACGGAGCTGCCGGTGATCCGCGATGACCGAAAGGTCTCTGGATACATCCGGATGGAGCAGAAACGCGGTCTCATC
>JBCCPQ010000243.1:0-4228 GCA_039024825.1 Pseudomonadota bacterium
CGGTGCCCATATCGATCCTAACAGCGGCTTCCGCCTGCATGAGGCGGCAGGTCTCGAGCCGAAGGGCCATATCTGCAAGACGATTTGAAACTGATTGGTGTCGCAGGATTGGGCCGCCGCCCACATGGCGCTGCTTCGCGAAGGTCACTGCTTGCTCTAGCTGCCGGGCCATGGCCCCGACGTGGCTTGCGAGTATGAGCGACCTCTCCCAAAGCATCGTGTGTTGAAAGATTGCCTGCCCGGCTCCTTCCTTGCCGAGCAGTCTATTGGCCGGGATGCGGCATTCGTCAAAGGAGAGCGTGCCCATAGGCATGGTCCGCAAGCCTACTTTATCCTGGGCGTCACCGCGCGTGAGACCCGGATCGCTGCCCTCGACTATGAAGACGGAAAGTCCCCAGTGCTTATGCTGCGGAGCGGTGGAGGCAAAGACAACGATCACATCGGCGACGGGCGCCATTCCGATATAGGTTTTGGTCCCACTCAGGACGTAGTAATCACCGTCCTTCTCCGCCAGAGTCTGGAGCCCCAATGCCTCGGAGCCGACGTCTGGTTCGGTCAGTGCATAGGCGCCGATTGCTGCGCCGGAACCCATGTCTGTGAGGTATTTGGCTTGCTGCGCCTCCGTACCGAAGTGCCGGATCGGCTCCTGGACGGCGAAAAGCTGCGCGCAAATGTGAAGTCCGAGGCCGGCGTCCGCGCACCCCTCGCCAAGCCCTTCCATCTGAGCCGTAACGTCGCGCACGTTCAGACCGCGATTGAAGCCGTCGAGAAGGCCGCCGCGAGCAGCTGCCCGCCATTCGTCCTGCCAGCCCCGCGCATCCCCGGCGGCCTCGCGTCCAGCAAGGTCGCCGCCAAGGTGCGCTTTCGCATAGTCACGTGCTTCCGCGCGGAGGACTGCGGGATCACTCATAGTGTGAGAGGCTCGGTCACGTTGTGGGCTGCGGCCAAATAGGCCGCAATTGCGTCTGCGGTCTGCATAGTCTCGAGCACCACGTCCTCTGGCGGGATGGTGATTGCGTAGCTTTCCTCGAGATGCGCAACGAGGCGCACGACGCTCAGGCTATCGAGAAGGTCCGATAAAAGGAGGTCATCACCCGGTTCAACAGGTTCACCGCCAAGAAGGTCCGCGCTTATATGCGCAGCAATAGATCGCGCGACCGGTTCATTGGCCATGGTGTTCTCCCGAAGTCTTTGGGCTTTCTACGCCTTTTGCGCCTGATTGGCTCAGAATCTCCGCCGAGAGGGCGCGATGGTCGATCTTTCCGGTAGCGGTCCTTGGAAAGGTGCGCAGACAAAATACACGCCGAGGAACGGCGTAGGTGGGCAGGACACGCGCGGCGGTGTCCCTGATCTCCTCGATGTCCATCTCTGAGGCACCCGTAAGGGCGATCGCCAACGTGTCGCCAAGTGCAAAAGCAGAGGCTTCGCTCACTGTGGCGTGCGCGCTGAAGGCGAGCTCCACCTCGCTCAATTCGATGCGATAGCCACGGAGCTTGATCTGTCGGTCCTTGCGTCCGCGATAGTGGAGGATGCCGTTACCGTCTTCCCGGACAAGATCACCAGTTCGGTAAAATACGTCGTAGGCGTCATCCGCGGCAGGCCGTTTGTAAAGGGCAGCCTCGCTCCGCTCCGGGTCATTCCAGTAGCCTCGCATCCGAGTGTCGCTGCGGATCACAAGCTCCCCGACTTCGCCCTGTTCAACCGGATTGTCATCGTCGCCTAAAATTAGGCTCTCGGCGATATCCCAGGCTTTGCCGATAGGCAGCCCTTCATCCTTTACAGCGTCCACCGATGGCACGTCGTAGGTTGTACAAACATTGACCTCCGCAGGGCCGTAGTGATTGGAAAACCGCGCGCCAGGCAATGCGGACATCACACGCCGCAGCTGTTGGGGCACAAAGGGCTCGCCCGCGAAAATGACCCAGCGCAGCGCGTCGAACTCTCGCTTGGCTAGGGCGCCGCGTTCGAGCATCTCAACAAGTGCGAACGGCACCGAATACCAATGCGTGATACGGGCTTCTTCCAAGACGCGGACCGCCTCGGCCGGGAGGCGGGTGATGGCATCTGGCAGGACAACGCCCGTAGTCCCCGTGAGGGGCGCGCCAAAGAGTGCAAACGTCGACATGTCAAAGTGGAATGCCGCGTGGAGGGAGATCCGATCCCCTTCCCGCACATCATAAAGACGGGTAACAGCCTGGGCATAGGCCAGCCCGCTACTATGGGTGTGCACCATTGCTTTCGGGACCCCGGTGGAGCCCGACGTGAACATGAGATAGGCCATATCTTCTGGCGCGGCGGGCGCTGCCGGTTGCTCCGGGGCGGCCTCAATCTCAGACCACGGCGTCTGGGCCATGCCGATGAAAGCCACTTCTGTGTCCAAGACACTCTTCAGTGGACCAACGGTGCGGGCCATGGCGGGCTCTGTCACGAGATGCCGGATACCGCAGTGCCTGATCATTGCCGCCAGCCTTTCGGGCGGTGCTGTAGGATCGAGCGGCACGTAGACTGCGCCGACCCGCGTGATCCCAAAAACGGCCGCAACGGATCGCAACGACTTCCGCAGCAGGATCCCAACGCGCTCTCCCCGGCCAACCTCCTCCTCAAGAAGAACAAATGCGAGCCGACTGGCTTGTTTCACGAGATCGGCATAGGTCAGGTCTTCGCGACCAGTCGTAAACGCTACGGCCTCGGGTGCCCGTTCAGCCGCCGCGTCGGGGAGGTGATGAATGAGATTGACCGTCATCGTGCTCAACTCAGAAACAATTCGCCTTTCCGGCTTTGAATGATCGGATATCCGCGAAAAACGGCAAAAGCATGCCTGTTTTTCGCCCGCCCACCTCATCTATCTGCTACGCTTCTGCGTATCGTCCAGACCATTGAATGAAAACGGTTATCTCCCGTGTTCCAGATCTCAAAGCAGTTCTCGCGTTGGCTTCTTGCTGCGGCTCTCTTGCTGGCGGGAGCCACTGCAGCTGTCGCACACAGCACCAATCAGAGCTACATCTACTTTTTCGTCACTGAAACGACGCTTGCGGGGACATTCGAGACCGAGTTCAAGACCCTCGGAGCAGAGCTTGATATCGACACGGATAGCGACGGCAATATCACCGAAGAGGAAATCCGCGCGCAGAAGGAAGTATTGTACGACTATCTCGTCGAGAATCTGCGTCTAGCAAACGGGCTTGAGCCGCTTTCAATCCAAGCCGGCGACATCGACGTTCTGCGCAAGAACGGGCTGCGTTTTGCGAAATTGAGTTTTGAAGTCACCGGATTTACGGCCACCCCTGAGACGCTGAGGACGACTTTCACCGGTATGTGGGAGACCTTTGGCGCAGACCACGAGATGCTTGTCCTTATTGGATCGAATACGCGCACGGGCCTCGAAGGGAACAGCACAGCGATTGGAACGTGGTTCAGGGTCAATGATTTCAGCCATGAAATCAGCCTGACAGGGCTGCTTCCGCTCACTCTTCTTGGCGAAATGATCGAGCAGGGCGTCCTGCACATCTTCCTCGGCATCGACCATGTTCTCTTTCTTCTTGCGCTCCTAATCCCGGCGGTCATGGTCGCTGTTGCAGGCCGATGGGAGGCGACAGAAAGCCTTAGTGGGCCTCTCTGGACAACGATCAAGTTGGTGACTGTCTTTACCATTGCGCACTCGATCACACTGACGATTTCGGCGTTTGGCTACCTGCAGTTGCCGGAACGGGTCGTCGAAGCGGTGATTGCCATATCCATCGCCTATGTCGCTCTGTCGATCCTGATCCCACGGCTCCACCAGCACATGCTTTGGGTTGTCGTGATCTTTGGCCTCTTTCATGGCTTTGGCTATGCCTTCGTTCTTGAGCCCCTCATCGTGGAACCGAACCAAATCCCGTTGACCCTGATGGGCTTCAACCTCGGAATAGAAATTGGCCAGATCGCCATCATCTTTGTGGTCTTCCCGGTGCTATTTTTAATTCGTACAACGAAATTCTACGACTGGGTCGTGATGCGGGGGGGCAGCGTGGCCTTGCTCGCGATCTCGCTTCTCTGGCTGGAAGAGAAAACGATCAACGTCATGGGTCCGGTATTACCGACAATCCGTAACCTGATCGGGGCCTGAGGCGTCAGTTCAAGCGGGCGACCACGTAATCCGCCAGATCACTGAGCATGTCGCGCAATGGGTGATGCGGCACCTCGTTAAGTGAAGCCTTGGCCTTTGCCGCGTAATCCAGCGCCGCATCGC
>JBCCPQ010000244.1:0-4177 GCA_039024825.1 Pseudomonadota bacterium
AGTGTTGCCGGTGAAATTCATTGCCCAAATATCTGTTCAGGGTACACAGAAAAACCCCTTTACTGTTGACTCTGATGCTAGTAATCATGGGATATCTGATACTAACCCAGCTGCGGATGTAGGAGCCGATGATGTGGGTGCAATCATTCCAGAGAGTAGGGATGAGTCCAGTGTTGTAATCAAATCATCATCATCTGATCCAGCCGGAGCAGATCAAAAGAAACAAGAGACAAGTGCCAAGCCGGTGACTCTAGAGAGCTTAACCGGGGCTTCGGAAGAGAAACCATTCGGAAACACTGAGAGGCACAGCCGAGACTAGAAATGAAGATGTAGGGGCCATTTTTATCTCAAATACAAGCCACCGAACAAAAGCCGAACCGGATCAAGCCACCCCCATCAAGAAAGCAGTCGGCGAGCCTTCACGAAGTCTGCTACCCGTTCAGCCCCGGTACTGGATTGCCAAGCCAAACTTTCAGATGCACGCGGCCCAGCGGCGTGTCTTGTGAACTCCGGCACCTCCAACGCCGTCACGGGGCGCGCTGGAGAGAGCTCTGTCTTGGCCCTCTGCGCAGAGGCAAGCAGGGTGACAGGGATCCCGACGGATCGCATTTACACAGCGTCGACAGGGGTAATTGGGGAGAGGTTGCCACACGCTAAGATCACCGCATGCCTAGATGGAATGGCGCATTCTTTAGCAGACGGCCCCATGGAGCCTGCGGCATGCGCGATTATGACGACTGACACCTTTCCGAAAGGAGCCCACACACAGGTCATGATTGATGACCATGTGGTCACGATCGCAGGTTTTGCGAAAGGTTCAGGCATGATCGCACCGGACATGGCAACGATGCTCGTCTACATGTTCACTGATGCGGTCCACGAAGGAGCAGCCTTGCAAACGCTGCTGTCCAAACTGACCGAGAGAACCTTTAACTGCATAACCGTGGACAGCGACACCTCCACGTCCGACACGCTGATGATCGCCGCTACGGGCGCCGCAAATGTAGACGCGACTGGAAACGAGGCATTTGCTGAAGCGCTTGAAGGCGTCATGCTTGAGCTCGCGCATCAAGTGGTGCGAGACGGTGAGGGCGCGACGAAATTTGTTGAGATTACCTGTAGTGGCGCGGCCACCGATGCGGATGCGAAGAAAGCCGCCATGGCCGTCGCGAATTCCCCCTTAGTCAAAACTGCGATTGCTGGTGAGGACCCAAACTGGGGTCGCATTGTAATGGCAGTGGGCAAATCCGGTGCAAAAGCGGATCGCGACAGACTTGGTATTCTTTTTGGGAATATCCGCGTCGCAGAGGGTGGGTGGGTTGCCGAAAGTTATACTGAGCAGTCTGGCGCGGAGTACATGAAACAAGACGAGATCAAAATCGTTGTCGAACTCGGCGTAGGCGAGGCATCCGCAACCGTTTGGACCTGCGATCTCTCTCATCAGTACATCACAATCAACGCTGACTATCGCTCATGAAGGTTGTTTTGGTGTCTGCCGTTGCTCTCATCGACGTGGACGGTCGCGTCCTCCTCGCGCAACGCCCTGTGGGAAAGAGCATGGCGGGGCTTTGGGAGTTTCCTGGCGGCAAGGTAGAAACGGGGGAAACGCCAGAGGCCGCCCTTATCCGGGAGCTCCACGAAGAACTCGGCATTGGAACTTGGGAAAGCTGTCTCGCGCCACTGACCTTCGCAAGTCACAGCTACGACGACTTTCACCTTCTCATGCCACTGTTTGCCTGTCGCAAATGGGAAGGAATCCCGCAATCGAAAGAAAGGCAGGTTCTAAGATGGGTGCGCGGTGCCCAGCTTAGGGACTATCCAATGCCAGCTGCTGACGTTCCGCTTATACCGCCGCTACGCGAAATATTGTGAGGCATCCAAGCTCCGATATGGAACATTCTGAAATCGCACTATATAGTGTCATGAGTTAGCAAGTTCCGCCGTCAAATTGTGCAATCTGAAAACGATTAATCGCACTGGGGGGAAGCAGGCGAATGATCAGAACCATCACCGTGGGATCTACAATCTCAATCCAAGGGACCTTTGT
The DNA here is from genome assembly GCA_039024825.1 of Pseudomonadota bacterium. Taxonomy (GTDB): domain Bacteria; phylum Pseudomonadota; class Alphaproteobacteria; order Rhodobacterales; family Rhodobacteraceae; genus Shimia_B. The sequence goes on from JBCCPQ010000244.1 coordinate 2,048, forward strand.
GCGGAAACTCGGGAACGGGCAAATCGTAGTACGCGTGGGCCAACAAGTGTTCACCGGACGCCCGGTTTCGGCTAGCGCCTGAAAGTCGACCGCCAAAGCGCGATAAAGCCCGGACATAAACCCAGGCTTTATCTCATATAATCAGACGGTTAGTCGAGGGAACGCTCGACCTCTTCACGCTCGAAGATTTCTATGACGTCCGCTGCACGGATGTCATCGTAGTTTTCAAACGCCATGCCGCATTCCTGACCGGACTGGACCTCAGCCACTTCATCCTTGAAGCGCTTGAGAGTCTTAAGCGTGCCTTCGTGGATCACCACGTTGTCGCGCAGCAAACGCACGCCGGCGGAGCGCCGCGCGACCCCCTCTGTGACGAGGCAGCCAGCGACCTTGCCCACGCCAGACACTTTGAAAACTTCTTTGATCTCGGCGTAACCGATAAACTTCTCGCGGATTTCCGCCGACAGGAGGCCGGAGGCGGCGTCGCGGACATCGTCGACAAGATCGTAGATGACCGAATAGTAACGTATCTCAACGCCCTTCTGGTTTGCCGTGTTCCGGGCCGACGCATTCGCACGAACGTTAAAGCCGAACACTGGGGCACCTGAAGCTTCCGCAAGGCCAATATCCGTCTCTGTAATTGCACCAACACCGGAGTGAAGAACGCGAACCCGGACTTCGTCGTTGCCTATCTTCTCCATTGCCTGGACGATCGCTTCCGCAGAACCCTGCACATCAGCCTTCACTAGAATGGGAAGCTCTTCCACATTCTCGTCTTCCTTGGCCTTCTGCATGAGTTGCTCGAGGGTCGTTGCCGCCCCCGCTGCCGCGCGCTTGTCCTTGGCAGCCTGGATACGGTAGTCCGCGATCTCCCGCGCCTCAGCTTCGGTTTTAACCACGTTGAGGACGTCGCCAGCTTCCGGCGTGCCGTTAAGGCCGAGAACCTCGACCGGAACGGATGGCCCGGCTTCTTTCACGCGGTCGCCTTTGTCGTTCACGAGCGCACGGACCTTACCCCACTGTTCCCCAACGACAAAGATATCGCCCTGCTTGAGCGTTCCATTCTGGACAAGAACAGTGGCTACGGGACCACGGCCCACGTCGAGCTGTGCTTCAATGACGGCACCTGACGCGGCCCGCTCAGGGTTGGCCTTAAGTTCGAGAATTTCCGCCTGGAGCGCTATTGCTTCAAGCAAGCTGTCGAGGCCCTGCCCTGATTGAGCGGAGACCTCGACGTCCTGCACTTCACCGGACATTTGCTCCACAATCACTTCGTGCTGCAAAAGATCCGTGCGCACCTTTGTTGGGTCCGCTGCTGGCAGGTCGATCTTGTTGATCGCCACAATCATAGGCACTTCGGCGGCCTTCGCGTGATTGATGGCCTCCACGGTCTGCGGCATCACAGCATCGTCAGCAGCCACAACGAGGACGACGATATCCGTCACTTGGGCACCGCGAGCACGCATGGATGTGAACGCAGCGTGGCCCGGCGTGTCGAGGAAAGTCAGAGCTTTCCCATCCTGATCCACTTGGTAGGCGCCGATGTGCTGCGTGATCCCGCCAGCCTCACCGGCGACGACGCGAGCGTTTCGGATGGCATCCAGAAGCGAGGTCTTACCGTGATCAACGTGGCCCATGATCGTGATGACGGGCGCGCGATCCTTTAGGTCCTCGTCTTTGTCCTCAACCTGATCAATGGCCTGTTCCACGTCCGAGTCGCTGACGCGGGACATCTTATGCCCGAATTCCTCGACGATAAGCTCCGCCGTGTCCTGATCAATTGTCTGGTTCTGTGTAACCATCATGCCCATGTTCATGAGCGATTTGACAACGTCAGGCACGCGCTCCGCCATACGATTTGCGAGTTCGCTGACTACAATGGCATCGGGCACCTGCACGTCGCGCACGACCTTTTCGCGCTCGACACTCCCACCCATGGCCTTTTGGCGCGCACGCTCCTGCTTGCGCTTCATTGCAGCCATAGAACGTTGACGGCCACCGTCCCCGCCGCTGAGCGCTTGGTTAAGGGTCAGCTTGCCGGAGCGACGATTGTCATCTCGACCACCCTTACCGCGCCGGTCCTCTTCCTTACGAGGCGACTCGCGAGACGGCTCCTTGCGGCTGCTTTGC
>JBCCPQ010000245.1:0-4003 GCA_039024825.1 Pseudomonadota bacterium
GAATGGAATCAAGAGGCGGGTTTGTCACCTGCGCAAACCGTTGGGAGAAAAACTTGGCTACGCCGCCTTCCTGATCGGATAGAGCATTGATGGCGTTGCCGTAGCCCATGGCAGAGACCTTCTCGACGCCGTTCTGCAGCATCGGGTCCATCAGGAACTTAAAGCTCTCCTGATTGTGGGTATAAGCTACGTAGCGCGCGGGCGTGCTCATGTCGCCGAGATAGCGCACAGCGGCAAGGGCGGGGTCGTCGTCGGCACTGGGCAGATCGTCGACATTAACCGCCGCCGCTTCGAGTAGCGCTGGATAGTCTTCCGCCCGAGCGAGCATTTCGAGGGCCTCGTCGGTCTCGTAGGTCTTCTGCTCTGCATGGTTGTAATAGATCATCCCACCCGCAGCGACGCGGCCTCGGCGGATAACGCTCTCCGGCTCAAAGCTGATCTGGCCCGCTTCGGACATAACGGCGAGGTACTCGTCGGTTTCAACAGTCCTTAGTGGGCGTAGACCAAGTCGGTCGAGCCGGGCGCCGATGATGTTGCCGTCCCCAAAGATTAGCGCCGCAGGTCCATCGTTCTTCTCTTCAAAGAGAGAGAAGTACTCCAGCATTGCTCGCACGTCGCCGTCGATGCGGTCATCATTTTCCCACGCCGGGGGCATCATTGCCACGACAGCGGTCACGAGGTCGACGCCCTCTTCGAAGACGCGGGAGTTCAGCGTCTGATCGAGGCGGCAGCTGTCGGACTGGCCTTTCGGTCGCACGATTGCCTTGTTGCGGGCGAGGGCAACTGCTGCCTCGCTGAGGCGGTTCTTTTTATCCGTGTTAAGTTCACCATTATGGGCCATCAGCCGGAACGGCTGCGCCATGGACGGGTGAGGGTCCGTGTTGGTGGAGAACCGCGTGTGGAAGTACATTGTATGGACTTCGTGGTCGGTGTCCCAGAGGTCCTTGAAATAGGGCAATACCTCCCAAGAGTTCAGTCGCCCTTTGAAGGTCTGCACCCGCGCGGAAAGTGACAGAGGGTAAAGACCATCAAGCTCCGGCACGGTATAGGCGACGGCCTCAATCTCGAGGAGAACCGTATGGATCCGGCTATCGAGTGCCTGTCCACGCAGCCCTTCCGGTGCTGCAAAGATCCACTGCTGGATTGGCAATTGCCATTTCAGGGCACGCGGTCCGATCTTGTCATCATTTACCGCCACCGCACGGGAGACGAGGATCTCAAAACCCCATTCCTTCAGAGTGCTTTCAATGAGTTCCACTGCACGTGGATGCTGGCTTTCATCGGCGGGCATGAAGAAGTTGCCGACCCCGAATGCACCGAGCTCAAGTTCCTGGCCAACGTGCTTGGAAAAGAACTTGCGTGACAGATCCACGGTGATGCCCGCGCCATCACCGACACCCTCGGAGGACATCCCGCCACGATGCGGCACAGCGCAAAGCGCCTCATGACCTTTGACCAACAGATCATGTGTCTGTTTCCCGTCTTTGCGCGTTAGGAAACCTACGCCGCAAGAGCTCTTTTCTAGGGAAGCGTCATAAAGACCGGTGGAAGGCGTCATGTCAGTCACGGGCGGTGTCCTTTGGCGGCGGTTAAGCCTGTCAAAGCCATGCGGGTGGTGGCACTGGCGGTTTCGAGATCGGGTGGGGCGAGCGGGATTCTTCCCGGCCCCCGCAGCTGTGGCCGACCGGATACTCGCTCAGGGGGGGCCATGGCAAGTGTCTTGGGGCAAAAAGGTAAGAAACGGTGACATTTTTTCGCCTTGCACGCTATGGTTGCATGGCGGGTTGTTCTCGCTTTGATTGCTGCTCCAAGGCTGACCCAGGCGTGTTGGGGGAAAAACCTAGCCGAGTCCGTTCCTTCAACAAGCAAAGGCCCCATCCAACTGCATTGGATAGGGCCATTCCTCCGGGATTGTGGGTCTAAACAAACAGCTCCAGGCGTCCGTGTCCGGCAAAGACCGGTGCATCGACTTGCCAGAGTCCTCGGAGCAGCCCGTCATAGAGAGCGCGGTAGTCTGTCGTGTGCACGAGGTCATCATCTTCTAGGCGCGTGAGGTCTACGCGAGCGCCTGCCAGTCCACCAGCCACAGCGCCTCCGGCGACGAAGACGGGCGCGGCCGTACCATGATCGGTTCCCGCCGAAGCGTTCTCCCGAGCCGTGCGCCCAAATTCCGAGTACGTTACGATGGCGACCTCATTCCAGCGGCCCATGGCTTTCATCGCCCGACTGAATGCAGCGACGGCGTCCGACAAGTCTCCTAAGAGCCCGGCATGTGCATCGGGTTGATTGTCATGGGTGTCGTAGCCCTCCTGTACAACCTTAAAGACCGGTACGTCTGCGCCCGCGTCGAGGAGCCTTGCCACTGTATGAAGCTGCGCGCCAAGGTCGGTATCTGGAAACCGAAATCTACGCATGGCCCCGCGTTCTAGGCGGCTGGCGATGGCGTTGCCCGTCAATTCCGCCCGCTCGTACGTCCGAAGAACATGTTCAAGCGCTGTGCTTTGAGAAGGACGCACGGAGTGCGGTGCGCTCTCAAGCGCACGCAGGCTGTCCAGAAAGACGTCTTCATCTTCGACAACGCTGAAACGCCCCGGTCCGCGCAGGGGGCCAATTGAGCCGCCAAGAACAAGGCCATCCGCGTCCGTCCCGCCCGGCGCTTGGCCTTCGAAGCCCGTGGAGATCCATCCGTTTACATCCCTAGCGCGGGCGCCCTGACCTGAGTTCCAAATTTCAATGGAGCGAAAGTGGGACCTGTTCGGATCCGGGTACCCCACACCCTCGACAATCTGGAGATTTCCGTCGCCCCAAAGCTCGGCCATGCCGCGCATCGCAGGATGGAGGATCGTGTCACGGTCGAGGCGGTGGCCTTCTTTGATCCCAATGGTCGGGCGCAGGTCTCTGTAGCCTGGGTCGGTGAGGGGTATGACTGTGTTGAGACCGTCATTGCCGCCGGAGAGCTCAATGAGGATAAGGCTCTTGCTTGCGCGCTGGTCAACACCTGCGGCGGTCACGAAGCCCGGCAGGGTAATGGCAGGCAGCGCTGACCCGATGGCGGAAAGAAAGCGACGGCGGTTCATGTGCGAAGTCATATGGCGGGCTCCTTTACTTCAGTTGGTAGGCTGGATGGAGAAGAAGCGATTTCAGCTGCTCCTCTGCGTTGCCGTCTGGGAGAGAGATGTCGATTGGCAGAAGACTCTGCACCGCGGCCTCGGGCGTTGGGAAAGCCGCAAACCACGCCTCTGCGTTCTCGTAGACGTGACGTGGTCTGGCGAAGTGCTGTGAGGCACTTTCGACTTCGGCCAGATAGTCATCGATCATGCCTGAGTTCATCACGGCATCGCGTCCCGAAAGGCCGTCAGACCCGGGGCGGCTGAGACCCATCACCAGGTTGCCTTTGGTCGACCCGAGGGAGCGACGTGCGAGTTCACTTACTTCTTCGACCATGTCGGCCATGTCAGAGAAAGTGGGCGGCGCGTAATCCTCACTGTCGTAATCTACCCAAGCGGAAGACGATGCACTTTGTGCAAAGAGCTCCGGCAGATGTGCGAAGGTCGCGCGGAGTATCGGGCGCGCGACGTCCGATACTGGTACACTTATCTCGTGAGCGCCGTCCAAGAAGTAGACCCCGAACCAGCCGTCCGCTTCTTTTGCATCGGCAACGGTTGCCTCTGTGCAGATTGGGCCGCAATCTATCACGGGGATGTAAACTGCGATCCCTTCGTTGGGTTCAGCTTCCATGTACAGCGTGAGCGCGCGCCAGGTGTCTACGCCGAAACTCAAATCATAAAGTGTCATCATGATGGCCATCCCGCCGCCCTCTAAGCTTTCGGCCCAGCGTCCGAAGACGCGCCCAACGCGCAGGTCACCTTTTGCCTGCTGCGCCTGCGGCCCGCTTGCGGGAGCCATCATTGCGGGCGCCGCCGCGTCGCGTTCGAGGTGGCCCTGAGCAAAATCTGTCAGGAGCTGCGCCCTTAAGAGAGCCGTTGACGTGTTGATCCACTCA
>JBCCPQ010000246.1:0-3882 GCA_039024825.1 Pseudomonadota bacterium
ACGGCACCCGGGCTCCCAACCGGCAGCACCACGGCGTCACCCTGGAGCGCATTCAGCGCCAAAGCTGCGGCGGCAAGCCCGACAAACGCCGCAAGGTTTTCATTCGAGTTGCGCAGAATACGTCGCGCGCGCCCGTACATGCCCTCAGCGGCAGGTTCCCCATCGCGGGAACCGAGGTAGCCCCCGTAGCCCATCTGCGGCAGCAGAAAGAGCGCTGGCAGAAACACTGCGATGAAATGAACGGCGATGCCGAGAAGAAGCCAAGTGACCATCTCTACCTCCTGATAAGGGTCTGAGGTGCAACATAAAGACTTCGCCGCGAGGTCAAACTTTCGTCGCTCTTCCGCGATCCAAGAGAGACACAGGAGGCAGCCATGCGACCACAGTCATTTCCGTTATCGCTCATTGTGCTCGGCATAGTCGGAGCCATTCTGTTCAACGACATCCTGGACGTCCTGGCGCTGACATTCGTTCGCCCGGGACAGGCCGCCTCAGAACTTCCCATGCGCATGGCGCTCTTCTTCTTCGTCGTCACCCTCATCGGATACCGGTTGCGGACGTCTGGCATGCGACGGATCACTGAATGGGCTGAGCAATTTTACGCACCGAAACCAGACCCAAAGCGGCTGGAGATCGATCCAGAGGCTGTCCTACGCAAGACCATGTCTGGGCAGACAGATCTCCCCTCAAAAACTCAGCACGCGACGCCGGAAGGACCAGTCAAGCCGGCCCTGAAGGAGCATCCAACCAAGGCGTCGACAGCACCCAAGCCCAAGCCTCGCAAGAAGGATCGGAGCCCGAAGACGGTTTCAGAGTTGGGTCCAAAGAGAAACGACCGCTTCGCAGACGGTCCCATCGTCTCACGGCGGCGCGGGTTTTTTAGCTAGGCTGCGCAGCTCGAAGCGCTGCGATGTCGCCACCGCAAATTGCGGCTTCGTTTGCGAGGATCTGCTCGATGGGCCAGTCCCACCATGCGATCTGCAGGAGTTCGGCGACGACATCCTCGGGAAATCGGTGGCGGATCACTCGACCCGGGTTGCCCGCTACGATAGTGTAGTCCGGGATTGTCCCGCCCACGACGGCCCCTGCCCCGATGATGACACCGGACCCAATCTGCGCACCGGGCAACAGCATCGCGTTGCGCCCGAACCAGCAATCATGGCCGACAATGGTTGGTCGCGGACCACTGCCCGGCATGGACGGCCGCTCCGGGGACATCCCGTCAAAGATGGCGAAAGGATAGGCGCTGAACCCGTCATAGCGATGATTGGCGCTATCGGTGACGAATGACACGCCCATGGCGATGGAGCAGAACTTCCCAATCTCGATCCGTTGCTCGCCGTAGAGGTACGGAAAGAGCCTGCGCCGCATGAGCTCTACGTCCGGCATCTCATCATCGGAATAATACGTGTAGTCCCCGATCTGGAGGTTCGGATTATCAAGCACTGCGTTCAGAAAGACCGTGCCTTGAAACCGAGTACCATCGGGGAACACGAGCGGGTGAGACGTCTGAGGGCTTGGGAAGGGCATCGCTGTCTCCACAAAGAAAAGGCCCGAGCGCGCGGCCCGGGCCTTTCCTTTATCGCATTGCGCCTAGAGCTCGAGCTTGAAGCGTAGAAAGCCACTCTCGCTCTGCCCTGCGGGCGTGAGGGAGACACCTTCGACGCTGTCGGCGTAGGCCTCAGCCTTGGGACCTGTCTCAAACACGACCGAGGTGCCGTCCATGGGCGCGAATGTCCAATTGCTGTCGGCAGACGGGCTGATTTTCCCCTGATCCACGATGTAGCGTACGATGACATCGCGGTTGGTATCAGGGCCCTCGAAGATGATCGTATCACCCTTCGCACCGGGGAAAGATCCACCACCGCTTGCCCGGTAATTGTTCGTGGCGATCACGAACTGCTGGTCGGGATCAAGCGGCGCGCCCTCATACATGAGATCCACGATCCGGCTTGCATCCGGATTGATCAGCTCTCCCTTCGGATCAAACTTTGACGGCTGAGACAGGTCGATCTGATATGTCACCCCGTCGATCACATCAAAGTTGTAAGACGGGAACTCGGGATTGAGCAAAAGCGCCCCTTCTGAACCGAGTTCTACCTGGTTGAACATGCCAGCTGACCGCTCCAGCCAGTCCTTCACCTGTGCCCCGGTGACAAGCACAGCGCGCGTGGTGTTCGGATAAAGGTAGAGGTCCGCGACGTTCTTGATCGCCACATCTCCGATCGGGACGTCTGTGTAGTATTCGGGACCGCCCCGGCCCCCTGCTTTGAACGGCGCCGCTGCAGAGAGGATCGGCAAGCCCGCATACTCCGTGCCCGCAAGCATCTGCTCCATATACCATTTCTGCGCGATGGAGACGATCTGCACGCTCGGGTCGTCCGCAACGAGCGCGAAGTAGGAATGGAGCGGGGCATCCGTTTTCCCGACCGCGCGGCGCACGTAGGCCAGCGTTTCATCATGCTCTTTCTGAACGGAGGCGAGGACCGCTGGCGCGCTTTCGACGAGCGGCGTGATGGAGCGGTCTTCGTTACGGCGAGAAATCGGGCGCGCTTCTGCCGTATGAGACACCACGCGCCACTCACCCCCTGAAGTCTCCAGCATGAGATCCACGAGACCAAGATGCGAGCCCCAGAAGCCTCCCATGGCAGCGGGTTTGCCAAAGATCGTGCCTGCAGCCGTGTCGACGCCTTCCACGCCGTCATAGGCCGAAGACGGGAAGACGCGATGGTGGTGGCCGGTCAGGATCGCGTCGATCCCGTCAATGCGGGCGAGAGGGACAGAGGCGTTCTCCATCATCTCAGCCTCAGCGGCAGGACCGATGCCCGAATGGCTTAGGGCGATGATGATATCTGCACCGGCTTCCTTCATCTGCGGGACATAGGCCCGCGCGGTCTCAAGGATGTCGCGCGCAACCACGTTACCGTCGAGGTGCTGGCGGTCCCATTGCATGATTTGCGGCGGCACAAAGCCGATGAGGCCGATCTTGATTTGATGGGCTGTGCCCGCCCCATCCACGATCTCCTTGTCGAGGATCGTGTAAGGCTGAAAGAGCGTCTTGTCCGCGAGAGGCGACGACCCGGCTTCGAGCGCGACGTTCGCACTCACAACAGGGAAGGCTGCCCCGGCCATGGACTTTGTGAGGAAGTCGAGGCCGTAGTTGAACTCATGGTTTCCCATGGTGGTGGCGTCAAAGCCAAGGGTGTTCATGGCAGCGATGATCGGGTGCATGTCACCCTCTTTCATGCCGCGCTCGTAGGCGATGTAGTCCCCCATCGGGTTGCCCTGCAGGAAATCCCCATTATCGAGCAAAAGCGCGTTGGCAGACTCAGCGCGGACCTCTTCAATCAACGCCGCTGTCCGGGCGAGGCCCACAGTATCCACGGGGCGGTCGCCGTAATAGTCGTATGGAAACACATGCACATGGAGGTCCGTTGTCTCCATGAGACGCAAATGTGCCTGATTGGCGGACGCCCGCGCTGCAAACGGGTGCAGAGCGATGAGACCGGCAGAGCCAGCAGCAAGAAAAGAACGGCGTGAAAATGTAGGAGACATGGGCAGACCTCTTTGGGATTCGTCTGCACAGCTTCGCCTGAATTCGCGACAAACACCTAACACTTCAAGCAACCTGAGCGCGAATGTGCCAGTAGCGATGAAAAAAGGCGCACTCGAAAGTGCGCCTTTTGCTTCTTGGGAGCCCCCGGAATTCGGGTCGAAATCCGTTTCGGAACTCGCCCCCTTTTACTCGATGATGCTCGACACGACGCCTGCGCCGACGGTGCGGCCGCCTTCGCGGATGGCGAAGCGCAGGCCGTTTTCCATGGCGATGGGTGCGATCAGCTCGACCTCGAACTTCAGGTTGTCACCCGGCATCACCATCTC
>JBCCPQ010000247.1:0-3872 GCA_039024825.1 Pseudomonadota bacterium
AGAGCGCGACCGATCTCGGAGCGCGCGTCGATGCCTGCCGTTGCCTGCAGCTCTGCGTGCATCTCGTCGTATGCCGGCATGCAGAAGCGGGAGATGTTTTCGCCCTGCCACTGGCTGTCCGGACGCGGAGCCTTGTCGCAAAGCGCGTTGCCCAGATAGGCTTGCGGATCCGTGCCGTTGAACGTGTTGGCGTACATCTGCACGTCGGCATAGAACTTCTGGAAGGTGTCGGGCGAGCCCGGGTCACCACCGAAGAAGACCGACGCGTTGATGTTGCGCAGCTCGGTTTCGATACCAATCTGGCTCCACCACTCCTTGATGAGAGCCTGAAAGTCCTGGCGCACAGCGTTCGTGGAGGTTTGGTAGAGGACGGACATTGGCACACCATCTGGCGTCTCGCGAATGCCGTCACCGTCAGTGTCCATGTAGCCTGCTTCATCGAGCATGGCGTTCGCACCCGCGATGTCCTGCACGTCACAGGTAAGCGCGTCGGAGTTGAACGCATCGGGTGCAGGCACCCAGTTGCAGGTCACTGCGCCAGCTTGGCCGTAGCCCACCTCAACCAGCAATGGCCGGTCGATTGCCATGGACATGGCCTTGTACACCGCCGGATCGCCGAGGAATGGATGCTCGGACGGCCCGTTCGGGTCCGACTTGACAGAGCGCATCTCGCCCAGTGCCGGATCCGGGTTTGCGTTGTTGAGCATGATCCGCTCCACCAGCGGACCGAAGCCAGCGACAGGCGTACCCATGCCGCCTTGCTCCATCTGTGCGATCACGTCAGGTGCAAGCTGCAGGTTCCAGCCATAGTCAAACTCGCCCGTCTCCATGACCGCGCGCCCAGAGGCCGTGGCATCGCCGCCGCCCTTGAAAGTAACCTTTGCAAAGGCGGGCTTAGCGGGATCGCGGTAATTTGGGTTAGCAGACATCGTGATGACGTCGTTTGGCTTGAAGTCGTCCACCACGAAGGGGCCAGTGCCGATCGGGTTGAAGTTCTCTTCAGTGCACGTGGACGCCGCTGCGCCTACGCAATCGGCAAACTGGGCCGCCTGCAGGATCGGGCTCTCACCGCCAACAAAGGGGCCGTAGGGGTTCGGGGTCGGGCCGCCGAAGTTGACGACAACGGTGAGGTCATCGGGGGTCTCAACACTCTCGACGCCCTCGAACTTCGTCACCTGAGCGCAGCCACCTTCAGGGTCGGTGCAATACTCGTAGGTGAATTTGACGTCGGCAGAGGTGAAGGGCGTGCCGTCTGACCACACGAGGCCCGGCGTGATGTTCCACGTGATTGAGGTCAGGTCTGCTGCAACGCCGCCATTGTCGACCGTGGGGACTTCTTCCACGAGCCAGGGCACCAGCTCACCGCGCTCATTATAGCGCGCCAGCGGTTCGATGATCATGGACGCGGATTCGACGTCCTTGGTGCCGCCCGACAGGAACGGATTTAGGATCGACGGAGCCTGCCAGTAGATGATGCGCACTTCCCCATCCGAGCCACGCTCGGCAAAGGCAGCCGGTGCGAAGGCGCCCGTCAATGCAACGGTAGCGGCCGCACCCATTAGGGCGGTTTTCAAAGTCATTTAACTCTCCCAGTTGGTGATAGAGGCGAGGGCAGACCGCAGCGGCGCAGGTCTCGGCGCAAACAGGCTTGGGACGCCTGGGCGAAGAAAGACGGCAGCGATGGCGGGGCCCCCCGGACACTCATGTCGAGTATTCGGCACCGCTTTTCACGTGATTGCAAGCTTTGCCTGCGCGGCAAATGGTTGATTTTTCACCGCATGCCGATTTTCAGTGCGTTTTTCCGGTGTCCGAGTTTGACACTCCGGTCCCGTGCCGCCACCGTCACGGGGAGGGGGGAACCATGCTCGATCAGTCACCCGATGGAAAGGCTGGAGGAACGTTAGCGGACAGGCCTGTCGCCGACATCCGAAACCTACGCGTTGAATTTCAAACGAAAGATGGCCCTGTCGTCGGCGTCAAAGACGTCAGCTTTTCCATCAATCCGGGCGAAACCGTTTGCGTGGTGGGCGAGTCAGGTTCTGGCAAGTCGGTGTCGTCCCTCTCGCTCATGCGCCTTGTAGAATACGGCGGCGGCGAGATCACCAACGGCCAGCTTCTCTTTGATCGTGGTAACGGGGCAGAGGACGTTGCAGAGCGATCCATAATGGACATGCGCGATTTGCGCGGCAACGCCATCGGGATGATCTTTCAGGAGCCGATGACCTCCCTGAACCCGGTTTTCACCGTTGAGCGGCAGCTCATCGAAGGTTTGATGATCCACAAAAAGCTGACTAAATCTGACGCGGCTGCGAGGGCGCTTGAGCTTTTGCAGCAAGTGCGCATCCCAGAACCGGAGAGGCGCCTTAAGCAATATCCGCACGAGCTTTCGGGCGGAATGCGCCAACGCGTCGTGATTGCAATGGCGCTTGCTTGCGAGCCACGGCTGCTCATCGCCGATGAGCCGACAACCGCGCTTGACGTTACCATCCAGGCCGAAATTCTAGCGCTCATGGACCGTCTCAAGCGAGAGACCGGCACGGCCGTGATGTTTATCACCCATGACATGAGCGTTGTCGCTCAGATGGCTGACCGCGTCGTTGTGATGTTCCGTGGCGAGAAGGTCGAAGAGGGGCCGGTGGCCGATATCTTCTCCAAGCCCCAGCACCCTTACACCCAGGCCCTTCTTGCTGCCGTCCCAAGGCTTGGCGAGATGACGGGAAAAGACCTACCTGAGCCAATGAAGCTCATGGGCGCCGATGTCGATCCCACTCCTATTGCCGGGCGGGAAGAAGTCCTGCTGGATATCAAGAACCTCATCACACGCTTCCCAGTGAAAGGGGGCTTCTTCCGCCGAACGGTTGCAAACGTGCACGCAGTGGAAGACGTGAGCTTCTCGATCAAGAAAGGGCAGACACTTTCGCTCGTTGGCGAATCTGGTTGTGGCAAATCCTCCTGCGGTCGCTCGCTTCTGCGCCTTGTTGAACCACAGTCCGGCAGCGTCCTGCTCGACGGGGTCGATGTCATGGCGCTTTCGGAGACCGGTCTACGTGACGCACGTAAAGACATGCAGATGATCTTTCAGGACCCCTTTGCGAGCCTCAACCCACAGATGCAGCTCGCCGACCAAGTGGCTGAGCCTATTGAGAATTACGGCCTGTTAACCGGTCAGGCCAAGATGGATCGCGTGGCCCAGCTCTTCGATCGGGTGGAGTTGCCGCGCAGTTTCATGCGACGCTTTCCACACGAACTGTCGGGCGGCCAGCGTCAGAGGATCGCCATCGCTCGAGCTCTGGCTTTGAACCCTAAGTTGATTGTCGCAGATGAGGCCGTCTCTGCCCTTGACGTCTCCGTCCAGGCCCAGGTTTTGAACTTGCTGATGGAGCTTCAGGCAGAGCTTGGCATCTCTCTGCTCTTTATCTCCCACGACATGGCGGTCGTGGAACGGGTGAGCCACGCGGTCGGCGTTATGTACCTGGGTCGCATCGTGGAGATGGGGCCACGCCGGGCGATCTTCGAAGATCCGCAGCACGAGTACACCCAAAGCCTTCTAAAGGCCGTCCCCGTTGCCGATCCCACGCAGCGCAAGTCGGAAAAGGACCTGAACTTTCGTCCGATCCCGTCTCCGATTCATCCGCTCGACTACGACCCAAAGCCTTCAACCTACGAGGAGGTCTCCCCAGGCCATTTTGTGCTCGAAGGCGAATGGGCTGGCTACAAGCGGGCGGTGTAGTGGAACTGTCCGCGCGTGAGATGCTCGACCGCCTGGTCGCTTTCCCGACAGTCAGCCGCGACTCAAACCTGCCGCTCGTGGACTTCGTGGAGGACTACCTTCGTTCTCATGGCGTGACGCCCCACCGTGATTACGATGAGAC
>JBCCPQ010000248.1:0-3861 GCA_039024825.1 Pseudomonadota bacterium
AAATCCGAGATGGTAGGCTGTTGGCGCAGTATCGAGGCGCGCGGCATCGGCCAGAGCCGTCAGTCCGATCCGCCGACGTTGCCCCATCACCTTGAGGCCTTGCCGGACAAAGGCGCGATTGACGCCGATCAGTGGCGCGACGTCCGCCACGGTCGCGAGCCCGACGAGGTCGAGTAGCGGGAGGAGATCCGGCCCCTTTTCGTTTCGTTCCCTTAGCTGCCGCCCAGCCTCCACCAAGAGCAGGAACACGACCCCCGCTGCGCACAGATGACCCAGGTCGCCGCTTTCGTCCTGGCGGTTCGGGTTAACGACGGCGTGGGCGGCCGGCAGCGTTTCGCCGCCGAGGTGATGGTCGAGCACCACGACATCGGCACCGGATGCCGCGGCTATGGGACCGTGCGAGAGCGTCCCGCAGTCGACGCAGATGATGAGATCATGCTCCGCGGCGAGGCCTGCCATGGCGCGGTCATTCGGGCCGTAGCCTTCTTCTATGCGGTCGGGGACGTAGAGCGTCGCGGGGACACCAAAGGCCCGCAGCCACGTGATGAGAAGCGCGGCGGAGGTCCCGCCATCGACATCGTAATCGGCAAAGATGGCGATCCGCTGGCGTTGCGACACAGCAGCCAGCAGCCGCCCGGCCGCATGTTCCATGTCTTTCAGAGCGCGAGGATCCGGAAGAAGGTCACGAAGCTGCGGCTCGAGAAAACCCTCGGCGTCCTCAGCGGATACTCCGAGCCGTGCGAGCACGGCGCAGAGTGCAGGAGGCAGGTCCAGGCGCTGGGAAAGCGCCTCTGCCTGGCGTCTGGTATCGGGCGAGGGGCCCACCCAGCGGCGTCCCGTCAGGGAGGATTCAACGTTCAGAAAGGCCGGCGCTTGGTCGAGCATAACCATCATCTTGGGGTTTCACCCGCAGATGGTACCAAATGTCGACATAGCCGGGCAAGCTCCGTCGCGCGGCTATCCACAGGTGATTACTGCACCGGGTTGCGGTAGGTCACCCGCCGGACGGAGCCCGTTTTGGACCGCATTAGGATGGTCTCTGCCGTCAAGTGGCCAACTTCGCGCTTGATGCCGGGCAGGAGCGAGCCATCGGTGACACCGGTCGCGGCAAAGATCACGTCGCCCTGCACCAGTTCATCGCGGGTGTAGATCCGGTCGAGATCGGTGATCCCTGCCTTCTCGGCGCGGCCCTTTTCGTCCGCATCGCGGAAGGTGAGACGGCCCCAGAACTGTCCGCCCATGCACTTGAGAGCCGCCGCCGCGAGCACGCCCTCTGGCGCGCCGCCGAGGCCCATGTACATGTCGATGCCCGTCAGATCGGGTTCCGCGCAATGCATGACCCCGGCGACATCGCCGTCGGTGATCAGGCGAATTGCAGCACCGGTGGAGCGGACCTCGTCGATCATGTCTTGATGACGCTCCCGGTCGAGGATGCAGACGGTGATGTCTTCGGTAGAGCACGCCTTGGCACGGGCCATGCGCTTCACGCGCTCACCATAGGCCATGTCGAGCGTCACCACATTGGGCATGAAGCCTGGCCCGATCGCGAGCTTTTCCATGTAGACGTCGGGCGCATGGAGGAGGGACCCGCGCGGCCCCATGGCGATGACGGTGAGCGCGTTGGGCATGTCCTTGGCGGTGAGTGTCGTGCCTTCGAGGGGGTCAAGCGCGATGTCCACCTCCGGCCCCGTGCCGGAACCCACTTCCTCACCGATATAGAGCATCGGTGCTTCGTCGCGTTCCCCTTCGCCGATGACGACCCGGCCTTGGATATCGAGGAGGTTGAGCTGTTCGCGCATGGCGTTCACGGCGGCCTGGTCGGCTGCTTTCTCATCGCCGCGCCCGATCCAGTTGGCGGAGGCCAGTGCTGCGGCCTCTGAGACCCGCGCGAGCCCAAGCGACAGCAAGCGGTCCTGGAATTCTTCTTTGGCCATGAATGCGTCCTCCTTAGACGGCTTCGATGCGGAGCGTGACGGGGGTGCCTGCGACGGCGTCGGTGGTCGCGAAAGACTGCAGCGCAGTGTCGATATCGGCGCGCGTTGTCTCGTGGGTGACGATGAGGACGGGTGCTGTTTCGTCGTCGTGGCCGTATTGGCGCATGCGATCGATGGAGATGCCCGCTTCGCCCAGAATGGCCGCCACTTTGGCGAGGGCGCCGGGGCGATCGTGGAGTTCAAGCCGCAAATAGTAAGGGGCAGCGGTGACGGCCCGCGCCGGAGTGGCCTTCGTCAGCGTCTTTGCGGGCTGGCCAAATGTCGCCAGCCGCGTCCCCCGCGCGATGTCGAGAATGTCTGACAGGACGGCACTGGCCGTGGGGCCTTCGCCCGCGCCAGCGCCGCGGAGGACGATCTGGCCCACGTCCGAGCCTTCAAACACGACCATGTTGGTGCCGCCATCGAGCTGCCCCAGGGGCGACGTGTCCGGCACGAGGCAAGGCGACATGCGTTGCTCAAGCCCCCGCTCAGTGAGTTGGGCAACGCCCAAGAGTTTGATTTTATATCCCATATCCGCAGCCTGGCGGATGTCGTCGATTGTGATGCGGTCGATGCCTTCAAGTTCAACCCCGTCGAAGTCGACCTGGGTGCCGAAGGCGATTGAGCTGAGCAGCGCGAGTTTGTGGCCTGCGTCGATGCCGCCCACGTCAAGCGTCGGATCGGCTTCGAGATAGCCAAGGGCGTCGGCCTCGGCAAAGACCTCCTCGTAGGGGAGGCCCGCGCTTTCCATGCGGGTGAGGATGTAGTTGCAGGTGCCATTCATGACGCCCATGACGCGGCCCATGCGGTTTCCCGCAAGACCTTCCGTCAGCGCTTTGATGACGGGTATCCCTCCCGCGACGGCGGCCTCGAAACGCAAGACCCGGTCAGTCTTTTCGGCAGTTTCCGCCAGGGCCTGACCGTGGATGGCTAGCATTGCCTTGTTGGCGGTGACCACGTCCTTGCCTGCGGCAAGAGCCGCTTCCGTCGCCGCCTTTGCCGGTCCGTCGGACCCCCCCATGAGTTCCACGAAGACGTCGATATCCTCACGGCTGGCGAGGGCCACGGGATCGTCTTCCCACGCATAATCGGTGAGCGGTACACCGCGATCCTTTCCCTTGGACCGCGCGGAGACGGCCACAATCTCCACCCGGCGGCCTGTGCGCGCCTCCATCAAGTCGCCGTGCGTGCGGATCATCTTGATGACGCCTGCCCCCACGGTTCCGAGACCGGCGATGGCGATGCGTAAGGGTGCTGGCATGGGGGTCTCCTCGATTGGCTTTCCTTTAGGCGGGCCTGCGCGGAGGTGCAATCGGCTAGGCGGTTTAGCCGGGGGTGCCTGAGAGCCTTTGACGGTCTGCGCCGGAGAAGATGGGGCCGCGAAGGACCGCTGCGCGGGCGCGTAGGCGGGAGAGCCTTGCAGTCAGGTCCGCGCTTGCCACACCAGCGGGCGGGGCGGCGTTCAGAGCCACGAGTTCATCTACGGTCAGGAAGTCGAGGAAAGCCGCGTCGGTAGTGTCCGGGCTTTCCACGCCGTCGAGCTCCGGAAAGGTCGCGCATCCGGCGATCAGGAACGGAAGGAGGAGGCAGAGCCTACGCATGTCGCTGCCTAGCGCGTGTGGCGGGTCGCGGGCAAGCACGCTTGATTTGAACAAGCGTTCAGATAACCATGCTCCATGGCGCGGAAACGGGGCTCTCATTCAGACATCACGCGGCCGCGCATTCAGGCTGCGGCGTTGCGGCTCTTTGCGCGCCACGGGTATGCCGCCGTTTCCATGCGCCAGATCGCGGCCGAGGTCGGCGTGCAGGCGGGGGCCATCTACAACTATGTGCCGCACAAGCAGGCGCTGCTTTTCGACCTCATGAAGGGTCACATGGAGGACCTGCT
>JBCCPQ010000249.1:0-3841 GCA_039024825.1 Pseudomonadota bacterium
CGCATCCCGTCAGTCGTGGTGCTGAAGGACTACGTGAAACCGCAAAAGCGCGTGGCCTTCACGCGCTTCAACCTGTTTCTGCGGGATGAGTTCTCTTGTCAGTATTGCGGCGCGAAGGGCGATCTGACCTTCGACCACGTCGTTCCGCGCGCGCGGGGTGGGGTGACAAGCTGGGAGAACGTTGTGGCGGCGTGTTCTAAGTGCAACCTGAAAAAGGGTTCTCGAAGCCTCAAGCAAGTAGGCTTGTCGCTGCGCAAACCGCCTCGGCAACCGGGAGCAGAAGAGTTGCGCAATATGGGCCGCAAGTTCCCGCCAGGCTATCTTCACGATAGTTGGATGGACTTTCTCTACTGGGACACAGAGCTCGACGCCTGACCCGGCCATTGTGCTTCGCATCAGGCAGGGTAGACATTGAGGGCGAGGTGGCGTCTAACGTCGCCGTTACCGCTAACACTGCCGATGAGCCGGAGGAGCCCAACTATGGTTTCGCGTGTCATTCCCGTAGAGCCCTTCGAACTCGTCATCTTCGGCGGCACAGGCGACCTCGCACGACGGAAGATCCTGCCAGGCTTGTTTCGGAGATTTATCGCAGGTCAAATGCCAGCCGACGCGCGGATAATCGGTTCTGCGCGGTCCGACATAGATGCCGACGGCTTCAAAGACATGGTTGCTGACGCTATCCGTGAGTTCGGCGGCGACGGCCTTGCAGAAAGACCAGAGCTTCCAGACTTCCTCGAACGCCTCGACTATGTCGCCACCGACGCCAAAGGCGAGAAAGGCTGGGAAGAACTCGCCGCGAAGGTTCGTAAAGAGCTTATCAACGCCTTTTATTTCTCTGTTGCGCCGAGCCTTTTTGGCGACATCGCTGAACGTCTCAAGACATACGACATGGCCGATGACACGTCGCGCATCGTCGTTGAAAAGCCGTTTGGCCGCGATCTAGAAAGCGCCCGGGAGCTCAACGCGACGCTCGCGAGCTTCTTCAAGGAAAAGCAGATCTATCGGATCGATCACTACCTCGGCAAAGAAACCGTGCAGAACCTTATGGCTGTGCGCTTTGGCAATGTGATGTTTGAGCCTCTCTGGAACGCCAATTACATCGACCACATCCAGATCACCGTGGCGGAGACCGTCGCTGTGGGCTCCCGTGGGGCTTACTACGATAAATCAGGCGCCATGCGTGATATGGTGCAAAACCATCTGATGCAGCTTCTGTGCCTGATCGCGATGGAGCCTCCTTCGCAATTTGCCCCCGACGCCGTGCGAGACGAAAAACTGAAGGTGATCCGCGCGCTCCAACCCGTGCAGCCTCACGAGCTTGTTCGCGGTCAGTATGAAGCGGGCCCCGAGAATCCAAGCTACAGAGAAGAAGCCGAGAACCCCCGATCATTCACCGAATCCTTCATCGCCATGAAGACCCACATCGCCAATTTCCGTTGGGCTGGGGTGCCCTTCTACCTGCGAACGGGCAAGAAAATGGCCACGCGAGCGTCGGAGATCGCTGTCGTATTCAAGCCGCTGCCGCATTCGATCTTTCAGGACAATGAGCCTGGGCGGAATGTCCTTTCGATACGGCTCCAGCCCAATGAAGGCATCACGATGGACATGACCATCAAGGAACCCGGCCCGGGCGGCATGCGTCTTGTGAACGTGCCCCTCGACATGACTTTTGCTGATGCTCTCGGCCCGGACGGCGAAGATGTGCCTGACGCCTACGAGCGGCTGGTGATGGACGTCATCCGAGGCAACCAAACGCTCTTTATGCGTGGGGACGAGGTCGAGGCCGCATGGGCGTGGACGGATCCCATCATCGAAGGCTGGCAGGCGCGGGGGGACGTGCCCAAACCGTATGATCCGGGCTCAATGGGCCCTCTCGACGCCCATGCCCTGATGCACAGGGACGAAAGGAGCTGGCGGGAGGTGAAGGGATGAAGCTGGAGACCTATCCAGACCGCGACATGATGATGATGCAGCTCGCCAATCGCATCGCCGGCGATTTGAAGAACTGCCTTCTGCAACATGAACATGCATCCTTCTCGGTGCCGGGCGGCACGACCCCCGGTCCGATCTTTGATTCGTTGTCTGCGGCGTCGCTCGACTGGGATCGTGTGCATGTCTTCCTAAATGACGAGCGCTGGGTTCCGGAAACGTCCGAACGATCCAATACCCGCCTTCTGCGGGAGAGGCTCCTGACCGGACCGGCGGCAGAGGCCGTCTACTTGCCCCTTCACACTGACACCGAGACGCCGGAAGAAGGGATCCCCACACTATCCGAAGCGCTCGAAGCGGAGCTTCCGATTTCCGTCCTACTACTCGGTATGGGCGCGGACATGCACACGGCCTCAATCTTTCCGGGCGCTGACAAGCTTGACGAAGCGCTCGCCCCGGATGCGCCTATCCTTGTGCCGATGCGAGCGCCCGGCGCGCCCGAGCCGCGCGTGACGCTTTCGGGCCGGGTTTTAGCAGGAGCAATGACGACCCACGTTGTCATCACTGGACCTGAGAAACGTGCTGCCCTCGAGAAAGCCGAAGGATTGGGTCCCCGCGAGGCTCCCATAGCGACAGTTTTGAAAAATGCGACGGTCCACTGGGCCGAATAGCGGGCGGAGGTAACTCAATGAAATTCGACGCATTGCAATCGAAAGCCGCCCAAGTGGTAGACCGCTCCATCCTTGATCTCATGGACACTGCGCGCGCCAAGGACTTTTCCATCGCCGCTGACGGCCTCCTGTTTGACTATTCGAAGACCAACATCGACCAAGAGACGCGCGCGATGCTTCTAGACCTTGCAAGGCCGGTCACGGCGGCGCGCGAGGCCATGTTCACAGGTGCGAAGATCAACGAAATGGAGGGCAGGGCGGTCCTGCACACCGCGCTCCGATCCCATGATCGCCCGGTGCTTGTGGACGGTAAAGACGTGATCCCAGGCGTTACGGACACACTGGCCAGGATGCGTGCATTCGCGGGAGCGCTCCGCTCCGGCGGCTATGACGGGCTTGGCGGCAAGATAACCGATGTCGTCAACATCGGCATCGGTGGGTCGGACCTCGGCCCGGTGATGGCTGTAGCAGCGCTCTCACCTTACCATGACGGGCCGCGCACACACTTTGTGTCAAACGTCGATGGCGCGCATATCGCTGACACGCTGGAGGGCCTCGACCCCAAGACGACATTGATCATCGTGGCTTCGAAGACCTTTACGACCATCGAGACGATGACAAACGCGAAGACTGCGTGGGACTGGATGTCCACAGACGTCAGCGACCCCGGCGCACAGTTCGCCGCGCTCTCCTCAAATGCAGAGAAAACGGAAGAATGGGGTATCTCGCCGGAGCGCGTGTTTGGCTTTGAGGACTGGGTCGGCGGTCGGTACTCGCTTTGGGGCCCCATTGGTCTGAGCATCATGCTTGCCATTGGCCCGGACGGGTTTGACGAGCTCCTTGTAGGGGGAGCAGCGATGGATATGCATTTCCGCGAGGCGCCGGCTGAACAGAACATCCCACTTATGCTCGCGCTCGTGGGCCTCTGGCACAATCAGGGCTGCGGCTATGCCACCCGTGCCGTACTTCCTTACGACCAACGGCTGCTGAGGCTGCCCGCCTACCTCCAACAGCTCGAAATGGAGTCAAACGGCAAAGGTGTCGCGATGGATGGCAGCGAGTTGCCCTATGAGAGCGGCCCGGTTGTCTGGGGCGAGCCGGGCACCAATGGTCAACACGCCTTTTACCAGCTCATCCACCAAGGCACCCGCGTCATCCCTTGCGAATTCATCGTCGCAGCCGAAGGCCGCGAGCCGGAGCTCGCACACCAGCACCGCTTGCTCCAAGCGAACTGCCTCGCG
>JBCCPQ010000250.1:0-3717 GCA_039024825.1 Pseudomonadota bacterium
ATCTGCTGGGCGCGTCATCCGGTCGGGCCTGTAGAGCATCCCGACCAGCCGATGGGTGCCCTTGGGCGTTGCGCCATCGCCCTCTTTCTTCCTGCGGCTCACCCCGCCCTTCCCGATGGAACAGGGCAGCAGCCGTCCGAAGGCCCGCAGGCCGTTCGGCGTCAGGACGAGGTCCGTCGCTTTCATTGCGGCGTGCTGCGTGCTTGCGTGGTGGTCACAGCAGATGCCCTGACTTTGCCGCCTTCGTCGCGAGGTATTCTGCGTTCAGCGCGTTCTCTCCTACGCGGAGCGGTACGCGTTCTGTGACGTGGACGCCCTGATCCTCCATCCGTGCGATTTTAGCCGGGTTGTTGGTCATCAGCCGCACGGTGCTGAAACCGAGTTTGCGGAGCAGCTCCGCCCCGAGCGCGAAGTTCCTTTCGTCGTCTTCGAACCCCAGCCGGTGATTGGCCTCCACTGTGTCAAAGCCCTGATCTTGCAGCGCGTAGGCCCGCATCTTGTTCACCAGACCGATCCCGCGCCCCTCCTGATTGAGATAGAGAAGGACGCCTGCGCCCTCGCGGCCCATCTGCTCCAGCGCTCCGTGGAGTTGCGGTCCGCAATCGCATTTCAGCGAGCCAAGGACATCGCCGGTGAAACAGGCGGAATGCAGGCGCGTCAGGACGGGCGCCGCGCGGTCGGGCGTTCCGATCTCGATGGCGTAGTGCTCCTCTCCGCCGTCGTCGGGACGAAAGACATGGAGCTTGCCGCGCCCGGCCAGTGCCATGGGCAAGCCAGCGGACACGACATCCGAGAGGGGAGAGGCACCGCCGATGTTCACGGGCACCTCCGTCAGGCCGTCGGAGGACGCCGCCGGCACAACGAGGACTGCGGGCAAAAGATGCGCTGTCTTTGCGAGGGCGATGCCCGTGCGATGGACGTCTGCCGCCCCCTCCCGTTCGGTCCGGAAGGGGCCTTTCATGGGTGCGCTCAGGTCGTCGCCGGGATCGGCCACTGCGCAGGCCCAGGAGAGGTTCGCGTCCTTCGGCACCACGATGCGCGCCACGTCGCCGTCATAGGCGCGGGCCTTCAACGTCGCGGCGCGCCAATCGGTCACCGCGAGAACGGCCCGATCCTCCATGGCCTGCACCGAGGTGAAGCGCGCGGCAGAGATCGTCTCCACCGCGAAGACCAGATGGCCCGCAATCAGAACCGGCAGGCCCATGCGCAGATCTGCGCGGGCGCGGGCGATAAGCTCTTCCGGTGTCGGCGTGAATTCCATGCTTGCCTATAGGCTTAAGTCCCCCGGATTTGAAACAATCCCCGCGCAGCCGACACGGCTCCGTGAGGGTCGTGTTGCAAATCTTGCCCGCGGGCGCGTCCTCGCCAACCTATTGAGCAACGAACGACGGAGACCAAAAATGGCACAGCTCAAACGCATCCTTCTCATCGACGACGATGAGGACCTGCGCGAAGCGCTTGGTGAACAGCTCATCATGACGGAAGACTTCGACGTCTTCGAAGGTGGCTCCGGAACCGAGGCCATGGAGAAGATCAAGGAAGGTATCTACGACCTCGTGATCCTCGACGTCGGCCTGCCCGACACCGATGGCCGCGAGTTGTGCCGCCTCATGCGCAAGCAGGGCGTCAAAAGCCCGATCCTGATGCTCACCGGCCATGACACGGACGCGGACACGATCCTGGGCCTCGATGCCGGGGCCAACGACTACGTCACGAAGCCGTTCAAGTTTCCGGTCCTTCTGGCCCGTATTCGCGCGCAGCTTCGACAGCACGAGCAGAGCGAGGACGCCGTTTTCCAGCTTGGGCCGTACACGTTCAAACCGTCGATGAAGATGCTTATCACGGAAGACGAAAAGAAGGTTCGTCTGACGGAGAAGGAAACCAACATCCTCAAGTTCCTTTACCGCTCGACGGAAGGCGTGGTGGCGCGCGACGTGCTGTTACATGAGGTCTGGGGCTACAATGCCGGTGTGACGACCCACACGCTGGAAACCCACATCTACCGCCTTCGCCAGAAGATTGAGCCCGATCCCTCCAACGCGCGGCTCCTCGTGACGGAGAGCGGTGGCTATCGGCTGGTGGCATAGGCGGGCAGTGATCCGAACAGGCAACCGCGCCGTATATTAAGTATCCCTCGGTGGATCGGGGTCATGATCCACAACCTCCCTGTTGGACTTGGCCCGGGCTGATGCCCGGGTCTTTTTTTGCCTTATTGGCCCGAATTGCAGCGCATTTCGGCATGAACTTTCCCCAGAATGATCCCTGGCCAGCCGCTATCGCGCCCGCCAAGCGCCCGAATTTGCCGCGATACATAGATCACTGGAAGCGACGCTGAGTTTCCAGACGAATCCCGCGCTGACCCGGGTCACGGTCAGCATCCTCCCTGTTGGACTTGCCCGGGCCTTTGTGCCCGGGTTTTTTTTGGCCTTTGGAGAACTGGGCGCGTAAGTGTAGGGCATGAGCGAAGTCATCAGAGCATTCGGTATCGAGACCACATCGACCCTTACAGGGCTGTCAACTCAGGTTCTGGCGAATTGGGATCGGTCGGGTTTCTTCACGCCTGCCTTGGCATATGAGAACCGAAAGGTGCGTCAAAGCCGCATCTACTCCTATCAAGATATCTTGGCGCTTAAAGTTCTCTCAGACCTACAGGGTCGCTTCAACGTTTCGACGCAACACCTCAAGAAAGCAAAGCAGTGGCTTGGCATTCTTAACGATGCGGATTGGGCCGACGCCAAGTTGTATGTCGACATCGTCAAGCGACGGGTCGCAACGCCGGATGACGTGGGTCACATCCGAGATGCCGAAGACGGGCAACGGATTTTCGAGTTCGCAATCGGCCCTGTGAGAGACAAGATCGCCCGGGAAGTCGATCGTTTCCAGGAGCGTTCGGAGGCTGAAGTTGGTGAGACATCGCGAAAACGAGGAGTGGTAGGCAATGCCGAAGTGGTAGAAGGTACACGCATTCCCGTCAGCGCGATCCAGTCATTCGTCGCGAACGGATTTTCAGATGAAGAAATCATCACGAACTACCCCTCGCTCACAAAAGCTGATGTGCAGGCAGTTCGCAAAAGAGCCTCCACTGCAGCATGAAGTTTTTTCTTGATGAGGGTGTGCTGGTTCTACTCGGCACCGTCCTTGCCGACGAAGGCTTCGAAGTGATCCCCTTCAGCGAGGGTGCATCAAAGGGCTCGAGTGATACTGTCGTAGCCGAAGCAGCCATTGCGAACGATGCGGTTCTCGTGGCGATGGATCGCGACATGCGATCTCTCGCCAAAGCCATGGGAGTGTCGAGAGCCCGCTTCAAGAAGCTCAGTCTGCTGCTCTTTCGGGTCGATGCCGTATCCTCACTTGCCCGGGTTCGTGATGCTGTGCCTTACATCCGTTTGCGCCTTGAGCTGACACAAGCGGTGGACTTCGACGGCAGACGCATGTGGGTGGAAGTTCTCAAAACAAGCATCAAGATTCTGGACAAGCTATGAAACTCACCCTGCACCACATCAATCTGAGTACTGACAAGGTGGAGGAAATGGACGCGTTTTACCGTGACGTCCTTGGCCTTGAGCGTGAGACGACGGGCCTGCCCACCCTCGACAAGACCAAGGGATATGATGGCGACGTGGCCTTTGTGACCGACGGCGCTGTCCAGACCCATCTGGCGAAGAAAGATGTGCACGCCGCGTTCAAGACGGGCTCCCATCTCAACCCGCTCAGCCG
>JBCCPQ010000251.1:0-3645 GCA_039024825.1 Pseudomonadota bacterium
CGTCCCTGCAGAGGTGGGATCGCTCGGTTTGTCTGCGGAGGAGCTTGATCGACACATCGCTTATGACATCGGCGCTCTGGGCGTTGCGCGCGCTCTGGGAGAGATGCTTGACAGTCCAGTGGTCAGCTCGAACTTTTCTCGACTGGTGATCGACCCGAACCGTGGCGCGGATGACCCGACGCTGGTCATGAAACTCTACGATGGGACGATCATCCCGGGCAATCGAAACGCGGATGTGGAAGACCGGCTGAAGCGGTTCTACCGCCCCTATGATGCGGCTTTGGCGGCTGCTCTAGACACTCTGCCGGACTCCGCGCTGGTATCCATCCATTCCTTCACGCCGCAACTGCGCGGCCGGGCACCGCGTCCTTGGGAAGTAGGGGTCCTCTATGCAGCGGACGCACGCCTCAGCGCGCCGCTCATCGAAGAATTGCGGAGAGAAGCAAGTCTGACGGTGGGTGTGAATGAGCCCTACGTCGGCCACCTACCGGGCGACGCCGTGGACCGCCACGCTTTGCGCGCAGGCCGTCACAACACGCTGATTGAGATCCGCCAAGACCTGATTGCGGACGATGCGGGGCAACGGCAGTGGGCGGCCCGATTAGTCGAGCCGCTCACTCGCGCTTTGCAGCGTGCACTAGACGAGGATTAACCCCGGAAGAACCGTCCGAAGAAGGACTTGGGCTGCGGGTCTGCGACCTGAGCGACCGGCGCTGGTTCTGCAATAGGCTCCTGCGGGGCGGCAACGACCGGCCGCGGCTCTGGCGCTGCATTCGGTTTTGGTTGGGCCAGTACCGTAACGGCAACCGGGCCGCGCATATGCGGAGGCTGCACCACGGCGGTCTTGATCTTTTCCGGCGCGTGGGTCGGCGTTTCCATCTTCTTGATAAGATGCTGCGGTACCTGCTGTGCGCGTTGCGTCAACCCTTCGAAGGCTCCTTCACGGGCCATGAGTTGCTGCACGGATGATCGTGTCACAAGGGTCGTCTCACGTGCGGAGTCACCCTTGATTGGGGAAAGGCGGTCGTATTCCATTCGCGTCCACTCCTGTGTTTCAGGCAATCGTATAAAGGCCCAAGCACGGGCCCTCACAGGTCGGACGATGCGCGGCAAAAGCGGCATTTTCGGGTCGATCTCGGGGAGATTGCGGGTCGTAGGGAGCGGCCCTGAAGTGCCTAATTCGCGGGGCGCGGAGCAGCGGCGCGGCGCAGTCGGTCGTTTATCGCGAGGCCAAGGCCAGTCTCCGGGATCGGTGCCACGGCAATGGGCCTCCCCCCGACATCAAGCTCCCTAAGTGCAGCAAAGAGCTGCGCAGCAGCCTCCACAAGATCGCCGGATGCGCTCAATGTCATGTCGCCCGCTATCGGTCCAAAGCCGAGATGCACCTCTCCCGGCGCAGGATGGGTCACATCAAGTCGCATCGCCACGCCCGGCGCGTAGTGGGAAGAAAGTTGACCGGGGGCGACAGGATTATTTGCAGGCGCAGAAGTCGGCGCTGCAAGCTCCTGACCGAGTGCTGCCTCAATAGCCTCCACGGGAATGCCCCCTGGTCGTAGAAGGGTTGGCTCCGGCCCGCCGATGATTGTGCTCTCCAGACCCACCTCTGTGGGACCGCCGTCCAGAACAGCCGCGATGTGACCGCCAAGGCCATCAAGGACATGGGCCGCAGTGGTCGGGCTTACGCGGCCCGACAAATTCGCAGACGGCGCAGCCACCGCGCAGCCTGCTAGCCGTAGCATCTCAAGGGCCAGCGGATGCGACGGCACGCGCAAGGCGAGGGTCAGGTTTCCGGCACTGACAATCTCCGGCAGCACGTTACGTGAGGGCAAGACCAACGTCAGCGCACCAGGCCAGAAAGCTGACCCTAAACGCTCCGCCCAGGGTGGGAAAGCGGCAAGACGCATTGCATTTTCAACAGACGGAACGTGAACTATGAGTGGATTGAAGGCTGGTCGTCTCTTTGCCTCATAGATGCGCGCCACGGCATCCGCGTTATTGGCGTCCGCCCCGAGTCCGTAGACCGTCTCGGTCGGGAACGCGACAAGCTCACCCGCGCGCAGCAGTTCCGCCGCCCGTTCTAGGCCCGCATCACCCGCCAGATGCTCTGTCTTCCGGTTGGTCATGACGCAGCGTTTCGGTTGCCCCCAATTGCGCGGCCTATAGCGTGGGACTATGCGAAAGTGAAACCAGACCTGCAGTGAGGACGAGATGCCCTACCGCTCCCCCGTGGCCGATTACCGCTTCATACTCGAGGACGTCGTCCCCATGGCACCCGTGCGTGCGACAGACAGGTTCGCCGAAGCGCAGGAAGACGTCATGACCGCAGTTTTGGGCGAAGCAGGCCGGCTCTGCGATGAAGTTATGGCTCCGCTGCAGCGTGTTGGAGATCTCAACCCCGCGAAGCTTGAGAATGGTGTTGTGCGCACTCCACCGGGCTTTGCCGAAGCTTATCAGGCGATTGCTGACGGTGGATGGGTCGGGATCGCTGCGGGACAAGAATCCGGTGGCATGGGCCTCCCGATGATGGCGGCCTCGGCTTTGAACGAGATGATGGCGGGGGCAGCAATATCCCTCCACCTGCTGCCGCTGCTCAGACAGGGCCAAATCGAAGCGCTGGAGCACCATGCCTCCGACCAGATCAAAGCCACATACCTGGATAAGCTTGTGAGCGGCCAATGGTCGGGGACGATGAACCTGACAGAGCCACAAGCCGGCTCTGATGTCGGCGCGCTGCGCACGAAGGCCGAGCCGCAGGGCGACGGCAGCTACAAGATCAGCGGCCAGAAGATCTACATCACATGGGGCGACAGCGACTTCATGGAGAACGTCTGCCACCTCGTTCTCGCGCGGCTGCCTGACGGCGTGCCGGGGCCGAAGGGCATCAGCCTCTTCATGGTGCCGAAATTCATCCCGACCGAAGCTGGCGACCCGGGCGAACGGAACTCCCTGCGGGTGGTGTCGCTGGAGCACAAGCTGGGCATCCACGGCTCGCCCACTTGCGTGATGCAATTCGACGAGGCCACGGGTTGGCTCGTGGGCGAGGAACATAACGGCATGGCGTGCATGTTCACGATGATGAACAACGCGCGGCTCGGCGTGGGGATGCAGGGGATCGGCGTGGCCGAGGCCGCCTATCAACACGCGCTGGCCTACGCTATGGATCGCACCCAGGGGAAAACACCGCTCACCACCGAAGCCGGCGGGAAAGGCACGATTATCGACCACGCGGATGTGCGGCGCATGTTGACCTCCATGAAAGCGGACCTCTTCGCCGCGCGCGCCATTGGGATGGCATGCGCGCAAGCCATTGATATGGGCACGGCAACCGGTGATGCGGCATGGAAAGCGCGCGCAGCACTGCTCACACCCATCGCCAAGGCCTTCGGGTCCGAGGTCGGCATCGACGTCTGCGAGCAAGGCGTGCAGATCCACGGAGGCATGGGTTTCGTGGAGGAGACCGGGGCAGCCCAGTTCTCCCGCGATGTGCGGATCACGACAATCTACGAAGGCACGAACGGCATTCAGGCCATGGACCTCGTCGCTCGGAAAATGATGGACGGCGGTGAGGCAGCGCAGGCCCTCTTCGAAGAGATCGAGCAGAACGCCGAGGCGGCCAAAGCGCAGTTCCCCGACCTCGCAAAGGCC
>JBCCPQ010000252.1:0-3566 GCA_039024825.1 Pseudomonadota bacterium
CAGTACGCTTCGGTCAAACGCGCAGTTAGATTTGGAGGCTGCTTTCGGGCAGCTAAGAGAACGCACGTTTCGTCGCATCCTCATTGTGGGCCACACAGATGCGACGGGCTCCTCGGAAACCAACCTGAGCCTAGGGCTGGATCGCGCCGCGGCGGTACAATCCGTTCTCCTGGCGAATGCCCCGGCATTTGAGGGACTTGTTGATGTGGAAACACGGGGCGAAAAGGAACCCATCGCGAGTAATGAGACGCCCTCGGGCCGGGCCAAGAACCGCAGAGTAGAGATCGTCCTGATCGAATGACGTCGCAGACTGAATCTCCAGCCTAGCTTCCAGAGGTTGCAGCCACAGCCCGCACCGAAGCCGTTCTCCGCAAGTCCACGGACCTTACACGGTGCAATGACTTGAACGCGGACGAAGCGGTCGTTGGCTTTTTCAATGCCGAGGTCCGCTTTCTCGCTTGACTATCGATGCTACCACTTTTGCATATTCACAAAGGCGAACAAATTTAGGAGGGCGTGGGTCTGGTGCGCCTGTTTTGAACCAGTATTCCACGACGTGGCGGACGCAGCGGTGCACCGAGCTCGAACACTCTCTCAATGAGTGGCTTGTGCGTTGAAGGGACTGCTTCCAATGCACGTCCATCGGCGGCAGCGACTTTGATTTGATAGACCTCAAATGCATCGCTGACAAACGATCCGGAGCGAGAATAAGCGGGGTCCTCCAATGCCTCGGCCAAAGGCACAAACGAGACGCCGTCTTCAAAAAGCCGGGTGAAGAACGCGTCTGCAACTTCGGTGAAAAAGGCGACCGGGTGGATAAGGCCGATCCCGACAATGTCGCGACCAAAAACCGATCTACAGACTGCTGCATCGTGTGCGACCTGAGCAGCCGCATAGTCTACAAATTCCGCTGTAAGTTTCTCAGCTTCCTCGGAGCGACCGGTTTGCAGCAAGTGCCTCCATGCACGATCCCATTCCCATTCGTAAAACCAACTTGTTACGCCAGCGCTGCGATAGGCCAGACGGTCGATGTGCTCATTCACACGGACGCGTTTTTCTTCGGTGTTACCCCATAGCTCAAGCGGATGTCTAAACGCACGTACCGGCGCTTTGTTGATCCAAGGTGCCAGCAGTTCGTCAGCGACGGACATGTCGCGAATAAAGTCATCGGCTGATGTGTCATTTAGCAACGGATGCGTGTGGGTGTGGTTGCCAATATGGTGACCCGCTGCGACCCAATCATCCAGTATCCGTGCATATTTTGGATCAACGTCGAGAGGCCAGGAATTGGCCAGAGCAAAAACACCGGACACTCTGTTTCGCGCCAAAGCTTCAATGATCTGTGCGGCAATTGAATATGGCGTATGCCCATCCGGCAAGGCCATGTGTGGGAAAACTGGTAGGTCATCCAAGGTAAAGGCCATTTGCATGCAAGAACTCTCCCAATCCAATGGTCAAGAGGTTACACGCGGCCGCTAAGCAAGCAAGAAGCACCTTGCCTTATCCGCACCGCAGGAAGCAGACATTCGCTATCAGCGCAGCACTGGTGACTTTGGGCTCAAAACAGACCTTCGCTGCTGACGGCCATACTAAAGGCTGGACGAGCCATGATCACTTCCAGCTGCAAGCTCACCCGCCTTCAGGACGGATCAAACACCAGACGTCACTGCCATGTGCAGACACGCGGGATGCTGCCGCGTGCCACTTCGCAGCGGAGGGGGCCGTACTCGGTGTCGGTGGTGATGACGTCCTGTGGCAGCGTCGTCCAGATCGTGTAGGAGTAGTTCACTGCTTCGAGCGGGGCCGTCTCGGCGCGATCTTCAGCCGCGATGACGCCGGGTGGCAGTGTGCACAGTCGGCCATTCTCGCCCCGAAGCAGCTGCAGAAGATCTTCGGTGGGCTCGCTCCCAAGCTCCGTGGCCCCGGTCTTCTCCGCATAGCGCGCCAGCGCGCCCCGGCTTCCCCTGCCCCAAATGCCGTCGGGCTCTCCCGCGTCGCAACCCAGGCGGTTCAGCTCAAGCTGGATAGAGATCGCGAGGATCTGTTCATCCGACATCTGCTGCGCAGACGCTCCAACCCCGGGCAGCATGGCCCCAATCAATATCGTGAACATCACACCGCGCATAATCGCCTCCCTCACCAATGAGGGAAGCCTAGCGGGCATAATGCGTCCCGCCTAGCCTGTGCTCAGCGTCCTTCGAACTGGGCCGGCCTTTTCTGCGTGAAGGCCGTGACACCTTCCTTGAAGTCACGGCTGTCGCCGCACTCGCCTTGCAGACGCGCTTCGAGGGTCAATTGCTCTTCCAGTGAGTTTGCATCCGCAGACCGCAGCGCTGTTTTGATGTGCTTGTAGGCAAGCGTCGGGCCCGCTGCGAGATGGGCGGCGCGGGTCTTCCAATGCTCCGCAAAAACATCGTCAGGCACCGCTTCCCAGATCATACCCCAGTCACTGGCCTGGCGCGCACTGATACGGTCCGCAAAAAGCGCCGCGCCCATGGCTTTCGCCAGCCCCATCTGGCGCGGCAAGAGCCACGTGCCCCCCGCATCCGGGATGAGCCCAATGCGCGTGAAGGCTTGCAGGAAAAATGCGCTTTCCGTGGCGATCACGACATCGGCGGCGAGGGCCAGGTTCGCCCCTGCCCCGGCAGCCGCACCGTTCACGGCAGCAATGGTAGGCACCGGCGCGTTCACTATGGCCTCGATCATCGGCACGTATTCATCGCGCAAGGTCCGCTCCAGATCGAGATTGGCCGCCGTACCGCCGGACCCCAGGTCCTGGCCAGAGCAGAAGGCCCGCCCCGCCCCGGTCAATACGATCACACGCGCCGACCGCCCTGCGGCCTTCACGGCATGGAGGATTTCCGCCCGCATCTGCGCGTTCAGGGCGTTCATGACGTCCGGGCGGTCCAGGGTGATCACCGCGAGGCCATCACGCTCGCGATACTTGATGCTTTGATACTCCATGGGGACCTCGTTGCCTTTGCGCCTACATAGGCCCGGGCGTCGCCCAGCGAAAGACCCGTCAATCGTCGAGCAGCGCTTTGAGGCGGGCTTTCTCGGCGTCGGTCAGGGGCTCATCGCTGCGGCCACGCCCTCGGGCCAAGGCAACCCCCCCCACGGCCATGATCAGCGCCACCGGCCCGATGAGCCACAGGGCAAGGTTCGCGCCGCCCGTATTGGGCTTGAGAAGCACGAACTCCCCGTAGCGTGCCACGATGTACTCCAGCACCTCGGCGTCGCTGTCCCCTGCGAGCAATCGCTCTCGCACGAGAAGCCGCAAGTCCTTTGCCACCGGCACCCGGCTCTCGTCGATGCTCTCGTTCTGACAGACAGGGCAGCGCAGCTCCTTGCTGATCTCCCGCGCACGGGCCTCCAGCGCCGGATTGTCTAGCACCTCGTCAGGCTCGATGGCCGCCGCCATGGACCCGAACAGTGTCAGGACAAGCGCGAGCCGTCTCATTCCGCAGGGACAGGTCGCGGCGCCTTGGAGGCCCCTGCCGCCACCCGCAAGCGACGATCGAGGAGTGACACGAGCCCCCCCAGCGCCATCACAATGGCCCCCGCCC
>JBCCPQ010000253.1:0-3540 GCA_039024825.1 Pseudomonadota bacterium
CGACTACGATGCCATCCGCGAACGCCTCCGCCTCGTGGTTGAGACCTTCAGCCGTGCGACTGTCGGTTTTCCTGAGACGATGCCCGCAGACGAGGCGGCGGCGATCCTCGCGATATCGGATGCCGAGATAGGCGATACAGAGACGCTTACGGCATTCGCGCATAAGTGGGGTGTGAGCCTCGACTGGCTCATTGAGGGCGATCTGTCCTCTCTCATCCATTACACGCGAGCCTATCACGTGCGTGCGAGGGCAGAGGACGCCGCTGCTGGGAACGACCCTGCAATAGTCGCCTACGATGAATGGCGCGAGGTGTTGGATTATACGCGTCCCATTATCCAACGGCATTGTCCAGCCCCTTTTGTTTGGGCCACGTTTTGGCGGCTTCTCTAAATGGTCTCGGGCACGGGTGGGCGCATCCCAAGGGCCTGGTGCGGGCGGATGCGGTTGTACTGACGGAGCCATATGTCGATAACGGTCTGGGCTTCGCGGGTGGTGGCGAACCACTCCGCGTCGAGCAGTTCACGGCGAAGCGTTCCGTTGAACCGCTCATTGTAGCCGTTCTCCCAGGGTGAGCCCGGTAGGATGCGGATGGGTTCGATGCCGACCCGCCTCAGCCAATCCTGCAGTAGTTCAGCGATGAACTCGGGGCCATTGTCTGATCGCAGGTAGGTCGGTGGACCGCGCTCGAGGATCAGCGGCGTGAGCGCCTCAAGCACCTCGTGAGAGCCCATCCGGGTGGCCACCGTCACGCAGAGCCCCTCGCGCGTGTATTCATCGAGGACGGTGAGCATCTTGTAGGGCCGGCCGTTGCTCAGTCGGTCGTGGACCAAGTCGACCGACCAGATGTGGTTCGGGTATCGCGGCCTGAGCCGTATCACCGATGCGTCGTGGTGATAGTGCCGCTTGCGTTTCTTGTGCCGCTCGGGGAGTTGCAAGCCCTCTTCACGCCAGAGCCTCTCCACTTTCTTGTGGTTGACCCGCCAGCCCTCGGTCTCGAGCAGCTCCCCGATCTTGCGGTAGCCATAGCGGCCGTACTTCTTGGCCAGCCGGATCAGCGCCAGGCGCAATGCATCATCGTCTTCCGGATCGGGCCTGTACTGGACGGTGGAGCGCGCCACACCCACGACGCGGCAGGTCCGTCGTTCGGAGGTGCCGAGCTTCTGGCGCGTATGAACGATGGCCTGGCGCTGCCGCTCAGCCGTCAGGCCTTCGGCTTTAAAAAATCGAGGCTCTCCCTGAGGATCAGCTTGTCCAGCTCAAGCTCGGCCACGATCTTCTTCAGCCTCTTGTTCTCCTTCTCGAGCGCTCGCATCTCCGACAGCTGGGAGCGCCCCATCCCACCGAACTTCCGGCGCCAATTGTAATAGGTTGCGTCGCTGATCCCGGCCTTCCGGCACGCCTCCGAGACGTCATGCCCAGTTGCCAGATGCACCTCGATCTCGCGCAGCAGCTTCAGCGCATCCTCGTCCGTGTGACGTTTCCGGGCCATCGCTTATCCCCTACGATCTCTAACCAAGAATGGCCCAGTTCTAAGGGGCAGGGACAAAGTCGGAGACCTCACACATGTTTGGAAACGACAAGCACGCTCAGGCCGGGCGGGGACTGTTCATGTCCTCGATCACCGGGCTGGCAAACTTGTTGGCGGTGGTCGTGGCTTTTCTCGGCACGCCGCCAGCATACGGAAGATCAATCGACTACGTGCAAACACTGACCGCGGCCTCTTACGGCAATGGCTTCCAAGACCTGGTTGCCTTCGCGTGGTTCTGGATTTGCGCAGGCCTGATCTTCTTCCTTGCCAGGGCTTCTATCGGTACCGCCCTGGTCTT
This sequence comes from Pseudomonadota bacterium, assembly GCA_039024825.1. Taxonomy (GTDB): domain Bacteria; phylum Pseudomonadota; class Alphaproteobacteria; order Rhodobacterales; family Rhodobacteraceae; genus Shimia_B. The sequence continues at coordinate 1,828 of JBCCPQ010000253.1, forward strand.
TGGCGGGTTGGCCATCGCCACCCGCTTCATGTGAGCCCATGCAAAGGAGACACGCATGTTCACGAAGCATCGCCGGATCGGCCACATCTACAAGAAGGAAACCGATTGGGGCGCCGTCCTCGGCGTCGCCATCTTCCTCATCGTGGTGATCGGGGTGCTGAGCTAAAGCGCTCACCGATCACGTAGCTAGCTACTGAAGACAATCCGGGCCGGGTGCGAAAGGACGCTTTTGCATCCGGCCCTTTTTTTGTTCGGAGGCCAACACATGAGCATCCCCGACAACGCGCTCAACCGGTTCGGCAGCGCCGTGACCGCAAGCTATCAGGACATCTCCCGGGCCGGGTTCTTCACCCAGCATCCCAACTCGCTCTTCATCGGCTTCTTCGGCAATCGACCTCGCTGGTACTCGGGTGCCGGAGGGCTCAGCATCGTCGCTGGCGCAAGAGGTGGTAAGCTCCGCGACCTACTCGCCTATAATATCTGCTCCGGCATATACCTCCTTACGATGCTAATACTTGATATGAAGGGTGAGCTGGCGGCGATTTCGCAAAAGCAGACGGCGGATAGAAAGTATTGCATCTACTGGAACCCGCTTCGTCTTCATGGTCTGCCCTATCACCGGATCAATCCACTCGACTATATCCGCATCGATAGCCCGTCGCTGATCAGCGATATCAAGGTCCTCTGCCTCAATCTCATCCCTGATAGCGGTTCGCCAAACGGGGCCTTCTTCGAAAGCCGCGCGCGTGAGGTGCTTGAAGGCATCATGGTTGCCCTGACCAAGCAGAACGGGGTGCTCACCTTCCCTGACCTCTACCACGTCATCAACCTGATCCCTGGCGGCGGCGATGACTGGCTGAACTTCGCCTTCGAGATGTCAGAATGCGGGTACCCGCTTTCGGTGCGCGTCGAGGAAGAGATCGCTGAATCCAGGGATGATCACACAGGCGGCTTCAAGGGGATTTTGGGAGAGGTGTTTCGGGCCGTCGCTCCCCTCTCCGATCCGGTCTTGATGGACGCGGTTTCGCCGCCCTTCGATTTCTCCCTGGGCGATCCGTGTTGCGGTGACCAAGCTTATCAGGTGTACCTGATGCCGCCCGCCGAGTTCGTTGAGGCCTGGGCGCCGATCCTCAAATCCATTTTCGTTGGTGCGATGATCTGGAAGGCCAGAGCGCCCGGTGCGCCGCAACAAACATGGATTCTCGATGAATGCGCGCAGCTCGGCAGGTTCCCGCTTGTTCCCAAAATGTTCACATACGGCGCGGGTATCGGCATAAGGCCAGTGGCAGTGTACCAGAGCGCCGATCAGATGAAGGCGACCGGGCCGAACGCGGACACCATCATCCCGTCCTCGGCAGCCTGCCAGTTGTGGTTCGCCATCCGGGATCTCGCATCCGCAACCAGCGTCTCACGGATGCTCGGGGCGCAGACGCTGGAATACGATGATCCTGCCGCACAGGCGCGTGCGCGCCATGCGAAACAGCAAGCGTTGCAAGCGCTTCTGAATGGCGACGATCCATTCAGTGCCGGGCTTAGCTACAAGCATCACCGTGAAGAGGCGGAGCGCCCATCGAAGCAGCATCGCCTTTTACGCACTCCCGATGAGGTGCTGAACACGCCTGGCGACAGGGCCTATGTCTTCGTGGATGGCCTCGGCAAACCGATCTACGCGGACCGCAAGCCCTACTCCGACCAGCGGTTCATGGCCGGGCG
>JBCCPQ010000254.1:0-3403 GCA_039024825.1 Pseudomonadota bacterium
CGCCCGCCATCGCCCATGTAATTTTCTGCATGGACTTCAAGCCATCCTACGGGACCTGGCTCATCGAGAATGTCCGAATAATGCTGGGGTTTGTAACCGACACCCGGCGTGTTCGGCAGATGCGAAAACGTTACGTCGAGCATGGATTACGCCTTTCTTTCGTTTCGAAATACTCCCGCCGGAGGCATCCCTTAGGCGGCCCCCGGCGACAGTGTCGGAGGCTTATGCCGGCAGGTCGCGGTCAAGCTCTTCAAGGGAGCCTTCGCGTGCCGTGCCGTCTGCCATCGCGGGCAGTTCGATGTCGGCGCAGGTGCCGGCCGGGACGAGGGTCCATGCGTTGCCTTGATAGTCCACGGTCGAGGTGCCTGCGCATGTCGTGCCGGGGCCTGCTGCGCAGTCGTTTTCACCGGCCAGCGAGATGCCGTAGCACTTTTCCTGGGCTTGCGCGGCGGCAGGCGTGGACATGGATGCAGCCATGGCTGCGGCAACAGCGCCAGCGACGGCGAGGGTCTTGGTGGTGTTCGACATGGGATCTCATCCTTTGCTTTTATCTTGGTGCACTGTGGTGTGCTGAAGGGAAGATGTCCCTTCGATGCCCCCAAATACCAATCACACGGCTGTCAGAACACAGGGGCGTGATGTCACGCGAGGCAAGCTCGTCTATTGTTACCAATGGCCGGGCTACCATTGACTGGATGATGTCACTTAGATCTGGAAATTGAAACAATTCTCGCAGCCGCAGCGAAATCACCGCGGCTGCACCACTGGAAGATGTTACGCTAAGTCCGGTGCCAGCGCCTCAGCTGACAAGTCCACGATGACGTTTTCAAGGCTCACGGTACGGCTTTGCTTTTCGCCCAGACGTCGGAGGGAGACCGTCCTCTCTTCGACCTCGCGCATGCCTATCGCAAGGATCACAGGGACCTTGCTGACAGAATGCTCGCGGACTTTGTAGTTGATCTTCTCATTGCGCACATCGGCCTCTGCTCTCACACCAGCAGCCCGTAGAGCGTCGACAACTTCATGGACGAAATCGTCGGCATCAGAGACGATGGCAGCTACAACGACCTGACGGGGCGCCAGCCAGAACGGCAGTTTGCCCGCGTGTTGTTCGATAAGGATGCCGGTGAAGCGTTCCAGCGATCCAAACAGCGCCCGGTGGAGCATAACAGGGGCCTGCTTTTCACCGGACGCTGTGATGAAGGTCGACTTGAACCGCTCTGGCAAGTTGAAGTCGACCTGAAGCGTGCCGCATTGCCAATCGCGCCCGATGGCGTCGCGCAGGACGTATTCGAGCTTTGGGCCGTAGAACGCGCCTTCCCCTTCGAAAATGGTGTAGTTCATCCCAGCGGTCTCGAGCGTTTGTCGCAAAGCATCCTCAGATTGATCCCAGCTCGCGTCGTCTCCGATGCGATTCTCCGGTCGGGTAGAGAGCTTTACATGGACATCATCGAAGCCGAAGTCGCTGTAGATCGACAAGATGAGGTCGTTGACCTTCAGGCACTCCTCGGCAAGCTGCTCGGGCGTACAATAGATATGGGCGTCGTCTTGGGTAAAGCTGCGCACACGCAAGAGCCCATGGAGCGCGCCCGAAGGCTCGTAGCGGTGGACTTTGCCGAACTCTGAGATCTTCACGGGCAGGTCTCGGTAGCTTTTGATGCCCTGGTTGAAGATCATCATATGGCCCGGGCAGTTCATCGGCTTGAGCGCGTATTCGCGCTCATCGAGCGTGGCCGCTTGGAACATGTTTTCGCGGTAGTTTTGCCAGTGCCCGGAGGTCTCCCAGAGCGCACGGTCCATGATGTCGGGAGAGTTTACCTCTTCGTATCCCGCCGCTTCTTGACGACGACGCATGTAGGAGATCAGCGTTTGGAAAAGACGCCAGCCATGCTGGTGCCAGAAGACAGAGCCGGGGGCCACCTCTTCGAAGTGAAATAGATCCATCTCGCGCCCGAGCTTCCGGTGGTCGCGTTTCTCTGCTTCCTCGAGAAAGGTGAGGTGAGCTTTGAGCTCGTCGCGGTTAAGGAAACCTACGCCGTAAATTCTCTGAAGCATGGGGCGATTGCTATCGCCCCGCCAATATGCACCCGCAACGGACATGAGCTTGAAGCCGTCCGCCGGTATTTGGCCGGTGTGCTGGAGGTGAGGCCCGCGACAGAGATCCTGCCAGTCGCCGTGCCAGTACATCCGTAAAGGCTCATCCCCGGGGATCGCGTCGATCAGCTCTACCTTGAAGGGCTCGCCCGCGTCCTTGTAGTGGTGCACAGCTCGGTCGCGCTCCCAGACTTCAGTGCGGACTGGGTCGCGGAGATTGATGATCTCTTTCATCTTCTTTTCGATCTGACCGAGGTCGTCGGGCGAAAAGGGCTCTTCTCTATCGAAGTCGTAGTACCATCCGTTCTCAATGACCGGGCCGATGGTGACTTTTACGTTGGGCCAGATTTCCTGAACCGCCCGGGCCATGACATGGGCGAGGTCATGGCGGATAAGCTCCTCAGCCTGAGTGCGGTCTTTCATCGTGTGGATGGCGATGGCGGCATCGGATGTGATCGGCCACTGCAAATCGTGATGCTGGCCGCCCACTGTGGCACTTATTGCCTTTTTGGCTAACGAGTTGGAGATATCTGCCGCGACTTCGCCTGGCGTGATGCCGGCCTCGTACTTGCGCTCATTGCCATCGGGAAGGGTAAGGGTAATCTGGGCCATGTCGGCTCCCTCGTCAGTTTGGCGCCCACGGAACGCCCGGTTGCGGGATGTATGTAAAGCGCGTTTGGCGGAGGGGCGCTTCGCTGTCAATGACCTGTGCGGATTGGATGAGGAGGATGCCTCCGGCGGAGGTATTTGGGGAAAGATGAAGGTGACGATATGGGGGACTGGACGCCGAGAGTGGAAGGCTGGGCGGAGAGGGTACGGGCCAGCTTTGCGAAGCAGATCATCGCCGAAAGTCTTGGGCTCACCATGCCTGAGTGTGATGCCGGGCGAGTTGTCTTGGAGATGCCGTTCAACGGCGCCTTTGTCCAACAGCATGGATTTCACCACGCCGGGGTGACCACGACTGGCATGGACAGTGCATGCGGCTACGCGGCTATGACGTTGATGGAGGCCGATGCGGAGGTTCTCACCGTGGAGTTCAAGACCTCGCTCCTCGCTCCCGCGGCGGGCGAACAGTTCCGCTTTGAAGGGCAGGTCATCCGCGCCGGGCGAACGCTTCTATTCACCGAAGGACTCGCGGAGGCAGATGGCAAGCTTATCGCGACGATGACGGCGACTATGATGGCCGTGAAAGGCCTTCGACCGGGTGAGGGCTAAAACGTCGGGACGTTTGTAGGTTGGCCAGCGCGATAACCATCATACCAGAAGCTACGAGGCCGAGCGCCCAGAGGCCAAGAGTAGAAATCGTAAG
>JBCCPQ010000255.1:0-3313 GCA_039024825.1 Pseudomonadota bacterium
CATAAATTGCGCCGCCCGCATCTGTTCATTGAAAAGGGCACCGGGGGAGCTGTCGGTGCGCTGATTGCGCTCCTCGATGACCACACCCCGTTCAGAGGCGATATCATCCTCGTCGAGGTTTAGGTTCACCATCCGGTCAGCCTCCATCTGCATCATCAGATCAAGGCGATCCGCTGCGACGCGCTGGAAGTAGCCAGTGTAGTCAAAGCTCGTGAATGCGTTATCGGTGCCGCCGTTCTCAGTCACGGTACGGGAGAACTCTCCGTCCTCAAGACTATCTGTGGCTTTGAACATCAAATGCTCAAGGTAATGCGCGATTCCGGAAATACCTTCCGGCTCATCGGCGGAGCCCACTCGGTACCATACCATATGCACCACAACGGGCGCGCGGTGGTCCTCGATGACGACGGCTTCCATACCGTTATCGAGCGTGAAGGTCGTGACCGCTTCCGCGGCCGATGCGGTGTAAGCAGTCAATGAAAAGCCAAAGGCCAAGAGCATGCGGATCATGGGCGTCCTCCTTGAGACAGGAAGCTACGCCCCAAGTGCGCAAGTTCAAGCGAGTCTGACGCCGAAGTGAGGCCTGCAGTACAACGAGGGGGGCTTATCGCGCCGGTGGCGCTGTCGGAACAGCCACGCCTGCCACTCGAAATCTCGAGAGCTCTGCATAGGCATCAAGGACCTGTGAGCGATACGTCCTGAAATACCTGTTCTCGCGCTGGCCGCCAAAGATACCTCTGCGGGAGATGCGGGCGCGGAAACGCTCGTCTTCAGCGAAAAGAACCGACCGGATCGCGGGATCGACACCGAACCGGGACGCAAAGGTGACGATGGCGTTGTCGGAAGCCGGCACTCCGCCAGCTTGAGCCCCTCCGCCGAGCGCAGCAACAGCCTCCGCATTCGGGCGCGGATCAGCGCGGTTCTGACCGCCCGGGACAGGTGTCGGAAGGTTGCTTAGATCCTGCGGTTGCTCGAGCGGCGCTTGGGGGACAACGGCGAATTCGTCCGGCCCCTCGCTCAGCCCGCCGGAGCAAGCTGTCAAACCAACCATCATGAGCCCAAGGATAATCCAGCGCATAGTCAAACCTCTCGTCCAATCCATAACGCGCTTTGCAACCGCCGTCACGCCTTGGCCTCTTTCCCATCATCGGCAAAAAAGACAAGCCCGACCGCGCCGAGAAAAACGGCGATATCTGCCACGTTGAACGCATAAGGGTTCTGAAAACCGCAGCAGGACATATTGAGGAAGTCCGCCACGCCGCCATAGACCACGCGGTCGATGACGTTGCCCATGGCTCCTCCCACGAGAAGTCCGGCGCAGATCATTGCGCGCAGCGGCTGACCTTTGCGCATCCACCAGATCACCGCCCCACAGATCAGGAACGCGATGGCGATGAGAACCCAGCGCGTGCTCCCTTCTCCGGAAAAGAGGCCGAAATTGATCCCGTAATTCCATGTCATACGCAGCACGAGGAACGGCGGGAAAACATCCATGTTCAGCACCCGTGCCAGATCCAGAACGTGAACCACATAGTACTTCGTCACCTGATCGATGACGAAGACGACGGCTGCTGTGATCCAGAGCGCGCGCATCAATGCCTAAAGTGCCGTTGACCGGTAAAGACCATGGCAAGTCCAGCCTCATTGGCAGCCTCAATGACCGCATCATCGCGCATGGATCCGCCGGGCTGTATGACCGCAGTGGCCCCGGCCTCCGCCACAGTCAGCAGGCCATCCGGGAAGGGAAAAAAGGCATCAGAAGCTGCCACAGAGTTCCGGGTAAGCGGGGCGGTAAGCCCGAGTTCAGCCGCCATGTCTTCGGCCTTCCGTGCAGCAATGCGGGTAGAATCAACACGGCTCATTTGACCCGCTCCAACACCGACGGTGGCATGATTGTTCGCGTAGACGATCGCGTTTGATTTCACGTGTTTCGCCACGGTCCATGCAAAGAGGAGATCGCGCTGCTCTTCCTCCGTGGGCGCACGATCGGTGACGACCTTGAGGTCGGCCTCTGAAACGTGCCCCACGTCCTTATCCTGCAGGAGGAAGCCGCCCGCGACCTGCTTGAAGTAGGCAGACGCGCTTTTTGTGTCAGCCAGGCCGTCCGTCGTCAGCAGCCGCAGGTTCTTTTTGTCCGCAAAGAACGCACGCGCTTCATCGTCAGCACCCGGAGCAATGACCACTTCGGTGAAGATCTTTGTGATCTCCATCGCAGTCGCACCGTCGAGGGGCTGGTTGAGCGCGATGATCCCTCCGAAAGCAGATGTCTGATCACATTGGTAGGCCCGAGTGTAGGCCTCTTTGAGGGTCTTCCCCCGCGCCACACCGCACGGGTTCGCGTGCTTGATAATCGCGCAGGCCGGACCGTCGGCTGGGTCAAACTCGCTCACCAACTCAAAAGCAGCGTCTGTGTCATTGATATTGTTGTAGCTCAGAGCTTTCCCCTGATGCTGCTGGGCTGTTGCAACACCGGTGCTGTGGGAGCCGTCCACGTAAAAGGCGGCCTTTTGGTGCGGGTTCTCGCCGTAACGCATTTCCTGCCGCAACTCTCCCGCCACAGCGTAGCGTCGTGCACGCGTGCCCAGCGCCCCTGCCATCCAGCCAGAAACAGCCGCGTCATAGGCTGCCGTTCGCGCATATGCGTTAAGGGCCAGTTTCTGGCGGAATGCATAGTCGGTTGCGCCGCTATGGGTTTCAAGCTGCGCCAGAAGACCGTCGTAGTCCTCAACATCCGTAACAACGCAGACATACGCATGATTTTTGGCCGCCGATCTCAGCATCGCTGGCCCGCCGATGTCGATATTCTCGATCACCTCGTCATAGCCCGCGCCTTTCGCAACGGTCGCCTCAAACGGGTAGAGATTGACGACAACAAGGTCGATCCCGCCGATGCCATGTTCGTCCATTGCCGCTGCATGTGCTGCGTTATCGCGTACCGCCAAAAGCCCCCCATGGACGACCGGATGCAACGTCTTGACGCGGCCATCCATCATCTCCGGGAAGGCTGTAAGGTCGCTCACGTCTTTCACCGTCAGCCCAGCCTCACGCAGAGTCGAGGCCGTCCCACCAGTGCTCACAAGCTCGACACCTTGGGACACGAGGGCCTGACCAAGCTCTACAATACCCGCTTTGTCAGAGACGGACAGGAGCGCGCGGCGCAAAGGCACAAGATCGGGCATGGAAGGTCCTTTAGTCCCTTAGAAGCGGGTCGTCTCGCCGCAAGTCGCGGACTGATAGCGGAGTTTCCTGCGCCTTGGCCAGAGACCAACGTATGCGCGTTGTCTCTCCCTTCACACGACCTGCCAGGACAATC
>JBCCPQ010000256.1:0-3187 GCA_039024825.1 Pseudomonadota bacterium
ACTGGCACCACGCGCACCGAATACACAATCGTCCGCGTGGAAGAGAACTCTTATTACCTTGTCAGCGCGGGAGGGTGGGCCGCCTACAATCATGACAGACTTCCCACCGGCACAGAAATCCTCTGCCGCCTTCATCAGATAGTCTTGATCGTAGGCGGCCCACCCTCCCGCGCTGACAAGGTAATAAGAGTTCTCTTCCACGCGGACGATTGTGTATTCGGTGCGCGTGGTGCCAGTGCTGCTGAGGGCGTAGGTCAAATTGATGCGCCCGACCTTCGGCAGCTTGTTGCACGTGAACCAGTCCAAGAATTCGGTGGCGTCCTTGCCTTTCACCGTATGCTTGGCAAATGCGGATGCGTCCACGAGACCCACGCCCGACCGAATGGCCTCAGCCTCGGCCTTGGCGTACTCCCACCAGCCGCCACGCCGAAAACTGCGGGCATCGTGGTCAAAGTTCGACGGAGCATCGAGGGGGCCATAGTAATTCGGGCGCTCCCACCCATTCACACAGCCGAACTGCGCGCCCAGGGCCTTCTGACGATCATAGGCAGGGTTTGTGCGAAGTGGCCTGCACGCCTCACGCTCCTCGTCAGGGTGGTGAAGGATATAGACGTGGGAGTAGCATTCCTCGTTTTTGCGGGCCGCATATTCCGTTGTCATCCAGTCTTGGCCGTAGCGCTTGGGGTCAATAGAGGCCATGTCGATCTCGGCCTCGCCCTCGGTCATCATCTGCGCGAGATAGTAGCCCGCTCCGCCGGCCGCTGTGATCCCGAAGGAGAAGCCTTCCGCCAGCCACATATTCCGAAGGCCAGGGGCAGGTCCGATCAATGGATTGCCGTCGGGCGTGTAACAAATCGGGCCGTTATAGTCGTCCTTCAGCCCCACCGTCTCGGAGGAAGGGATGCGGTGGATCATGGACATGTACTCTTCCTCGATCCGCTCGAGATCGAGGGGGTAGAGATCCGCGCGGAAGCTCTCCGGCACACCATACTCAAACCGTGCCGGCGCGCCGTACTCATAGGGGCCAAGGATCCAGCCACCGCGCTCTTCGCGCACGTACCACTTTGCATCTGCGTCGCGCAGAACCGGGTGCTGCGGGTTATCTTTGCGCCATTCCACGAGGGCCGGATCAGGCTCTGTGACGATGTATTGGTGCTCCACAACAATCGCAGGCGTCTTGATCCCGAGGAGCTTGGCCGTCCGCGGCGCGTGATTGCCAGAAGCCGTAACAACGTGCTCAGCCGTTACGACGACCTGTTCCTCGCTCTGCACGAGGTTTCCGCCCCTCTCGACCATCTTGGTCAGCGTCACTTTCCACTCGGAACCCGTCCACTCGAAAGCATCGGCCTGCCAGCGCTGCTCGATCTTGACGCCAAGCTGCCTGGCGCCTGCCGCCATGGCATTCGTGACGTCCGCAGGATTTATGTAGCCATCCGTTGGGTGATAAATCGCGCCGACGAGGTCTTCGGTCCGCACGAGCGGATAGCGCTCTTTGATTTGCGCTGGCGAAAGCCATTCGTAAGGAACATCACAGGTCTCAGCGGTACTTGCATACAGCATGTACTCATCCATCCGAGCCTGCGTCTGGGCCATGCGCAGGTTGCCGACGACATAGAAGCCCGGATCCTGTCCCGTCTCTTCCTTCAGCGTCTTGTAGAACTTGATGGAATAGTCGTGGATATGGGTCGTCGCGTAGGACATGTTGAAGTACGGAAGAAGCCCCGCAGCGTGCCATGTCGACCCAGCGGTAAGAGCATCGCGCTCCACCTGCATCGTATCCCAGCCCGCCTTGCCAAGATGGTAGGCAATGGACGTCCCGACGGCACCGCCACCAATGACCAGCGCTTTGACATGCGTTTTCATGAGATACGACTCTCCTCTGTGTCGCGCATAACAATGCCCTCCTGCGCGTCTGGGCGCGAAATCCACCCGACACTTGTCCTCTCGAATGCGACAGCGGCAACAAAAACGTTGGTAGTCCCGCGTGCTTCAAAGCAACCGCTTTGCCTCAAAACGGGCGCATTGCCCAAGTAACGAAAGCAGTGGCTTTAGATGAAGGGTATACAGGTGTTCAAAGACGCGCTCCATAACATCCGTCTCATCGCGAGCATATCGACCTTACGGCCAAGAACTGAGAAGCGGCTTCGCATCGCGGTCGGCCAGGCGGCTTTGCCGTTCAGCCTCTATGTGCTGCTTGGGGTACTCAGCCAGGCTGCAATTGCGTGGCCCATCGCAGGGGCGAATTACTGGGAAATCCCCACCTTTCTGAGCATCTTCTTTGTCTTCTTTTCGCTCATAGTCGTCCTTGGGGCAGTCGTGCGCCGTGGCCGAACCCTTGCAGAGTTCATTGTTGGTAGCCTTTATGCACTCTTGCTCGGTGGGCTCATCGGTACTCCACTCGAAGTCATGGGCTACCGAACGGGCGAACCTGCCGCGCTTTATACCTATATGGTGGTCGCGCTCTGGCCGTGGTTCTGCTTCGTCGCGCGGTACTTCGCAGCGCCTTGGCGAAAGATGACCTTTGTGTTTGTGCCTGCGCAGGTCCTCGTCCTTGCGGGAATAGCGGCGTTTTCGACGCTCACTTACGAGCCGACGCTGTTCTCAACAGCCCTAGACAGCAACACAGCTGGTGCCGAAGGCTCTTATCTCGATAACTTCCCAGATCCGGAAATAGTCTACTACGGTCAAGAGCGGCTCATGGCACAAGAGCTTGATGACCTGCTTCCGGGCCGCGTTGGCGAACCGGAGCTTTTTGCAATTCTAGGGGCCGGCTATGCCCATCAACGCGTCTTTCTGAGCGAGATTGCGTCTGTCAGCGCGTTGCTGGAGAGCGATTTCTCGGCTCGTGACAGGGTCATTCATCTCGCAAACTCCAGTGCAGAGCCAACACGCTTTCCTTTAATGAATGCAACCAACCTGTCTGAGGCTCTATCAGCCACGGCGGAAGCCATGAATTCTGGTGAGGACCTCGCGCTTCTGTTTCTAACGTCGCACGGAAACACCGACGTATTCTCGACCCAATTTGCGGGGATTAGCTACAAAGACATCAGTGCTCCGCAGCTGGCAGACATGATAGACGCCAGCGGCATCGAAAATCTAATTGTTGTTGTTTCAGCGTGCTACTCCGGCTCATTTATTGACGATCTCGCCGCCGATGACCGGCTCATCATCACGGCCGCTGGAGCGG
>JBCCPQ010000257.1:0-3016 GCA_039024825.1 Pseudomonadota bacterium
CACGACCCGCAGCTGGGTGAAAGCCGGTGACTACTGGGCCGTGAAGTTCGATGTGCTCAAGGCGGTGAAAGAGCAGTTCGACGCCCAGGGCATCTCCATCCCTTACCCGCACACCGTCATGGTGCAACGCGCAGCGGAGTGACCCTCCTGCGGCCGGCATCTTCCGCCGCAGCGTTTGTGCGATACATCAAGACCCATGGCACTCAAACTTCCAGGGGGGTGGGTACTCAACCGGCCAGGCTCTGAAGGGGCTCCGTTGAGCGATGCTACGGCAGATCCTGCTGATAGTATGGGGCCCTCTGATGCCTCCGATGAGCCTGTCGACACCGAGCCGGAACCGGCGAAAAAACTAAAACGGATAAAGAAAGAAAAACCACCCAAACGCCCGCTCCTCATCCGCCTCTTTGGACTTTCGGTCTGGGGCGCGTTCAAACTCATCGTGCTTTGCGTCATCGTGGGAGGCGCGGTGATGCTGTGGCAGGACGCCGAACGCGCGGCCCAGGAAAGCGCAGCCGCTGCAGCAGGCGAAGCCGCCCGTCGATTATGGGATGGCGCACTCTGGGCGGTGCGCAACTTCTGGCAGCCGGCTCTTTTCGGCGCAGGCATCGTGGCGCCCTTCTGGGTACTCTGGCGGGTTGTCACCCTGCCCTTTCGCAGCTGACGCCATCTTCTTGCCCCACTCGATTGCTGTCACAGCGATTATGCTTGTGCGCTTCCTGGCCTCCATTTTCGTCGCTTCGTGCGTCTGCCTGCCGGCCATGGCCTGCTCTTGCATGATCCCTGAGACAGCGGCTGAGCAGGCGGAGGGCTATGAATTGGTCTTCTTCGGCACGGTGATCGATACCGGAGAGGCGCGGGATCCAAGAAACGTCTGGCAACGCAATTGGGACTGGCTGCGTGGGCGCTCCGCGCCGGACTTTCGCGATACGATCACCACGTTTCAGGTGGATGAGACGTTCAAAGGCCAGCCCGGCCGCAACATTGCGATCCGCCATCTGGGCGGCGCGTACAGTGCAGCCTGTGGCGTCAGCTTCCTACGCGGTCGCCAGCAGGTCATCCTCGCCTATCCGCGCGCCGATGGCGGCTACGCCACCTCATCCTGCGCAATGCCCCAATTCAGCGAGGACGCCTACCGCGAGGCTCTACTCGACTGAAGCGGCCTCCAGCGTCGTCGGAGTCCAGACCTGGGTCTGGCAGATCGGCCCAATACAGCCCTTCACTTCCAGAGTGCCGTCATCGCGCTTCTTCAACCGGGACCCGTAGGAGCGACCGGCTTCGGGGTCATAGATCGTACCGCCCCGCCAGTCGCGACGGCGCTCCTCGAAGTCTGACAACATCAGCAAGCCGAGCACCGGGCGGGTGCGCAGCTCAGGATCAGGATTGTTCTCGTCTGTTGCGTCCTCCGGCGTCAGGCCGGGCCGCATGGCCGCCGGGTCCATCCAGACGACCCGTCCACAGGGCGTCCCATCCCCGCAATCGCTGATCTCCAGCTTCGCCGAGCCCGATGGCGTCAGCCAGGTGCCGAACACGTCCTTGCCTTCGCCGTGTGCGGCTCCTGCGAGCGCAAGCGCGGCGAGGGTCATTGCGATTGATTTCATATGGGTCTCCATGGATGTGCGCCCTACCTTGTCGGTCATAGCACATGAACCGCAGGAGAATGACGCCATGGACACCTCAAAACTGATGTTTCGCGACGGGCTGATGACGGGTGAGCGCGTGCTCGTTACCGGCGGCGGTACGGGCCTGGGCAAGGAGATGGCCGAAGGGTTCCTGAAACTCGGCGCAGAGGTCCACATTTGCGGACGGCGCGGCGGCGTCTGTGAAGAGACCGCCAAAGAGCTGATGGACAAGCATGGCGGAAAGGTTGTGCCCCATGCTTGCGATATCCGTGTCGCCGAAGCGATCAGCGACATGAACGATGCAATCTGGGCAGAACACGGCCCGTTGACGGGACTGGTCAACAATGCTGCTGGCAACTTCATCTCGCGCACGGAAGACCTTTCGATCCGCGGCTTTGACGCGATCTCCAACATCGTGTTCCGCGGCACGTTCTACATGACACACGATATTGGTACGCGCTGGATCAAGGCCGGACAGCGGGGCAGCGTCTGTTCGATCCTCACGACATGGGTCTGGAATGGCGGTCCGTTCGTGGTGCCCAGCGCCATGTCCAAGGCCGGGGTGAACGTGATGACGCAATCGCTCGCCGTCGAGTGGGGGCCAAAAGGCCTACGATTCAACGCGATTGCGCCCGGCCCCTTCCCCACCGAGGGCATGACCAAGCGTCTCGCGCCCCAGGCCGATAGCACCGAGGAAATGGGCTCTGGGCGCGGCGTGACCAATCCGATGGGCCGGATCGGCGAAATGCATGAACTCGTCAACCTGGCTGTTCTGCTCATGGCGCCTGGCGCAGACTACATCAACGGCCAGACCATTGCGATTGATGGGGCGATGTACAACGCCTCAGGCGGTAACTTTGCCATGTTGTCGGCGTGGGGTGACGAACAGTGGGCCGCCGCCCGTGCCGCGATCGAAGCCACAAACGCCAAAGACAAGGCGAAGCGGACGGTTTAGATCGTTGCCGGCTCGCTGCGGCAGGCTTTGATCCACTCCGCCTGCATCTCGAAGGGACCATCTTTGCCATCGCCGAGGATGATCCCGACGGACCAGACCGTCTCCGGATCAAGGGGTGCGGCGGGCACACTGCGGCCAAACACAGAGGTCGAGAACGCGTCGAACGGCACATAGGCCTCAACCCACTCACCGCCCTCACCGGCTTCAATATCCGCATTGTAGGACACCGATCGTCCGCGGAAGCGCTCAGCCGTGCGGATCGTCACGCGATAGGCCCGGCCGTCGGTCTTTACGCGGAGCATCAGGCCGTCCGTTCCAGACAAGGCGCCAGGCTCCACACCCCGGCGCACCGATGAGAAGCCCCCGCCATTGGTATTGATCACGCCGGAAAACACCATGGCTTTGCCATCGAAGTCCGGCCCACCGCTTGAGCGGCCACCCA
>JBCCPQ010000258.1:0-2840 GCA_039024825.1 Pseudomonadota bacterium
TCACCTTTTGCCTGCTGCGCCTGCGGCCCGCTTGCGGGAGCCATCATTGCGGGCGCCGCCGCGTCGCGTTCGAGGTGGCCCTGAGCAAAATCTGTCAGGAGCTGCGCCCTTAAGAGAGCCGTTGACGTGTTGATCCACTCAGAACCTTGCTGCCAGCCACCAACATTAGGCGGGAAAAACAGGTGCTGTCCGAGGTCTGCAGTGACCCACACGGCCTCTTCCATTGGCAGCCCTGTGCGCCCAGTGCTTCGCAGCGTGCCGACCACGAGCTCTACCGGAGACTTAACGAGGGCGCCGCGCGCCTCGGGCGCCCAAAATGCGTCGCTGAGGAATAGTTCCCTGAGAAGCGGCTTGAGTTCGAGGTCCGCCGACTTCCAGAGGGCAGTGAGCCGCACGATTTCAGAAGGATCTGGCTCTGCTGAGATGAAAGTGCGCCACAGCTTTTCAACGATGTAGGGTCCGAAAGCCGGATGGTTGAGGGCAGCTTCCGCCAGATCGGTAGCGCCCATTTGCCCGGTCTGCCCGAGGATCGTCTTTCGTCCGCTATCATGATCCTCATGGAAAAATGCATAAGCCCCGTCATCGCCGACCGAATGACCGGTCAGGGCGCGAGCAGCCTCCTTCACGTCGTTCTCTGTGTACCCGTTGCCTTCGCCTAGTGTGAAAAGCTCCAGGAACTCCCTCCCGAGGTTCTCGTTGGGGGCATCGGCGAAGTTTTCGGTATTCGATAGATATGTCAGCATTGCTGGATCGCGGAGAATGCCGTGGGCGAGCGCCGCAAAATTCCCTGCAGCATGTTCGCGGAACATTGCATTCTGGCCGGCCATCCACTGGCTGTTCTCCTCGCTGTCGAATGACGTGGCGAAGTGATCGTGCCAAAATAGGGTCAAACGCTCTGTGAGCGGGGAGGGGGTCGCGACCATCTCCGCCAGCCACCATGCGGTGAGGTCTTCGATCTCCAAGTAGCGGTTGGCATAGAATAGCTCCTGCTCCGTCTGCGTGAGCGTCCACACCGGATCAAATGGGTAGATCCATGCGTCGGCCCACGCTGGCATGGGTCGGGAGGGCGAGGTCTGAACCCCAGCGAGGATCTGGCCCACGGCGAGGTCGGCAGGCATCCCGATCAGGCTTTCAATCTCCGCCGGGGCGGCCCCGAAGCCCGTACGCTGCAGAAGGTGGCGCGCTTCTTCGCGGGTCAGCGCATCAGGCGCTGCAAGGGCAGTGGATCCCAGAAGAAGGGCGGTGGCGGTCAATAAAGCGCGGCGCATAGAAGCCTCCAGTTGATGTCTGGAGATAGATCTAGGCTCTGGCGCGATGTCTTTGGGTTACAAGAAAGCTGCGCGTTTCATACAGTTTTGTATTGTTCGACTTGCGTTACCTCAGCGCCTCGATTGGCCGCTGAAATCGAGGGTGAAAACCGCGCCTGGTGCTGATTGGTCTACCGTGATCGTCGCGCCGTGCAGGTCTGCAATAGCCTTGACCAACGACAGCCCGAGGCCCGATCCGGCATTGGTGCGGCTGGAATCAGCTCGATAAAACCGCTCAAAGATGCGGGCGCTGTGGGCGGGCGCTATGCCGGGGCCGTCATCCCCAATCGTCAACATCGCGTCCGAGGTCAGAGTTACGTAAACGTTTGCGGCGTCACGCGAATGCTCAAGCGCATTTTCGAGCAGGTTGGAGAGCATTTGCTCCAAAAGCTCTTTGTCGCCTTCAAT
This sequence comes from Pseudomonadota bacterium, assembly GCA_039024825.1. Lineage (GTDB taxonomy): Bacteria > Pseudomonadota > Alphaproteobacteria > Rhodobacterales > Rhodobacteraceae > Shimia_B. Next base: position 1,716 of record JBCCPQ010000258.1, read on the forward strand.
CTGCACGTCGCGGGCGACGTCTATCTTGAGTGACTTGCGGGCATCTTCAAAGACCGGTGCGTAAGCCCCGGCCATCTCGGCGACCAGTTCTGATAGGTCACTTGGCTCAAAGGCGGCTTTCCGACGCCCAGACTCCACCTCACCAAGCCGCAAAAGCGCGTCAAAGATCCTGAGAAGCTCCGAGAGGTATCCTTGCGCTGCTTCGACATGACTAGCTACCGCTGCTGCATCGCTGGCGTCGCGGTCCATCAGCTCCAGTCGTCCGCCGATATTGGCCAAAGGCGTCTTTAGGTCGTGTGCAACGCCAACGCTTACCGCTTCTATATTTGCGTTGAGTTGCGCGAGTCGGTCGAGCATGTCGTTTATTCCGCGCGCGAGGCGGTCGAATTCATCGCCGTCTCCTGTTTCCGGCGCGCGACGGTCCATGTCGCCACCCGCAACTGCTGCTGCCGTCGCCGATACGCCGTCGATCCGGCGAAAGACATCGCGGCTCAGAAAGTAGCCAACGAACAGCGCCAGTGGCAAACCAATCAGGAATACAGCGAAGGTCGCGAACTGCGCGAAAGCCAAAAGGTCCTGACGTGCCTCGGGCTCAAAGCGGGCAATGACCCCGTAGCCGCCGTCATATCCAAAGGCCAAGCCACGTACGGGAACGTTAATCTCTGGGTGGAAAAGGGCGGCTCCCGCGTCATCTGGCCAGAGGTCCCCATATCCACCTAAAATATCGTCCTCATCCGTACGGAAGGCGTGTATGAACTGGGCTTCTTCAAGCAATTCATACAGGTAGTCGTCTTCCCAGACGCGGTTTTCGGGCTCGGTGTAGTCTGCCAAGAACGCCCTAATCCCGACTTCGCTAATGATGCCTTCAGCATAAGCAACCTCGGTCTCTATCTGCTGCCATTCAGCGGTGTCGATCTGGTCACGCCAGACAAAAGTCACAAGCCAAAGCACCCCTAGGAAGACGAGCACGAACAGGCCGAACGCCCGGAGTACACGAGCAAAGACGGTGGAGCGTAGGACGCTAAGTGGCGTCGATGACATATCCTGACCCACGAACAGTGCGGATCATGTCCGCCTCAAAGGGTTTGTCGATCTTTGCGCGAAGGCGGCTCATATGTGTTTGCA
>JBCCPQ010000259.1:0-2581 GCA_039024825.1 Pseudomonadota bacterium
ACGATTTGCCGTGGCGATCACTGCGTGTTCTTCCGTTATGGGTGTCATCATCCCGCCGTCGATCCTGATGATCGTCTGGGGCGGGGTCATGCAGGTCTCGGTCGGAGCACTTTTCCTGGGTGGAGCCGTGCCGGGCCTCATGATCGGACTGACGCTAATGGCGACAGTTTACTGTTTCGCAAAGGTGCGGAATTACCCGGTAACCGCGTCACCGAACCTGGGGGAGTTCTTGGCTGCGTGGAAGGGTGCCACCCTTGCTCTGCTGACACCGATTTTCGTGATCGGCGGCATCGTGGGCGGCATCGTCACACCCACCGAAAGCGCCATCATCGCGGCAGCCTATGCGCTGGTACTGGGAATGTTAGTCTACAGGACGGTCACCGTCCGCGACCTCGGGTTCATCCTCTATGACACGGCCCGCTTCGCGGCGATCTCGCTCTTTGCCATCGGGACGGCTTCGGCTTTTGGCTGGCTCTTGTCTTTTTATAACGCACCCCGACTGATTGTGAGCGTCCTGACGGCGTGGGAGTTCGGCCCATTCGGGACGGCGATGGTTATCGCGGCGCTCTTCCTGCTCTTCGGGCTCTTCATCGATGCGATCCCAACGATCATCATCTTGGGCACCGTGCTGATGCCCGTAGCACAGGCCGGAGGTGTCGATCCCATCGCGTTCGCCATCATCGGGATCGTCTCACTGGCCTTTGGTCTTGTGACACCGCCTTACGGGCTTTGCCTGCTCATATCAGCGGCCATCGGCGGGCTGAACGTGGTCCAAGTGTTGCGTGAAGTGGTGATCATTCTCGCCCCTATGCTGGTCATTCTTGTGCTGCTGGCCGCCTTCCCCGCGATCATCCTGTGGCTCCCCAAGCTGCTTATGCCTGGCGCGTTCTGACCGCGCACCAACCTCGCTTACCTACAGAAAGGCTCGCCATGAAACTCAAAGGTAAAACCGCCATTGTCACGGGAGGGGGGCGAGATATCGGTCGGGCCGTCGCCGAGAAACTCGCGTCCGAAGGCGCAAGCGTCGCCATCAACTATTTCTCCAGCTCAAAGGGCGCGGATGCAGCTGTCGAAGCTATAGAAACGCAGGGCGGACGTGCAATTGCCGTCCAGGGTGACCTGAACAACAAGTCCGACGCAGACGCCCTGGTGCAGGCTGCGGTGGATGCGTTCGGTGGAGTAGATATCCTTGTCAACAACGCCGGTGGGCTGATTGCCCGGAAGACGGTTGCGGAGATGCCGCTAGAGCATTGGGACGCCGTGATGCGCCTCAACCTCACCAGCACGTTTCTGATGACGCAAGCCTCCCTCGCCCACATGAAGAGCGGAGCAATCGTGAACCTTGCCAGCCAGGCGGGCCGCGATGGTGGCGGTCCTGGAGCCGTTGCCTACGCAACCTCCAAAGGGGCAGTGATGACAATGACCCGCGGTCTTGCCAAAGAGGTCGGCCCAGACATCCGGGTAAATGCGCTGTGTCCCGGCATGATCGACACGGATTTTCATAACATTCACACGCCAGATGCCGGACGGCGCGGTTTCGAAGCCAATGCCCCACTAAAGCGTCAGGGGGTCGTTGAAGACGCGGCCAACCTTGTTCTCTTCCTCGCCTGCGACGACAGCGCCTTCATCACGGGCACGAATATCGACATCAATGGAGGCATGCTGTTCTCGTAGGTCGCAAGGAATACAAGATGTCAGATTACCCCCCCGAATACCCCATTGTCTCAACCGGACCTGACGTGACCCGGCAGGTCTTGTCGGATCACCAAAAACTGATGGTAGTCGCGTTTCGCTTTGAAGCGGCGGGAGCGATCGGAGCCCTTCACAACCACCCACATGTGCAATCGACGTATGTCGAAAGCGGGCGGTTTCGTTTCACCCTTGGCAAGAAAGAGCGCGAGGTCGGTCCTGGCGACAGCTTCGTGATCCCCTCCGGGCAGATGCATGGCTGCGTCTGTCTTATGCCCGGAGTGCTTATCGACACCTTTACTCCGCGTCGCGATGATTTTCTCTGACAATGGCGGTCCAAAGCGCGTCCTGTCGATTGGGGAGTGCATGGCAGAACTCGCCCCGACAAGGGACCCTAAGACGTTTCGCATGGGCTTTGCCGGAGATACCTTCAACACGGCATGGTACCTTGCACAGATTTCGACAAATGCCGAAGTTGCTTACTTCACCGCAGTCGGTGACGATGATTTGTCCCAAGAGATGCTGGAGTTCATACGGGCCAGCAATATCTCGGACGCCCATGTCCAGGTGGTGCCGAGGAAGACCGTTGGTCTCTATCGGATACATTTGAAGGAGGGCGAGCGTAGCTTTACCTACTGGAGAGAAGCTTCAGCGGCCCGTGAACTTGCCGCGAACGAACAGGCCCTGGGCGCGGCTTTTGATGACGCGGACCTGATCTATTTCTCTGGGATCACACTCGCTATCCTCGCAGAGCTCCCCGAGACACTCTCTTGCGGGCAGTGGAAGCTGCACGGGCAAAAGGCAAAGTCATCGCCTTCGATCCAAACCTACGTCCCCGACTTTGGCGATCCATCGAAGAAATGACATCCAAGGTTATGCACGCCGCGCGCCT
>JBCCPQ010000260.1:0-2281 GCA_039024825.1 Pseudomonadota bacterium
AGTCTGCCGTCATCCGTCAGCACAAGAAGCCCCTCGCTATCCCGATCAAGCCGACCTGCAGCGTAGACTCCCGGAACATCGATAAAGCTCTTGAGACCCTTCCAGCGCCCTTCATCCGTGAACTGGCTGAGCACGTTCATCGGTTTGTTGAACAGGACGATCACGCCCACTGTCGCGATGATTTAGGCTGCCGTTCCGTCACCGGGCGTCCAGCTGCCGGATGGCAGAGGCGATGCGCTTACCGATGACCCGCGACCCTTTCACCGAGGGATGAATACGATCGAGCGCGTGAAAACTCTTGTCTCCCGGGCTCACAATCTGCCGGTTGGACACCAGCCAAACGCCGTCCATGGAGGCAGCCATCCGCTCCACGCGACGCTCAAGCTCATCACCGTCGTCCCTGCAGTGTTCGATTGGCGACCCAAACCCCGGCGAGCGGAGATATCCGACATAGAGGACTTTAGCACCATCCCTGCGGATCGCGGACACGAGGTCAGGCAAGCGACCGGAGGAGCCATCGCGAGAGATGATCTGTGACATGCGCCCTTCGCACTGTGTACAACCGCAGCCAAGCCAGAGATCATTACCGCCGCCGTTTAGCACAACCCACTCATAATCACCGGACCTATACTGGCGGGCGATCCCGCGGATCATCGCTCCGGTCACGGCACGGCTGTCGACTTGCTCCCCAAGCTGGCGTGCCAGCACGTTCGGGATTGATCGCCCTGTGAGCGAGTTCCAAGCCATAAGGCTATCGCCCAGCAATTGTATCCGCGCATCTTGCGCCTGCGCACCTGCAGCCCAAAGCGTCACCAACAAAAAGAATAAAACTCGCATAGTCACACCCTGCCAACTTCGCGTTGCCTTGCCTAGTCCAAGCTACGGGCAAGAGTGTTTCTCATATGGCGCAAATAGTCGCTTGCCGCGGCCTGAGGCTCAATGCGCTTCTGCCCAGTTCGACCCCTGACCGGCGTCCACAACGAGAGGCACATCAATCTTCACAACGGGCATCGCGGCGTTTTCCATGACTTCACGGGCTACGCCGATAAGGTCATCGACAGCGCCATCCTCCACCTCGAAAAGAAGTTCGTCATGGACCTGTAGAAGCATCTTGGCTGGGATGTTCTTTATGGCCTCCGGCATGCGCACCATGGCCCGTCGGATGATATCAGCCGCCGTCCCTTGGATAGGCGCATTGATAGCCGCGCGCTTCGCAAAGCCGGCCGTGGGACCCTTAGCATTGATTTCCGGCGTATGGATGCGGCGACCAAAGAGGGTTTCGACGCGCATGTGCTCCTTCGCAAAGGCGGTCGTGTCGGCCATGTACTGCTTAATGCCCGGGAAACGCTCAAAATACGTGTCGATAAAGCTCTGCGCTTCGTCGCGCGGGATCCTCAGGTTACGCGCGAGGCCAAAGCCCGAGATTCCATAGATCACGCCGAAGTTAATGGCTTTGGCCTGACGGCGGACATCTGGCGTCATCTCGTCAAGCGGGACGTTGAACATCTCTGACGCTGTCATGGCATGGATGTCGATCCCGTCTGCAAACGCCTTTTTCAGCGCGGGAATGTCTGCAATGTGAGCAAGGATGCGCAGTTCGATCTGGCTATAGTCCAGGGCCACCAGTGTTTTACCTTCTTCCGCCACGAAAGCTTCGCGAATGCGTCGGCCTTCCTCGGTGCGGATGGGGATGTTCTGCAGATTTGGGTCGGTGGAGGCGAGGCGCCCGGTGTTTGCGCCCGCAATGGAATAGGACGTGTGCACGCGGCCCGTGTCCGGGTTGATATGTTCCTGCAAAGCGTCGGTGTAAGTAGACTTCAGTTTGGAAAGCTGCCGCCAGTCGAGAACGCGGCCTGGTAGGTCATGTTCAGTGGCAAGATCCTCAAGGATGTCAGCTCCCGTAGAGTATTTGCCCGTTTTGCCCTTCTTTCCGCCTGGAAGAGACATTTTATCAAAGAGTATGTCTCCCAACTGCGCGGGGGAGCCGACATTGAATTTCTCTCCGGCAAGCGTGTGGATCTCATCTTCGAGCGCCGCCATCTTCTGAGAGAACGCATTCGACATGCGCGAGAGCGTGTCGCGATCAACCTTGATGCCGTCCATCTCCATTTTCGCCAGCACAGGGACCAGAGGCCTTTCCAACGTCTCGTAGACGGTCGTGACCTTGGATCGGTGAAGCTTTGGCTTGAACTCTTTCCAGAGGCGCATGGTTATGTCTGCATCCTCGGCGGCGTACTTCGCCGCGTCGTCTATCGGGACTTGATCAAAGGTTTTCATCGAC